>NZ_JBHRTP010000077.1:0-7259 GCF_042646465.1 Pseudundibacterium arcticum
CGCGAAATCACGATCCACTACATCTAGTAGGCTTGGGAGCTAACCGGATAAGCACGCGATGATCGTCAACAAGCTCAAGGGAACACCACCTGCCAATATGGGTTGATGTCTGCCTGTCGATGCTCCCCGATAATTACTATATCGGCGAATCAACCTCGGCTGGTTCCCGCTGGTAGCCCTAAAACTAGATTGCAGGAGATTCAATGTCTGACCAGTCAGCAATCACGACGCTCGTACTTAAGGCCATAGAAACGCTGCAACCAAGCAGCACAGATGTAGCGCGTCATATAGCTGATATGCGAGCGGCGCATCCGTCGATGTCGAAAGATGGACTTGCAAGTAAATGGGCCGACCAAATCTGCTGGCGCTATGCATCTGAGGGCGCAGTCACTGCTTTACCTAGTGTGATTCCGGGCTTAGGCACAGTAACTCAGATTGGGATTGAGGCTGGTGCCATCTCAGCGGATCTTGCTTACATGCTCCGATGCATGGCCGGAATGACAATCGGAGTGGGGCAGATCTATGAACGAGACACCGACGCTTCTTTTAATCAAGACTTTGTCAGAGTTCTCGGTCTTTGGTGCGGGGTACTAACCTTAGGGAAAGAGGCGACAGTCCGGGTTACAACAAAAATTGCTATCGCGCAGTTCAAACGTGTGCCCGCAGAAATCTTTAAACGCATAAACCAAAAAGTGGGAACGACTATCGTTACAAAATACGGGGCGAAGCGCGGTGGTATTGCTGTTGGTCGTTTAGTTCCATTCGGCGTTGGTGCTGTGGTTGGGGGAGGCTTCAACTGGGCAACGATGAAGGGTTTCAAGACGGCAGCTGCCAACTATTACAAAAGCGATGATTCAATCCTTTTTGAAAACTAATCGGCCTAACACGTCCCTGCTGACCGCATTTGTTGGCGGATGAAATCTGTCGTTAAACATCCGCTTGTCGCAACGCTGATCGTCTCGGTAAGATCATAAGCAGACATCCACAATTACGACAGAAGTATTTAGCTCGGCCAACACAAGGTGGCTTATTATCTTATCAATTATCTGTGGCGGCAGAATAGCGGCGCTGCCGCCACCTGTCGGCAGGAAACTAAGGGGGTTCTTTGAACGAAGAGATAACGCACTGGTTTGAGATTCCATTGCTCACGCGCGAGCCATTTTTGGCAATCAATCTCAGCAACCGCAAGGCATCAAGCCGAAGTACAAACAAAGTACTGTTCGGCACCAATCAAACTGGACATTGGAATATTCCACATGCGGCGCTAAACGTCGGCCTTGAAAGAAAAACGGTCCTTCTTTTTTATACTAACCCAAACCAGGGTACTGAGCTGTACGTCGGCAAAGTCGCGTCCAAGGTAGTGACGAGTAAAACGCAGCACCGTCCGCCGCGGGACCGATACACGGTCACTGTCATGAAGTGTTGGAAGAAAGTGGGCCAAACCGGCGTTACCTTTTCTGAGTTCTTCACCGGTTTCAGGATGAGTTCAAATCCGACTGTGGTCTGGATTGACGGACGTGATTATATGCCGCCGCCGGGACAAGATGGAATCGACAGTAGTTCAGTCCCGTTACAGCTTGCACCTGGTGGATTTAACTATATGGCTATGGTGGCACAACGAGCCAATCATGACATTTTCGCAAGGGATGTGAGGGCGGCATGGAACGGCGCTTGCGCTGTGACCGGCCTTAGTGCGCCCCGGCTGCTACAAGCTGCACATCTTATACCTTGGAATGTCGCAAACCGCCGCGAAAAAACCAACTTGTACAATGGGCTGCTTCTTTGCGTACACTTGCATGCGCTGCTCGATTCTCATCTGCTTGCATTTGCAGACGACGGCGCTTTGCTCCTAGCGAAGGATCTTCCACCTGGAGTCAAAAAACTTGTACTTTCTAGCGGAAAAACCTGCTTGCGCAGGCCCACAAAACCAGAGCAGATCCCCTTTCTCCGGCGTCACCGAGAGGCTGCGCAGGAAATGCATAATCTGATGCCCGTTAAGTGCAAGTAACAAACAAAACACCGTAGGACTGAACGCCTACAGCGATTCATCATGCCTGCCTCCCTAAGGGCAGACTCTACATTCTTGCCGTACTAATTCAAGGGGGCAAGTTATCTGCATTCAGAAAGGTCGACCGTTCGGGGGTAAGATCAAAACCGGCCAATTGGTTTCCCACTGCAGTTGTTCTTGAAACCACCGCCCAAACAAAATAGATTACATTTTGTCGAGCCTATGAGCGCGCGCTTAATGCTTCAGCTCCCCCAGTCCGCTGCAAACATTACCCAGCATGCCGATAAGATTGACCATGCCTCGGTCAGCAATTTGGCTTGCGCTGTCGCCGATTTTCTCTAGCTATTCAAGGGTGATGTGCCCCCTCGCGCGTCATTTATGCTCACTTCCCGAACGGGTTGACAAGTATCCCGCTGACTTCTGCCGCGCTCAGATTCCCGTTCTTGGATGCCGTCACCTTCACCGTTGCAGTATTGCTGTTGGCCTGCCCATCATTGACGACGAGCGAAAACACGTAATTACCTTGGGTCAAGGGCGTAAACGTCGGCCTCACCGTGGTCGCGCCAGACAACGCCACGGACGGGCCGAACGTCTGCGTCCAGTGATACGCCAATGGCTGCGGCTGATGGTCCGGATCGACACTGCGGCTGCCGTCCAGCGTCACCAGGCTGCCAATACGCGCCTTCTGCTTGTCGCCGGCATCGGCCACCGGCTTGACGTTACTGACTACTGTAGTGGCGAACGTCAGCGTATCGATCGCGAAGCTGGAACCACCGTCATGGATCGCGACACGGGCAATCGGGTTGCCCGAGGAAGCCACCGAGACAAGCAAATTATTAGTAGCCCCAGGCGTGACTGATTGCCCAATCAAAACACCGCCTACGTCATAGGCGTAGATGCCGACACTGGTATCCCCTGAGACATAGGCCGAGACAGTTTGAATCGCACCAGTGATGGTGGAGTTCAAGGTGAACGTCATCAGACCGGTCTGGGCGAAGGCAACGTTCGCCCCCGTATTAGCAGGCCAAGGGGTAGCAAGAGCGTTAGATACAGCCGCGCCGGAAATCGTGACCCCGACACCCTGGTATTGCGTGGTAAGAGTGGTTCCATCTGGATATTCATCGAACGTCAGCGTGGTTGTGGTGGCCAGCGCACTCGGCGCCGCACCCAGCCCGATCAAAAAAGACAACAGACCCAATACGGAAAGTAGATATCTGCGCACGGCCGTACTCCTTGGAAGTGGTTTTTGTTGTTTAACAGCCGGCTTGGCCTGGTCTGTCTCCTTCAATAGCTTTTAACTATTCGACGATTCGTTGGCTTTTGCTTTGCGTATGCGCAAGGACTGAAATTAGAATACGTACCGGTCTCGGTATCCCGAGGCTTCACCTGTCAGAAAAGGACCGTATTCCAACACCACAAAAATGCCACTTGTTTGGCTGTTATCAATATAGGGTTGCGATTTTCTGCCATGCTGGAAACGTGGACACGCGTTTTCCAACAGTCAAAGGAACCGACAAAATGGCAATTTTCGGATACGGTCGGGTATCGACGTCGCTGCAGATGGTCGAGAACCAGCGTCTTGAAATCGAGCGGGCCGGCTATGCTGTCGAATACTGGTTTGCCGACACCGTGAGCGGCTCAGCGCACGCAGCGCAGCGACCGCAGTTCAAGGAACTGTTCGACAAGATTCGCCGCAACGACACGCTTGTGGTGGCCAAACTTGATCGGCTCGGACGCGATGCACCGGACGTGTTGGCGACCATCAAGCGCCTGGCCGAGCGGAAAGTCGAAGTCATTGTTTTGCAGCTCGGCAAGCTCGATCTGGGTTCGCCCGCCGGCAAGTTGATGCTGGCGATGCTGGCGGCGGTCGCGGAAATGGAACGTGACTTGTTGGTGGAGCGCACCCAAGCAGGATTGGCCCGAGCCAAGGCGGAAGGAAAAACGCTCGGCCGGCCGCCTAAAACGACCGTAGCGCAGCGCCAAACGATGACGGAATTGCATGGGCGCGGTGATAGCATCAGCAGCTTGGCGCGGCGCTTCAACGTGTCCCGGTCCACCGTATTGACCGTCGTCACGCCCAAGGCAATCTGATGAAAAACCGCCTTTTCAATATGTGCCGCACCATCATAAAGTACGTGGTGCGCCGACGATCTGATGCCTTGGCGGCCCGTGTGCGCGGGCGGAGATCGCATGCGACAGGTCAAATGCCCAGATTTTATGCATCCCGACCGTCGTCGTGCGCCTGAATCCGGCGCAAATAGCGGCGGGTATCCGTTCGAGGGTGCGATCAAATTCATCACGACGGAAGGTGACGTGTGGGTCTTCCCCAATGGGCGTGTCATCGACCTGCGCCCACCGCAAGAACACCGGTGACGCCATGCGCCACGCTGGCGCCTGCACGATGCCAGGGTTGCACGACATTCCGTGAACCTAGGCCGACTTGGCCCACGCCAGGAGCAGCACGGTCTGGATTGTCGATAATGGAATCGGCCCCCGCCCCCTCGTCGCTGCGGGTGAGCGAAGCAGCACCGTGCGCAGGTAATCCTGTAACTTTTCCCGCCGTTGTGCCCCGGGGTGACCTAAGAATTGATGGAGATCGCAATGGAAAATGTCGAAATTGTCGATACGGCGGCGGGGAATCGGCTCCTGCATTTCGAGGACTGCCAATCAGCGATTGATCAATTGTTTGCGGAATCGCTTGCCACGAACGGCGTGGATGGATTCCATGAATTCCTGGAATTTGTTGTGCGCTTCAACAACTTATCGATATACAACGCGATGCTTGTGCGTGTTCAGCGGCCAGGATCAGGGGCTGTGGCTTCACGGCGAAAATGGAAAAGTATCGGACGACACGTCAAGTCCGATGCTATACCTATAGTGATTCTCCGAGCTTTCGGACCAGTGTCGTTCCTGTTTGAGCAGGGGGATACGGAAGGCGACTCATTACCCGGAGAAAATGAAAACCCATTGTTCGCGGCGGGTGAGTTATCTCCGACAATTTATGAACAAACATGCAAAGCCGCCGCGAAATACGAGGTTCACGTAGAGGAAACGCGCTGCTACGGTGCCTTGCTGGCAGGGACTGCTTCAGGGATTAACATTATGCCTGAGACGTGTAAGGCAATATGCGCGGATGATAATAGCACGACGACAGTTTTCCGAATCAAGGTCAACGCCACACACAATTTGCCGACCCGGTATGCCACGCTGGCGCATGAATTAGGGCATGTCTATTGCGGCCACGTTGGTGCAGACTCGAAGGGGCGTTGGCCGGGCAGAATGCATCTAAACCATGCACAAAAAGAAGTTGAAGCTGAGGCCGTTGCATGGCTGGTGTGCAAACGCAACGGCGTGCTGACCAAATCGCGTGAGTATTTGAGTAGTCTGATGGAAGATATTGACCTCTCCCCAATCAGCATGTATGCAATGCTTGAGGCCGCCAATCGGGTGGAATCGCGTACACCGCCGAGGGAGAAATAACGTCTGGTGGCGTTTTCAAAGGAGCAGCCGTTAAGCCCAAGGAAGCATGAAAAGCTATTTATCTAGCATCATCGGCGCGGTCGTCGGATGCGTGCACCGCCGTCGCCTGGATGCCCTGCGCCGCTGCACTAGCGAGAATGGCATGTGGCAAATCACGGAATGCCCAGACTTTCTCGATAGGCACCGTCAGCACCCGCCCGAACTTGTTGGTGAAGGCGGCGCTGATGCGCGCAATCACGCGGTCGATGTCAGCGCTGCTGATGGGCGCATGTGCTTTGTTCTCGACGGAGACCGCGTCGTCTTTCTTGGCACGCGCAAATAGCGCATCGCTGTCGTCGTCCTTGGCTTGATCCTTGCCGATCAGTTCGACCAGCGGCTCGGCCCACCGGACGGATGCAGACAGGGAAAGCGGACCCTACGCCGATAGCGGCGGGGTACTGTTCAGCACAAGGCCACAGCCACGCCATCGACCACGGCTAGGGTGACGATACCGGGTGACGGTCACGCCAGCAGAACGTCGCGGCAATGCAAGTGGATCGATGGGCTGGTTCGCACCCCAACGGGTCCTTGATGAAGTCGGGGACACCTCGCGAAGGGCAAAAATCCGTACGCTAAGATCGAACGGCCGGAGTCGACCGAGCTTGTGTAAAAACGCAAATGCGACAAAATTTCGTAGGTAGGAACACCCTTGCCGATGTCGAGAAAATCGCATTAGCGGCCGTTTTGAGAGGTCGATTTTTCTTTCGACGAAATTATTTTGCGTTTTGACACAGCCTGGACCCATTACGGTCGGTCAACTTCCAGCAAAGCGGTCGTTGTTAAGATGAGGCGAACTCATGCAATACTCATCACCATGTCACCACCTCTTCGTCTTGACTCTTCTGACGCGCTGCCCGCCGCGTTCGTCGCCCGCTTGGCCCGTCATCGGCATCTGTTCCAAGATCACGAGTTCTTGGATACCGTCCCTGAGAGCCGGTCGGTTCGCTCCATCGCCGACGACCTCGAGGCTTACCTTAAGCAGCAGCGCATCCACGGCTATCACTGCACCAAGGAGCCATCGCCCGGCTTCTTCGAGACACGCGGCCTCCGTCCAACCAACGTTCAGGCCCATCAGGCTGAATTCCTATCAATGTTCGGAGACCAGTTCACCGCAGATGAGGTCACCGAGATGAAGGCTGCATGGGAGGATTATTTCGAGCGGCACGGGCAGCGCAGGCTGCGAGATGGTTTTGTTTGGGCCTGCCTTTCCCGGTCCCTGGTCAAGACCTCCGGGACCGAGACGTTCTTCCGATTCTTCGGCGGCGAGTCAATCTTCATGCCGCTGAAGCAAGATTTATCAATTGCGTCGAAGCTGGAGACAATCGGTCGCGCGGTCGTCGTTGAGGTAGCCCTGCCCGGAGACGTCCTGAAGGCCGGGTACGAAATGTCCCTTGCCGTGCTGAGTCGCCATCACGCAACGATTCGTCCAGACGCTTATCCCTACGAGTCTGAGGCGCGCTTGCGCCAAATGGTGCCGCCGACGGACATCATCTGCGTGACGCCGCTGAGCGAGTTTCAGCCGTAAGCTCTGCGCGAAGCGACCATGCCCTTCGACCGCCCTACCCTCGAAGCCGCCATCCAGGCCTCCGGCGGCGCGCAGCAGCCCGACGACCAAATCGATGGCCTCTTGGCCAAGCTTCAGGTATTGGAGACCACGGGGTGCGTAATCCAGCCAAACTGGACGCCTAATCCGCCGCAAACTGGACACGCATTCCACGCCAAACTGGACACT
>NZ_JBHRTP010000078.1:0-101741 GCF_042646465.1 Pseudundibacterium arcticum
TGCCATGCAACATTCTTTCATAAAAAATGTTGCACTTGGAATTCGAGCGCGCCGCGGGTAAAAATTATACTGAAGCCAGTATATTATGAGGTCCGCGATGCTTGCGCGGGCACAGCGGTGACGTGAATCAGCCGTGTCCCGGCCAACCTGTCGTGCAGAAACTGGCGTTCCTTGTCGAATAGTGCGGTCATCGCCCATAGCATCAATCCGGCGGCGATCAGTGCCATGCTGGGCCAGCCTTTCAGGTCCAGTGCGTAGTCCAGCACCATCGCCGGCAGGAACCACATCCAGATCAACAAATAACGGACCACCGCCATGCGCAGCGGCAGGCGCGGCAAGCCCGGCGCGACCAGTTTCAGGCGCCAGGTCTTCATCGCCAGAGTTTGCCCACTGCGGCACCAGAAATAAATGAAATACGCACCCAATACCAGGAATAGCCAGAACTGGCGCGCGTTGCGCAGTTTCAGGGCATGCCGGCTCTGGGTCAAGGTGTCGAACAGCCAGCCGGCGATAAAGACGACGCCGAACAGCAGCAGCGCTTCATACACCATGCAGATCAGACGACGGCTTACCTTGGGTATTTCGGTGGGATTCAACGGCGTATTTATTTCGTGACGGGTGGCGCTGGTGGCACCGCTTGTTGTGCTGCCGGTGTCGCAGCCGGCGGATTTTGGACCGGCTGGATCGCCGATGGCCCGATACCTTGCGGCGTCAGGGATTTCTCCAGCAGCGGTTTCGGCGTCGATTTGATCGGTGGCACGGACTTCTGCTTGCTGGAGACTGGTGGCAGGTTGGCCACCTGCTTTTTGTGCTCGCTTTCAGCTGCCAGCTGTTTTTTTTGCTCTTCAGGCAACTGCTGATACTGTTCCCACTTGGCCGATTTCTGGTCAGGATTCAGTTTTTTGGCGCGGGAAAAATTTTCGCGTGCGACGCGGCGCTGCTCAGGCGTGAGTTTCACCCATTCGTGCATCCGTTCCTGCAAGCGCTGCTGATCATCCGGCTTCATTGAGGAGTATTTATTGCTGATCTCCAGCCATTTTTGCTTGCGTATTGGATCAAGCTTGTCCCATTCTGCCGCCAATGGCGCCAGCGCGGTTTGTTGCGCTGACGTCAACTCACGCCATAGCGGCTTGGAACTGATAGGGGCGGCGGTTTTGGCGCTTGTCGCCGCGGTCGTCGGTGCGACCGCAGGCTTGCCATTGTCAGCTGCAAAAGTGGCTGCGCCAGCCGCGCATAGCGCGCCTAAAAGCCATACCGCCCGCAATGGGCGGGCGGTGAGCAACGCATGCAGGCGGGGAATCATTCGCGCCACGCTTATTCGCCCCGCGTGCTGATGAAGGTGTTGAAGCCGTGGTCCAGATAAGCAGACACCGGCAGCTCATCTGACAGGACGGCTGCGTCGATGTCGGCGGTATCGCTGATGTGTTTTTGTTCCTCGAACTGATAAATGCCTATCAGGCCGGCGACCAGTGCCAGCAACGGCAGCGCAATGCCGATTCGGCCGAGCCAATCGAAAGAGTCACCAAAATGCCTGCCGGCGCCACCGGCCACTACTGTCCGCTGCTGCGTCGCCAACAGCCGCGGCGGATTGTCCTGCTTCTTGTGGCTCATCGCAATTTTACGTGCGGAAGCAAGACGATCCGCGGTCGATGCCGGCAGGTTGTCGAGATTTTCATTGAGAGCGTGCCGTACTTTATAGGCAAAATTGAGATCGCTGTTGTTCATAACTGTATTCCTTTTGCTTTTAACGCCTGGGCGAGGGTATGCGTGGCGCGAGAGCAGTGCGTTTTCACGCTTCCCTCGGAACATCCCATCGCAGTAGCCGTTTCGGCCACATCCATATCCTGCCAATAACGCATCAGGAACGCTTCTCGTTGACGCGTCGGCAGCTTTTGTACCTCTGCATCAATCAAGGTCAGGATCTGCGCTCGTTCGATCTTGTCGATGCTCGATTCCGTCGTCTGCGAACCTTCCTCGGACTCGTAGGATTCGAGCAGGTCAAAGTCGTCCTGATCATTGCTGCTGTTGCCCATGCTGGAGAACAGGCTGACCCAGGTGTTGCGTACTTTTTCGCGCCGGAAATAATCGAGGATGGTGTTTTGCAGGATGCGCTGGAATAGCGGCGGCAATTCGGCCGCCGGCCGGTCGCCGTATTTTTCGGCGAGCTTGATCATCGCGTCCTGAACGATGTCGAGCGCGGCTTCGTCCTTGCGCACCGCATAGGCAGCTTGTTTGAATGCGCGACGTTCGACGTTTTCGAGGAAGTCTGAAAGTTCTTTGTCAGTTGCCATGCGGTGCAGCCGCTGATCTTGGCGGCCGGGGGTGCGAGGTTGGAGTCCGGTAAGCTTGCGGCAGAATTCTAAACTGTGCGCATGCTAGCAAAAATAGGCATGTTTGTGGGCAAATTTTGCCTAAATGACTTGATTTTAAAAGGATTTTTAGAAATTTCCTTGACCTGAATGCTGCAATACATTAAGTTAGAAGCCACTTCGCATCCCGAAGATTCTATGGTCTCTTTGTGTCCGGCGCATAATGTCGAATTTCATCGAGACGCGCTTTAATTTGTTTGAAGCTGTTTGTTCTAACCCGCGCCACAAGCGCGAGAAATTGCCGTAGCACGACAGGAACTTTAGCTGAACGAGTTGCGTTTAGCGCCATTTTGTAACGTACCTACCGGGACGCATCGAAGTGACGTGATCGCAAAATAAAGGGACGCCGCCGTACTGTAGTTCTGCGCGATTTCGCCAGGAGAGAACATCCGATCAATTTCCAATGGACCTTGAAAGGAATGTTGTATGAGTAACGGAACCAATTCGCCTGCCAATTCCCCCGGCAGTGCTCCCAGCAATGCCAATACCCCCATCACCGGCGCCGAAATACTGGTGCGCTGCCTGGCCGATGAGGGCGTCCAGCACGTGTTCGGCTACCCCGGCGGCGCGGTGCTGTATATCTACGACGCCATTTACAGTCAGGACAAATTTCAACATATCCTGGTGCGTCACGAGCAGGCTGCGGTTCACGCGGCGGATGCTTATTCCCGTAGTTCGCAGAAGGTTGGCGTCGCCATCGTCACGTCCGGTCCGGGTGTCACCAATGCGGTGACCGGCCTCGCTACTGCCTATATGGATTCGATTCCGATGGTGGTGATCTCCGGCCAGGTGCCGAGTCACGCAATCGGCGAAGATGCCTTTCAGGAGTGCGATACGGTCGGCATCACGCGGCCTTGCGTCAAGCACAATTTCCTGGTCAAGGATGTCAAGGATTTGGCATCGACGATCAAGAAAGCCTTCTATATCGCCACCACCGGCCGACCCGGCCCGGTACTGGTCGATATCCCGAAGGACATTACCATGCACAAGTGCGCATACGATTATCCGAAGGAAGTCGAGATGCGCTCGTACAAACCGGTCGACAAGGGCCATTCGGGTCAGATCCGCAAGGCGGTGCAATTGCTGCTCGGCGCCGAACGGCCGATGATCTATACCGGCGGCGGCGTGATTTTGGCCAATGCATCGGCCGAGCTGAATAAACTGGTCGACCGTCTCGGCTTTCCGTGCACCAATACCCTGATGGGTCTGGGCGGGTACAGGGCGTCCAGCGACAAGTTCGTCGGCATGCCCGGCATGCATGGCACCTACGAAGCAAATATGGCGATGCAGCACTGCGATGTGCTGATCGCGATCGGCGCCCGCTTCGATGACCGCGTGATTGGCAATCCGAAGCATTTTGCGTCGCATCCGCGCAAGATCATCCACATCGACATCGATCCGTCGTCGATTTCCAAGCGGGTCAAGGTCGATATCCCGATCGTTGGCAACGTCAGGGATGTGTTGCAGGAATTTCTGACCCAGCTGGAGACGGCGGACGCGAAATTCAACCCGCGCGGCCTGGCCGACTGGTGGAAGCAGATCAATCAATGGCGTGAGCGCGACTGCCTCAAGTATTCACCGTCGGACGAAGTCATCAAGCCGCAATCGGTGATCGAAAAAGTCTGGCAAATCACCAACGGCGATGCGTTCATCACCTCCGACGTTGGCCAGCATCAGATGTGGGCCGCGCAGTACTACCGCTTCGACAAACCGCGGCGCTGGATCAATTCCGGTGGTCTTGGCACCATGGGCGTAGGGCTGCCGTACGCGATGGGCGTGCAGATGGCCAATCCCGATGCGACCGTCGCCTGTATTACGGGCGAAGGTTCGATCCAGATGTGCATCCAGGAATTGGCGACCTGCAAGCAATATCACCTGACGCCGAAGATCATCATGCTCAACAACCGGGCGCTGGGTATGGTGCGGCAATGGCAGCAGATCGATTACGGCTCGCGGTATTCGGAGTCCTATATGGATTCGCTGCCTGACTTCAATAAACTGGCGGAAGCTTACGGCCACGTCGGCATGAAGATAGAAAACCCGGCCGATGTCGATGGCGCACTGAAGGAAGCATTCGCAATGAAGGATAAATTGGTTTTCATGAACTTCATCACGGATCGCAGCGAAAACGTGTGGCCGATGGTGAAATCCGGCAAGGGGCTGTCTGAAATGTTGCTCGGCGCGGAGGATCTGTAACCATGCGCCATATCATTGCAGTCCTGCTGGAAAACGAAGCCGGCGCCTTGTCGCGCGTGGTCGGCCTGTTTTCGGCCCGCGGCTATAACATCGAAACACTGACCGTCGCGCCGACCGAGGATGCGACCTTGTCGCGGATGACGATCGTCACCAGCGGCTCGGACGACATCATCGAGCAAATCACCAAGCATCTGAACCGCCTGATCGAGGTGGTGAAGGTGGTCGACCTGACCGAAGGGGCGCATATCGAGCGCGAACTGATGCTGATCAAGGTCAGGGCGGTCGGCAAGGAGCGCGAAGAGATGAAACGCACCGCCGATATCTTCCGCGGCCGTATCATCGACGTCACCGAGAAGACCTATACGATGGAGTTGACCGGCAACAAGACCAAGCTCGACGCCTTCATCGATTCGATCGATCGCGCATCGATTCTGGAGACGGTGCGCACCGGCGGCTCCGGTATCGGTCGCGGCGAGCGCATCCTCAAAGTCTGATTTTTCGGCGATCCGCCGGCAACAACGCACAACTCAAACCAACCAATTTCTAGGAAAAATAATGAAAGTTTTTTACGATAAAGATTGCGACCTGTCCCTGATCAAAGGCAAAAACGTGGCGATCATCGGCTACGGCTCGCAAGGCCATGCCCACGCGCAAAATCTGAACGACTCCGGCTGCAAGGTCACCGTCGCATTGCGCAAGAGCGGTGCATCCTGGAACAAGGCCAAGAACGCCGGCCTGAACGTGGCAGAAGTCAACGACGCGGTCAAGGCGGCCGACGTCATCATGATCCTGCTGCCGGACGAGAACATCGCGCAGGTTTATAACGAAAACGTCGCACCGCACGCGAAAGAAGGCGCAGTACTGGCATTCGCGCATGGTTTCAACGTGCACTACGGCCAAGTGGTGCCACGCGCCGACCTCGACGTCATCATGATCGCGCCAAAAGCACCTGGCCACACCGTGCGCGGCACCTACACTCAGGGTGGCGGCGTGCCGCACCTGATCGCCGTGTATCAGGATAAATCCGGTAATGCGCGCAATATCGCCTTGTCGTATGCAATGGCCAATGGCGGCGGCCGCGCCGGCATCATCGAAACCAATTTCCGCGAAGAAACCGAGACCGACCTGTTCGGCGAACAGGCAGTGCTGTGCGGCGGTGCCGTCGAATTGATCAAGGCCGGTTTCGAGACCCTGGTCGAGGGCGGCTACGCACCGGAGATGGCTTACTTCGAATGCCTGCATGAACTCAAGCTGATCGTCGACCTGATCTACGAAGGCGGGATCGCCAACATGAACTACTCGATCTCGAACAACGCCGAGTACGGCGAATATGTGACCGGCCCGAAGATCGTCACCGAGGACACCAAGAACGCGATGCGTCAGTGCCTGAAGGACATCCAGACCGGCGAATACGCGAAGAGTTTCATCCTGGAGAACAAGGCCGGCGCGCCGACCCTGATTTCACGGCGTCGCCTGACCGCAGAACATCAGATCGAAGAAGTGGGCAGCAAGCTGCGGGCGATGATGCCTTGGATCGCCAAAAACAAGTTGGTCGATCAATCGAAAAACTGATCTATCGATTCGAGTTCGCCGGGCATCATCCGGCGTGCGCTGGCAGGCGCACGCACCTCGAGAGCTAAAAGTCGTGCATTTGCACGACTTTTAGCTCTCGAGGTGCGTGGATCGCCAAGAACAAACTGGTCGATCAATCGAAAAATTAATCTGAGTTTGAAATTGCATAGCAAGCAAATGTAATTTCTTGCTGATCAAAATTAATGGGGCGTACACTGGCTGTCGCCCCATTTTTATTGGAGAAATCTATGTCGCGATTCGGGCAAATACTATTGCCATTGCTGCTTTGCATGCCGCTGCTCGGGGCGCAGGCGCAGTCTCAACCATTGCTGCAGACGTCCGGCACCCTGGTCATTGTGCCCGCATTCGGCGAGGTCAAGCACGCCAACGATGAAGCGCACCTGACGCTGATGATCGAAGAGCAGGACAGGGACAAGGCGGCCGCAGCGTCGCGCGTCAATCAGAAAATGAAACAGGGTGTCGAGATCGTCAAGCGCGAGGATCCGCAGGCGACACTGAAGACACGTGGTTACTATACTTATCCGGTGTACCCGGAGGACCAGCCCCAGCCGCGCCCCAACAACAAGGTGCGGCAACCGGCCAGCTGGCGCGTCGGTCAATATCTGGACGTGACGACGACCAATCTGGCGACCCTGCCGAAGACCGTGGCAGCGACCCAGCGGCTGCTGGCGATCAATGGCTTGCGCTTCGGCCTGTCCGACGCCGCCAGTAGAAAACTGGACGAAGCGCGCATCGCCGCTACCTACAAGGATCTGACCGAACGCATTGCGTCGATCGCGAAGGCGATGGGGCGCAATCCTGCCGACGCGATTCTCGACACGGTCGATTTTGAAGGGTCCGGCGCCTATGCGCAGCAGCAGGACGGGTTTAATCCGAAAGTGATGAGCATGGCCGGCCGCGCGGCTGAACCAACACCAATTGAAGTGCCGAGCTTTGAGCCAGGCGAGACCACGCTGCAGATGCGCGTGGTCGGCAAAGTCAAGTTCCGGTAGCGCACGATGGAAAATGTCAAAACTGCCATCTGGACCATCCTGTCCGGCGTGGCCTTCGGCTTGTGCTTGTCCGGCTGCAAGCCTGACGGACCGCCACCCGACCTGCTCAAAACTCAGCGCGAGGCGTTGAACAAGGCCAAGGCGCTGGAGGGCCAGATGCAGCAGCAGGCCGATGAGCGGATGAAGGCGATTGACGACGCGCAGAAATGAGAATGCTTCATGCCGGTGCTAGACGCGTTGGGGGTGGCAGGGGGTTACATTTACCCTGAGCTCGTCTAGAATAGCGACGCTTTCCTAGTGGAATTATCAACTATCATTACCCGGGCGGGCGACCTTTCCGCCGCATCCTCAAGGCTCATGGCGCGATTTCGATCCGTCGTTGACTGCACCGCCAAAGGTCACGGTCGGCGATGAAATGTCGGCGACCGCTACAATTCCGGCCGAAATCCAACTACTGACAGCAGCATAGAACGGAATCCGCATGGCAACTTTCCACCGTCGTAAAAGCAAGAATAACGGAGCGCAATTTCCAAAGAAACCGCGTTTCGGCAAACTCGGGCTGCATCGCCCGCAGCTGGACGATGGCGAGCAGGCTGGACTGCCGCAGCGGCCCACGCTAAGGCGGCGCGGCATCTACCTGTTACCGAACGCGTTTACGACGGCCGCACTGTTTGGCGGCTTTTATGCGATCGTGATGGCGATGAACCTGAAGTTTGACCATGCGACGGTCGCGATTTTTATCGCGATGGTGCTCGACAGCATCGATGGCCGCGTGGCCCGCATGACCAACACTCAGAGCGAATTCGGCGCCCAATACGACAGCCTGTCGGACATGGTGTCGTTCGGTGTGGCGCCAGCGCTGGTGGTTTATGAATGGTCGCTGCGCGGTATGGGCAAGCTGGGCTGGCTCGCCGCCTTCGTGTATTGCGCCGGTGCGGCATTGCGCCTGGCCCGGTTCAATACCAATATCACGGTGGTCGACAAGCGCTATTTCCAGGGGATCCCCAGCCCGGCGGCGGCGGCACTGGTGGCCGGCTTCATTTTCCTGATGGACGATTTGAGGTTTGCCGGTGCCGACCTGCGCTGGGTGTCGTGGGCGATCACGCTGTATGCCGGACTGACGATGGTCAGCAATGTCCCGTTTTACAGTTTCAAGGATGTCAATTTCCGCAAGCCGGTGCCGTTCATCGCGGTGTTTCTGATCGTGGTGACCTTCGTGGTCGTGACGAGCGACCCGCCGAAAGTGCTGTTCGGACTGTTCGTGCTGTATGGGATATCCGGCTACTGTATTTATTTCTGGCGTCTGCTGAAAGGCAAGCCGGTCAGTATCGTGCAAGCCAAACCGGCGCCGGAGGAAGATAAGCCACAGGTGTGAACCGAAAATTGTTTGGAGTAGCGGTACCGCCCGAAGGCCTGCAGTTCTTGGGGGGCATCGAGCGGCATTGCCCATTGCCCATTGCCGTGACTGCCTGGAGCATGGTTGGGAGTATGTGTGAATTGCGTCTGAAATAATTGCGTAATCACGATACTGTCAAGACAGTATATTTCTTCGCATGAACTTTCCCGGGCCAGTCAAGACGCTACAAACAACGACCTTGTTGATGCCGAGTTGCGGTCGTTGCGCTATCGACGTCCGCCATCGGAGGAACGATCATGCTCTTCATAGCGCGGGTCGGGCCCGTTTTGCAGTAGGCGCACGATGCCGGACTTGTCGAAATGCACATGCATCATCGAATTCCAGACGTTGTTTTCCTTGTAACGATAAGACCAGACCTCCAGTTGCGGCAGCGTCAGGGTGGACACTTCGGCCGGTTGTCCGACGCTGCGCAAGACATCGGCCTTGGTCGCTTCACCGACTCTGATCGTGCCGAATTTCTGCATCGTCAGCACTTGCTCGTATGACATCAACCGGCCATCGGCGCCGATGCGCGCCATGTACGTCTGCTGTCCGGCCGGGCCGTGTCGGTATTCCAGCAATTGCTGGCCGCCGTCCTGGTATCGGGCAGTCGGCCGGCCCAGCTTCGAAATGACTTGCGCGTCACTGTCGCCGGGGTTGACCGGGGCCACCACCGAGCAGCCGGTCAGGCATATCAGGGCGGCAAAATGGGACCAAAAATAGGAACAGCACAATTTCTTCATCTCAACTCCGTGGTCAGCCCTGCGTGAGATTTCGAGGATCGCGCCAAGCATTTGAATGCACGCGCTAATTCCGCTATAATGCGCGTCTGGTTGATTTGACCAGTTCATTAACCGTATGTTCACGGTGCGTAGGGTTCAGACTCTGTGCATCGCATGTGAAAGCTTATTATGACAATTGAAAAAACACAGAAGGCCGCTATTGTTGCGGACAATGCTCGTGGCCAGAACGACACCGGCTCCCCGGAAGTCCAAGTTGCGCTGCTGACCGCACGCATTAACGACCTCAACGGTCACTTCAAGGCCCACGCCAAGGATCACCACTCCCGCCGTGGCCTGATCATGATGGTTAACCGTCGTAAGAGCCTGCTGTCCTACCTCAAGGGCAAGGATGCTACCCGTTATCGCGATCTGATCGTCAAACTCGGCCTGCGCAAATAATTGTTGCGATTCCCTGTTTCGGTCCTCCGATAGAAATGCCTGCGCCAGTTCACTGACGCGGGCATTTTTGCATTTTACGTTTTGGCCGGCTTTGCAGTCCGGCGCCAGATCGATAGAGCAGAAGTGCTCAGCAACAAAATTAGCAGTAAGGTCGCACATCATCCGTGACGCGCAGCCTGTGGTGAGGTGAACGACAGCGCCTGAAAATCTGTCGGCAAAATAGAAAGGAACACCATGTTTAACAAAGTTACCAAGACCTTCCAGTACGGCCAGCATCAAGTCACGCTCGAGACCGGCGAAATCGCCCGTCAAGCCTCCGGCGCCGTGCTGGTGTCGATCGAAGATACCGTCGTGCTGGCGACCGTGGTCGCACGCAAGGATGCCAAGCCAGGTCAGGATTTTTTCCCGCTGACCGTCGATTATCTGGAAAAGACCTATGCTGCCGGCCGCATTCCAGGCGGTTTCTTCAAGCGCGAAGGCCGTCCTTCCGAGAAGGAAACACTGACTTCCCGCCTGATCGACCGTCCGATCCGTCCGCTGTTCCCGGAAGGCTATCTGAACGAAGTGCAGGTCGTGATCCACGTACTGTCGGTCAACCCTGAAATCGACCCGGACATCGCGGCGATGATCGGCGCCTCCGCCGCATTGTGCGTTGCCGGCCTGCCGTTCAATGGCCCGATTGGCGCCGCGCGCGTCGGCTATATCGACGGCCAGTACATCCTGAATCCGACCAGCACCCAGCTCAAGTCCTCGCAAATGGACCTGGTAGTGGCCGGTACCGAGCAGGCCGTGTTGATGGTCGAATCCGAAGCCCAGCAATTGTCCGAAGCAATCATGCTCGGCGCCGTGGTCTATGGCCACGAACAGATGCAAACCGTGATCAATGCGATTCACGACCTGGTGCGTGACGGTGGCAAGCCGGAAGTGCAATGGAGCCCGGCACCGAAGAACGAAGCGCTGATCGCCCGTGTCGGCCATTTCGCCGAAGCGAAACTGCGCGAAGCGTATCAAACCAAAGACAAGCAGGCGCGTACCGCCAAGCTGAAAGATGCAACCGTAGAAGTCAACGCTGCATTGGTAGCAGAAGCGGCATCGATCGGTGGCGTAGCACCGGATGCGGCCGACGTCGGCAACATCATGTTCGATCTGGAATCGAAGATCGTGCGTTCGCAAATTCTCGAAGGCGAGCCACGCATTGACGGTCGCGATACCCGCACCGTGCGCCCAATCTCGATCCGCACCGGCGTACTGCCACGCACCCACGGCTCGGCGCTGTTTACCCGCGGCGAAACCCAGGCGCTGGTGGTTGCCACGCTCGGCACCGCGCGCGACAGCCAGAAGATCGACGCATTGATGGGCGAGTTCACCGACTCCTTCATGCTGCATTACAACATGCCTCCGTTCGCCACCGGCGAAACCGGCCGCGTCGGCACCCCGAAGCGTCGTGAAATCGGTCACGGCCGCCTCGCCAAGCGCGCGCTGCTGGCCGCCTTGCCTGCTGCAGAGGACTTCAGCTACGCGATGCGCCTGGTGTCCGAGATCACCGAATCGAACGGCTCGTCGTCGATGGCGTCGGTGTGCGGCGGCTGTCTCGCATTGATGGACGCCGGCGTGCCGATGAAGGCGCACGTGGCCGGTATCGCGATGGGTCTGATCAAGGAAGGCGGCAAATTTGCCGTGCTGACCGACATCCTGGGCGACGAAGATCACCTCGGCGATATGGACTTCAAGGTCGCCGGTACCGCTGGCGGTATCACTGCGCTGCAGATGGATATCAAGATCCAGGGCATCACCAAGGAAATCATGCAGGTCGCGCTGGCGCAAGCCCAGGAAGGCCGTATGCACATCCTGGCCAAGATGCAGGAAGCGATGCCTCATGTCAAAACCGAGCTGTCCGACTTCGCACCGCGCCTGATCACCGTCAAGATCAATCCGGAAAAAATCCGTGATGTGATCGGCAAGGGCGGCGCCGTGATTCGCGCGCTGACTGAAGAAACCGGCACCCAAATCGACATCAGCGACGAAGGCGTGGTGACCATCGCTTCCGTCGATGCCGCCGCCGGTCAGGAAGCCAAGCGTCGCATCGAAGAGCTGACCGCGTCGGTTGAAGTCGGCAAGGTGTACGAAGGTACGGTTCTGAAGCTGCTCGACTTCGGCGCGATCGTTCAGGTCATGCCGGGCAAAGACGGTCTGCTGCACATCAGCCAGATCGCCAACGAGCGTGTGAATGCGGTGGCCGACTACCTGAAAGAAGGTCAGCAAGTGCGCGTCAAGGTTCTGGAAACCGATGACCGCGGCCGTCTGAAGCTGTCGATGAAGGCAGCGGCAGCCGACGAAGGTAGCGAGCAGCCACAGCAATTGGAGCATTAATTCAGCCCAGGAGCCTGTCGGACTTACGGAATCGAAGCGAAAACACGCTGAGCGAGGACAGATTTTGCCGGATTCGCAGCGTCAATAGCGAGCTATTGACCAAGAAGCTGGCAAAATTTGGACCGTTCAGGTAATTTTGCAGCCGATTCTCCGGGGGCGCCGAGCCGTAGGTCCGGCAGGCTCCTATACTGAGAACTGGCCAGGATCAAACCGCCCGAGGTGTAAACCCGGGCGTTTTTTTTGCGCCCTTGGTCCACTTCCACATCAAACTTGCGCTTTATTGTCGGCCCTTGCCTGATTAACGTAATGACTGCGAGCGTCCGCCGCGTTCACCCTTGATTTGGAAATGGAATTACCAGCGGCGCCACACTGCACCTTCCGCGAGGAAAGGGCGTCAAGGCGCTGCATTAAAACAATTTCTGCCAGTATAGATAAATCGTCCAATAATTTAATGCACAATTGGCCATCTGTTTGTGGAGTATATCGGCGCATGGCCACGGTATGGAGCGCACATGGTATAAATCGGTCACTATCTTGCTCAAATTCATGCCCATGGACCAGCCGAGGTTTTCTGACGAAGATGTGGCCGACATGCTGCAATCCTTCGATTTGCGTCACCTGCCGCCCGATTTTTACGCCAATCCGTTCCCGTACTACCACGCGCTGCGCCGCCATCAGCCGATCAAACGGATGCCGGACGACTCCTATCTGCTGACCCGCTACACCGATATCCAGGCAGTCTACAAGGACACCAAGACCTTCAGCTCCGACAAACGGGTCGAGTTCAAACCGAAGTACGGCGATTCGCTGCTGTACCAGCATCACACCACCAGTCTGGTGTTCAACGATCCGCCGCTGCATACGCGCGTGCGCCGACTGATCATGGACGGCCTGACACCGGCCGCGATGGCGGAAACCGAGCCGGGCCTGATTGTGTTGGTCGATCAGTTACTGGAGCGGATGGCGCATCAAGACAAGGTCGACCTGATTGCCGATTTCGCATCCGCGATCCCGGTCGAAATCATCGGCAACTTGCTCGCCGTGCCGCACGACGAGCGCGCGCCGCTGCGCGCATGGTCGCTGGCGATTCTGGGGGCGCTGGAGCCGAACATCAACAGTGAATTTTTCAAGTATGCGAATCGCTGCGTGCGGGATTTTCTGGCCTATCTGCAAGGATTGGTGGCCGAGCGGCGCCGTCATCCGGGCGATCCGCACAAGGACATGCTGACACGGCTGATCCAGGGCGAGCCGGACGGCGAGAAATTGACCGAAACCGAATTGCTGCAGAACTGCATCTTCCTGCTCAATGCCGGCCACGAAACGACCACCAACCTGATCGGCAACGGTCTGGTCGCGCTGCTCGCATGGCCGCAAGAGAAAGCCACACTGATCGCCGAGCCGACGCTGATCAATGCCGCGATCGAAGAATTCCTGCGCTACGAGAGTTCCAACCAACTCGGCAACCGCATTACCACCGTGGCTACGAGCATCGGCGGCGTTGCGATGCCGGCCGGCACCCGCATCACGCTCTGTATCGGCGCGGCCAATCGCGACCCGGCCCAGTTTCCCGATCCGGACCGGCTCGACCTCCGCCGCACACCGAATCGTCATCTTGCTTTCGGTTCCGGCATCCATCAGTGCGCCGGCATGTTTCTGGCGCGGCTGGAGGCGCGGGTGGCGATCTCGCGTTTTCTGCAGCGCTTTCCGCAGTACGCATTAGCCGGCAGGCCGCAGCGCGGCGGCCGCGCCCGGTTTCGCGGTTTCTTGTCGGTGCCGGTCGCGCTCCGGCAAAGTTAGTGCAGTCCATCGATTCGCATAATGACAAAGGGAGAAAATATGCAGCACATCAAGCAGCAGGTCGAGCAGCAGATCGAGCAGCGCAACATGCAGCGCAATAAGAAGCGCAACCAGACACGCACGTTCGCATTGGCGCTGGCGGCGGCAACCCTGTTCGGCGCGGTGCTGCCGGCGCAGGCGCAGATCAAGGTTGGCGTCACGATCTCATCGACCGGGCCGGCGGCGTCGCTCGGCATTCCGGAAAAAAATGCCATCGCGATGCTGCCGCGTGAAATTGCCGGCAACAAGGTGGAGTACGTGCTGCTGGATGACGCCTCCGACACGACTCAGACCGTGACCAATACCCGCAAGCTGATTTCGGAAGAGAAGGTCGATGTGATTATCGGCTCCACCACGACGCCCAATTCGCTGGCAATGCTGGGCGTAATCGGCGAGGGCAAGACGCCAACCATCAGCCTGGCGTCGTCAAACCGTATCATTGAGCCGATGGACGTGAACCGGGCGTGGATGTTCAAGACGCCGCAGACCGATACCATGATGGCGATTGCGATTGCGGAAGACATGGCGCGTGCCGGCGTCAAGACAGTTGGCTTCATCGGATTCTCGGACGCGCTGGGCGAGTCGTTTCGCGTCGAAGTGAGCAAATTTGCCGAGTTGAAGAAAATCAAGGTGGTTGCGACCGAACATTACAGTCGCAACGACACCAGCGTGGTCGGTCAGGTGCTGAAACTGATGGCCGCCAATCCGGATGCGATCGTGGTCGGGGCATCCGGCACACCGGCTGCGTTGCCGCCGAAGACGCTGGTCGAGCGCGGCTACAAGGGCCGCATTTATCACAATCACGGCGTCGCCAACAGCGATTTCCTGCGCGTCTGCGGCAAGGATTGTGAAGGCACCTTCCTGCCGACCGGGCCGGTGATGGTCGCGAAACAATTGGCCGACGCCAATCCGATCAAGAAGGCGGCGCTCGATTTCTCGAAGAAATACGAAGCCGCCAATGGTGCCGGCAGCGTCTCTGCTTTCGCCTCGTACGCTTGGGATGCCGGCCTGTTGCTGCAGAATGCGATTCCGGTTGCGCTGAAGCACGCGAAGCCCGGCACCGCCGAGTTTCGTGCGGCGTTGCGCGATGCGCTGGAAGGCATCCATGGTGCCGCGACCACCAACGGTATCGTCAACATGAGTCGCAGCGACCATCTCGGGTTGGATCAACGGGCGCGCGTGATGGTGCAGATCAAGGGTGGCAACTGGAAATATTTTTCCGATTGAGTGGTGCGCCGATCCATCCCGGCGCAGGCGACTGTGCCGCACATGCAGGCACACATGCCGCCAGTGATGAATATACTCCTTCCAATGAATTTTCAATGCATAAATAAATGAACGGGTATTGACATATACTCCCAATGAAATTGCTTAATGACGGAGGACGCGTCACGACCTTGCGCGCGGTCCGGCCCGGTCTTTTCCGGGCCACTGGATTACACTGAACGGTCCCAACGACATCAGGGTCACCATGACGCATATCATCATCCTCGGCTGCGGTTTCGGTGGCCTCTCGGCTGCACGTGAACTGGCATCGGCCGATGTCCGCATCACCTTGATCGATCGCAGCAATCACCATCTGTTTCAACCCCTGCTGTATCAGGTCGCGACCGCCGGTTTGTCGGCGCCGGCAATTGCGGCGCCGATCCGTCACATCCTTGCCCGGCAACACAATCTGACCACGTTGATGGCCGAAGTCACCGCGGTCGAACCGGCACGACGCGTCGTCGTGCTCGATGATGGCAGCGAACTGGCCTTCGACTACCTGATCGTCGCGACCGGCTCGCGACACAGTTATTTTGGCCACGATGAATGGGCCAACGTCGCGCCCGGTCTGAAGACGCTGGAAGATGCATTTGAGCTGCGCCGCCGCAGCTTGCTCGCGTTTGAATATGCGGAACGCGAGACCGACGAGAGCAGGCGTGCCGCGTGGTTGACGTTCGCAGTGATCGGGGCCGGCGCGACCGGCGTCGAGATGGCAGGCACGCTGGCGGAGATTGCGCGGCACACGCTGCATGGCGAGTTCCGCCGCATCGATTCACGGCATGCGCGCGTGGTACTGATCGAGGGTAGCGACCGGGTCCTGCCGCCTTTTCCTGCCGACCTGTCTGAGCAGGCGCGGCGGCAGCTGGTCAAGCTCGGGGTCGAGGTCCGCACCGGATGTCGCGTCACCGGCATCGACGCCGATGGCGTGACATTTTCCAGCGCCGGCGGCGAAGAAACGCTGGCATCGAAAACCGTGGTCTGGGCCGCAGGCGTCGAAGCGTCGCCGCTCGGTAAATCGCTCGGCGTCCCACTCGACCGCGCGGGCAGGGTCGTGGTGGCGCCCGATCTATCGATTCCGGAGCATGCCGAGATCTTCGTGATCGGCGATCTGGCCGCGGCGGTGTCCGACGGCAAGCCGGTACCCGGCGTGTCGCCGGCGGCCAAACAGATGGGCCGCACGGCGGCGCGCAATATCCTGCATCGGGTCAGGGGTGAGGCTACGGTTCCTTTCAAATATGCCGATTACGGTTCGCTGGCCACGATCGGACGCAAGTCGGCAGTGGCGATGCTGGGCAGGATCAAGTTCTCGGGTTATCCGGCCTGGCTGTTCTGGCTGTTCGTTCATATTTATTTTTTGATCGGCTTTCGCAGTCGTTTGATGGTGATGACGGATTGGGCCTGGTCCTACTTCACCTTCGCGCGCAATGCGCGCATCGTGGTCGGGCCGGATGATCGGACCGGGCCCAAAACCGATCCAAAGCAATAGGTCAATATTGATTATTTTCAAGAAGGAATTCCATCATGCGCGCAATTGAAATCACGCAGCCGGGCGCTCCGGAGGCCTTGCAAGTCCGTGAGCGTCCGATGCCGATACTGAAACCGGGCGAAATCCTGATCAAGGTCCACGCGGCCGGTGTCAACCGGCCCGATGTACTGCAGCGCACCGGGCATTACCCGGTGCCGCCCGGCGCATCGGATTTGCCGGGGCTCGAAGTGGCCGGCGAGATCGTTGACGGCGACCTCGCGGGCTCGGATTTCCAACAAGGCGACCTGGTGTGCGCGCTGGCGCAGGGCGGCGGTTATGCCGAGTATTGCGCTGTGCCGCTGGCCCAGTGCCTGCCGGTACCGAAGGGCTGGAGCGCGCTGGAGGCGGCTTCGCTGCCCGAGACTTTCTTCACGGTCTGGAGCAACGTGTTCGACCGTAACCATTTGTCTGCCGGCGAAACCCTGCTGGTGCAGGGCGGCAGTTCGGGTATCGGCGTAACGGCGATCCAGCTCGCGACCGCGCTCGGCCATCGGGTATTTGCCACCGCCGGCTCCGACGAAAAGTGCCGCGCCTGCGAAATGCTGGGCGCAGAGCGCGGCATCAATTACCGGACCGCAGATTTTGTTGAGGTGGTCAAGACCTTGACCGCCGGCCAAGGCGTCGATGTGATTCTGGACATGGTTGGCGGCGATTATGTTGCACGCGAGATCGATTGTCTGGCCGACGACGGCAGAATCGGCCTGATCGCCTTGCTGGGCGGTTCCAAGGCAAGCCTGGATCTGGGCCAGATTCTGCGGCGGCGGCTGACCATCAGCGGTTCCACGCTGCGGCCGCGCCCGGTCGCATTCAAGGCCGCGATCGTCGCCAAATTGCGCCAGCATGTATGGCCTTTGCTCGAATCCGGCAAAATCAGGCCGGTCATATTTCGGACCTTTCCGCTAGAGCAGGCCGCCCAGGCGCACGCGTTGATGGAGTCCAGCGCGCACGTCGGAAAAATCATGCTTCAGGTGATTTGAAAATGCCGTATTGGCGCTGTTGGTTTGACCAGCATTGCCGGGTCCGTTAGAATAGTCGGTTATTCGAATTTCGGGCCCATATGCGTCGCAAACTAATCGTCGGCAACTGGAAAATGAACGGCAACCGTGTTGCCAATGCCGCTCTGCTGGCAGCTATCCAATCCGGTCTGGACCAGGCCGCCTGTGATGTTGCGGTCTGCGTTCCGGCTCCTTACCTGGCGCAGTGCCAGGCGGCTTTGGCCGATGGTCCGATCGCGTGGGGCGCGCAGGATTTGTCGGCGCAGGAATCGGGTGCTTACACTGGCGAAGTGGCGGCCGCGATGCTGAGCGACTTTGCATGTGCTTTTGTCATCATCGGCCATTCCGAACGCCGTGCCTACCATGCTGAGAGCGACGAGTTGGTCGCGCAAAAGACACGGCGCGCGTTGAGCGCAGGATTGACGCCCATCGTCTGTGTCGGCGAAACGTTGGCAGAGCGCGAATCCGGTCAGACCAGTGCGATAGTCGGGCGCCAGGTCGATGCGGTGCTGGCTGCCATCGATGCATCGGATCTGGACAAATTGGTCATCGCCTATGAGCCGGTGTGGGCGATCGGCACCGGCAAGACTGCCACGCCGCAAATGGCGCAGGATGTGCACGCGCTGGTGCGTGCCAGACTGGCCGAGAAAAGTGTCGACGCAGCCGCCAAAGTGCGAATTTTATACGGTGGCAGCATGAAACCCGATAATGCGCGCCAACTGCTGGCGATGCCTGATATCGATGGCGGATTGATTGGTGGCGCGGCGTTGAAGGCAACAGATTTCCTGGCAATTATTCAGTCTGCATGAGGGACTGGACGCAGAGCAGAAGCCGAATCAGCACGGTATTGAAAAGTAGAATTAACCTCGGATTGGAATTGATTAAATGAATACATTTTTTACCGTTATTGTTGTGGTTCAGGTCCTGGCAGCATTGACCATCATTGGTCTCGTTCTATTGCAGCACGGCAAAGGCGCGGACATGGGGGCAGCGTTCGGCTCCGGTGCCTCCGGTAGTCTGTTCGGTGCAACCGGTTCTTCCAATTTCTTGTCCAAATCGACCGGCGTCGCGGCAGCAATCTTCTTCGCCGCGACCCTGGCATTGGCATTTGTTGGTAGCAAGCGTCCTGCCAGCACTGGCGGCGTGATGGAAAGCCTGCCAGCAGCATCGGCTGCCGCTGCGGCATCAGCCTCAGTGGCGCCCGCGTCCGTGCCGGCGGCGACCGCTGCAACATCGGCACCGGTTGCGCCATCTGCGCCAACCGTTGCGGCAGCAGCAGGCAAGGCGTCCGCCGGGCAGTCGAGCCAAATCCCAAAATAATTGCACCTTTATTCGGGTGATACCTTGTTTTAGTGCAATTGTGCATTGAGTAAAAGCGCTGAAACGAGGTAGAATATTGGTCTTATGCCGACGTGGTGAAATTGGTAGACACGCTATCTTGAGGGGGTAGTGGCGAAAGCTGTGCGAGTTCGAGTCTCGCCGTCGGCACCAAAAATAATAGAGCCAGCAAGGGGTACCAAGCTGGCTTTTTATCGAGAATGATTTTGAATTGATCGGTCAGTTTGAAGTCCATCATTCAATCGGTAGTTCAACACACTTGCGCGTAACCGTGAACCTCGAAAATTATTTCCCCATCCTTCTGTTCATCCTCGTTGGTATCGGCGTGGGTATCGTGCCTCAGGTGCTTGGTCGTGTGCTGGCACCGTTCAAGCCCGATGTCGCAAAACTATCGCCGTACGAGTGCGGTTTTGAGGCGTTCGAAGATGCGCGCATGAAGTTCGACGTGCGGTATTACCTCGTCGCCATCCTGTTTATTTTATTCGATCTGGAAACTGCGTTCTTCTTTCCGTGGGGCGTCGCGATGCGCGATCTCGGCTGGTACGGTTTCCTCGTGATGCTGAGTTTCATTGTCGAACTCGTCGTCGGATTCTGGTACATCTGGAAGAAAGGTGCCCTGGATTGGGAGTGAGCCATGTCAATTGAAGGTGTATTAAATCAAGGTTTTGTCACCACCAGCGCTGACAAGCTGATCAACTGGACTCGTACCGGCTCACTGTGGCCGATGACATTCGGTCTGGCTTGCTGTGCGGTGGAAATGATGCATGCCGGCGCATCGCGCTACGATATGGATCGTTTCGGCGTGGTGTTTCGCGCGTCGCCGCGCCAATCGGACGTGATGATCGTGGCTGGCACGCTATGCAACAAGATGGCGCCGGCGCTACGCAAGGTGTACGACCAGATGGCGGAGCCACGTTGGGTGATTTCGATGGGTTCCTGCGCCAATGGCGGAGGTTATTACCATTATTCGTATTCGGTAGTGCGCGGTTGTGATCGTATTGTGCCCGTCGATGTCTATGTGCCCGGCTGCCCGCCAACGGCAGAGGCGTTGTTGTACGGCATCATGCAATTGCAGAACAAGATCAAACGTACCAATACGATCGCACGCTGAAAAGGCCGCTTAGTAAAAAATGACGACCAAACTGGAAACTCTCGAAGCATCCTTGCGTGCTGTTCTAGGTGAACAGATTCAGGACTTGACGCTCGCCCTCGGTGAGCTCACTCTGCGAGTCAAACCTGAGGATTATCTGTCGGTCATGCGCGCGCTGCGCGACCATGCGGATTTGCGTTTTGAAGAGTTGATCGATCTTTGTGGCGTCGACTATTCAACCTATGGCGAAGGTGCGTGGGACGGTGCGCGTTTCGCTGTAGTATCCCACCTGCTGTCGATGACACATAACTGGCGTTTGCGCGTGCGCGTATTCGCGGTTGATGATGAGTTACCGGTGCTCGCTTCGCTGATCGATGTCTGGCCCAGCGCCAACTGGTACGAGCGTGAGGCGTTCGATTTCTTCGGCATCCTGTTCGAAGGCCACAATGACTTGCGTCGTATCCTGACCGACTACGGTTTCATCGGTCATCCATTCCGAAAAGATTTCCCGGTGTCCGGTTACGTCGAGATGCGCTACGACCCCGAGCAAAAACGCGTAATTTATCAACCCGTGACGATCGAGCCACGCGAAATCGTGCCACGCGTGATTCGCGAAGAACATTACGGGATCAAATAATGGCTGAAATCAAGAATTACACGCTCAACTTCGGTCCGCAACATCCGGCCGCGCATGGCGTGTTGCGCCTGGTGCTGGAGCTGGATGGCGAGGTGATTCAGCGCGCCGATCCGCATATCGGTCTGCTGCATCGCGCAACCGAGAAGCTGGCCGAAACAAAAACCTATCTGCAATCCGTCCCCTACATGGACCGCCTCGACTACGTGTCGATGATGTCCAATGAGCACGCGTACGTGATGGCGATCGAGAAGCTGCTCGGTCTCGAAGTGCCGCTGCGGGCGCAGTACATTCGTGTGATGTTCGATGAAATCACTCGTCTGCTGAACCATTTGTTGTGGTTGGGCGCGCACGCGCTGGACGTCGGCGCGATGGCCGTGTTCCTGTATGCGTTCCGGGAACGTGAAGACCTGATGGATTGTTATGAAGCAGTGTCGGGCGCGCGTCTGCATGCGGCGTACTATCGTCCGGGCGGCGTGTATCGCGATCTGCCGGATTCGATGCCGCAGTACAAGCCGTCGCCGCTGCGCAATGCAAAGGCGATCAAGCGATTGAACGAAAATCGCCAAGGTTCGCTGCTCGATTTCATCGAGGATTTCACCAATCGTTTCCCGACCTACGTCGATGAATATGAAACGCTGCTGACCGACAATCGGATCTGGAAGCAGCGCCTGGTCGGAATTGGTGTGGTATCGCCGGAGCGCGCCAAGGCAATGGGCTTTACCGGCCCGATGCTGCGCGGTTCCGGTGTCGAGTGGGATCTGCGCAAGAAGCAGCCATACGAAGTCTACGATCTAATGGATTTTGATATTCCGGTTGGTGTCAATGGCGACTGCTATGACCGTTATCTGGTGCGTGTCGAAGAGATGCGGCAGTCGAATCGCATCATCAAGCAATGCGTGGAATGGTTGCGTAACAATGCCGGTCCTGTGATGACTGATAATCACAAGGTCGCGCCGCCGAGCCGCGTCGACATGAAGTCGAACATGGAAGAATTGATTCATCACTTCAAGCTATTCACCGAAGGTTTCCATGTGCCGCCGGGCGAAGCCTATTCCGCAGTCGAGCATCCGAAGGGCGAGTTCGGTATTTACCTGGTGTCGGATGGCGCCAATAAACCGTACCGGATGAAGATTCGCGCGCCAGGTTTCGCGCATCTGCAAGCTTTGGACGAGATGGCGAAGGGCCACATGATTGCCGACGCGGTGACCATCATTGGTACGCAGGATATTGTGTTTGGCGAGATTGATAGATAAGTTGACCGCCCGATGCGCGTCCTTACTTGAGGCAAAACGAATGTTGTTATCAGAGCAAACATACAAGAAAATCGATCGCGAAGTCGCGAAATTCCCTGCGGATCATAAACAATCCGCGGTGATGGCCGCGCTCGCCATTGCGCAGGACGAAACCGGCTGGCTGGCGCCCGACGTGATGCAGGTCGTTGCCGATTATCTCGGCATGCCGGCAATTGCCGTGCAGGAAGTGGCCACGTTCTACAATATGTACAACCTCAAACCGGTCGGCAAGTTCAAGATCTCGGTTTGCACCAACCTTCCATGCGCTTTGTCCGGCGGTGAGAAGGCAGCTGAATACCTCAAGCACAAACTCGGCGTCAACTACAAGGAAACCACTGCAGATGGGCAATTCACTGTGCTGGAAGGCGAGTGCATGGGTGCCTGCGGCGATGCTCCAGTAATGCTGGTCAACAACAAGCGCATGTGCAGCTGGATGTCGAATGAAAAGATCGACGAGCTGGTGTCCGAGCTGGGAGCGTCGAAATGACCAGTCTGCACAATCGCCATATCAATCCGCTGATTCTTGCGAATCTCGACGGGCAGAACTGGCATCTGGCCGACTACGTCAAGCGCGGCGGTTATGAAGCGCTGAAGCGCATTCTGAACGAGAAAATCACGCCGGAACAGGTCATCGCCGAATTGAAAACGTCGTCGCTGCGTGGACGCGGCGGCGCAGGGTTTCCGACCGGTTTGAAGTGGAGCTTCATGCCGCGCCAGTTCCCGGGGCAGAAATACCTGGTCTGCAATACCGATGAAGGCGAACCTGGTACCTTCAAGGATCGCGACATCATTCGCTACAACCCGCATGCACTGATTGAAGGCATGGCAATTGGCGCGTATGCGATGGGCATCACGGTCGGTTACAACTACATTCACGGTGAAATCTGGGCCGATTACGATCGCTTTGAAGAAGCGATTGACGAGGCGCGTGCCGCCGGCATGTTGGGCGACCGGATCCTCGGCACCGACTTCAGTTTTCAGCTGCACGCATTCCATGGCTACGGCGCCTACATCTGCGGCGAAGAGACTGCCCTGTTGGAGTCACTGGAAGGCAAAAAGGGTCAGCCGCGCTTCAAACCACCGTTCCCGGCCAGCTTTGGCCTGTATGGCAAGCCAACCACAATCAACAACACCGAGACTTTTGCCGCGGTACCATTCGTGCTGAACATGGGGGGCGAGAAGTACGCGGCGCTGGGCAAGCCGAACAACGGCGGCACCAAGATTTTTTCGATGTCGGGCGACGTTGCCAAGCCAGGCAATTATGAAGTGCCGCTCGGTACCCCATTCGCGACCCTGTTGGAATTGGCGGGCGGTATGCGCGACGGCAAGAAGATCAAAGCGGTCATCCCGGGCGGTTCGTCGATGCCGGTGCTGACTGGCGACGTGATGATGGCGACCGACATGGATTATGACTCGATCGCCAAAGCCGGTTCGATGCTCGGTTCCGGCGCCGTGATCGTGATGGATGAGACGCGCTGCATGGTGAAGTCATTGCTGCGTCTGTCCTATTTCTATTTTGAAGAATCCTGCGGTCAATGCACGCCCTGCCGCGAAGGTACCGGCTGGTTGTATCGTATGGTGCATCGGATCGAGCATGGCCAAGGCCGTGCGGATGACCTCGATATGCTCAATTCGATCGCCGACAATATCCAGGGCCGTACGATTTGTGCGTTGGGCGACGCCGCGGCGATGCCGGTGCGCGCCTTCATCAAGAATTTCCGCGATGAATTTGAATATCACATTGAGCACAAGCATTGCTTGGTGCCCGCTTACGTTTAAGCCAGGTCAGGTCAAGAGAAACCATGGTTGAAATCGAAATAGACGGTAAAAAAGTCGAAGTGCCGGCCGGCAGTATGGTGATGGACGCCGCCAACAAGCTTGGCACCTACATCCCGCATTTTTGCTATCACAAAAAATTGTCGATCGCGGCCAATTGCCGCATGTGTCTGGTCGAGGTTGAAAAAGCACCGAAGCCATTGCCCGCCTGCGCCACCCCGGTCAGCGCCGGGATGATCGTGCGCTCCAATAGTGACAAGGCTGTGCAGGCGCAAAAGGGGGTGATGGAGTTTTTGCTGATCAATCACCCGCTGGATTGTCCAATTTGCGATCAGGGCGGCGAATGCCAGCTGCAGGACCTGGCGGTCGGCTACGGCAAGTCGGCGTCACGCTATGAAGAAGAAAAGCGCGTGGTGTTCCAGAAGGATGCCGGGCCGCTGATTTCGATGCAGGAAATGACGCGCTGCATCCATTGCACCCGTTGCGTGCGTTTTGGCCAGGAAATTGCCGGTGTGATGGAGCTGGGCATGCTGGGACGTGGCGAGCATGCTGAAATTACCTCGTTTGTCGGCAAGACGGTCGACTCCGAGCTGTCCGGCAATATGATCGATCTGTGTCCGGTCGGTGCGCTTACCTCCAAACCGTTCCGCTATAGTGCACGGACCTGGGAATTGTCACGCCGCAAATCCGTGAGCCCGCATGATGGCTTGGGAGCGAACCTGATCGTTCAGGTAAAAAACAACAAAGTGATGCGTGTGCTGCCGTTCGAAAATGAAGCGATCAATGAATGCTGGCTGTCCGATAAAGATCGTTTTTCTTATGAAGGCCTCAACAGCGAGCAGCGGCTGACTCAGCCGATGATCAAGCAGGGTGGCCAATGGCGCGAGACTGACTGGCAAACTGCGCTGGAATATGTCGCTCACGGTTTAAAAAACATCAAGCACGAGTACGGTGCCGATGCGATTGCTGCACTGGCGACGCCCCATTCGACGCTGGAAGAACTCTCGTTGCTGCAAAAGCTGGTAAGAGGTCTGGGTTCGCAGAATGTCGATTTCCGCCTGCGTCAATCGGACTTTGCCCTGGACGGCAATGTCACACCGTGGCTGGGCATGTCGATTGCCGAATTCGGCCAACTGAAGCGTGCCTTCGTGATTGGTTCATTCTTGCGCAAGGATCACCCATTGCTCGCGGCGCGCATGCGCCAGGCAGTGAAAATGGGCGCGAAACTCAACATCCTGCATGGCTCCGACGACGATCTGCTGATGCCAGTCGCCAACAAGATGATCAAGGCGCCTTCGGCTTGGCTCGCTGCACTAAACGAAGTGGTCGCGGCAGTGGCGAAGGCCAAAGGGATTGCAATCCCGGCTGGCCTGGAAAATATCGAACCATCGACTGACGCGGTGCAAACTGCCGCCAGTCTGATGGGGGACGAACCGAAAGCTGTCCTTCTCGGCAACGCTGCAGCCCAACATCCGCAAGCTTCACTGTTGCATGCTGCGGCACAATGGATTGCCGAGAACACCGGCGCGAAAATCGGCTATCTGACCGAGGCAGCAAATACGGTCGGCGGCTACCTCGCGAATGCGACCCCGGGCGCCGGCGGCAATGCGCAGCAAGTGTTCGCACAGGCGCGCAAGGCGTATCTGCTGTTCAACGCGGAACCTGAACTGGACTGCGCCAATCCGCAGCTTGCACGTGCGGCGCTCGATCAGGCCGAGATGGTGGTTGCGTTTTCCGCCTACCAGCATGGCATCGACTACGCTGATGTGCTGCTGCCGATTGCGCCATTCACCGAAACTTCAGGCACCTTCGTCAGCTGCGAAGGTCGGGTCCAAAGTTTCAACGGCACCGTCAAACCTTTAGGAGAAACCCGTCCGGGCTGGAAGGTATTGCGGGTGCTGGCCAACGTATTGAGTCTCGCAGGATTCGATTACGAAACCTCGGAAGCCATTCGTGATGAAGTCATCGGCGCGCAACACGCGGCAGACGGCGATGTGACAGCGCGCCTGAATAATATCGCGCCGCACTTGCCGCAGTTTGCCGGTGTATCGGCGCCCGCAGGCCAAGGTCTGGAGCGACTTGCCGATGTGCCGATCTACTTTTCCGATGCCACGGTGCGCCGCGCTGCTTCATTGCAAAAAACGGCGGATGCGAAACCGCCGAAGGCATGGATGTCAGCCAGTTTGTTGCAGCAATTGGGTGTCGCGACAGGTGACAAGGTGACAGTCAGACAGGGTACCGGCACAACCGTCGTAAACGCCGGACTCGACAATAGTCTGCCGGCGACTGTGGTGAAGCTCGCCGCTGCTCATGCGTCGACCGCAGCACTGGGGGCGATGTTCGGCCCGATCTCGGTAGAGAAATTTGCTGGGGAGCGTGCCTGATGGATCAGCTATTGTTGGGCATTCAGACTACTGGTCAGCACTGGTTTGGTTTTGTATGGCCGCTCGTCTGGAATCTGGTCAAAATCGTTTGCATGGTGCTCCCGATCATGGGTTGCGTCGCCTACTTGACCTTGTGGGAACGCAAGATGATCGGCTGGATGCACGTTCGTATCGGCCCCAATCGCGTCGGTCCCGCCGGCTTGCTGCAACCGATTGCCGATGCACTGAAGCTGCTGCTCAAGGAAATCATTATTCCGGCGAAGGCAAACAAGGTCCTGTTTGTGATTGCGCCGATTATGACCATCATGCCTGCACTGGCAGCGTGGGCAGTAATACCTTTCGGCCCTGAGACTGTGCTGGCCAACGTCAATGCCGGCTTGCTGTTCGTGATGGCGATCACCTCGATGGAGGTGTATGGCGTGATCATCGCCGGTTGGGCTTCCAATTCGAAATACGCATTCATTGGTGCGATGCGCGCCTCGGCACAAATGGTGTCGTATGAAATCGCGATGGGCTTCGTCCTCGTGATCGTACTGATGGTATCCGGCAGTCTGAACTTCACCGACATCGTGATGGCACAGTCAAAAGGGTATTTTTATAGCAAAGGCATTAATTTCCTGTCGTGGAACTGGTTGCCATTGCTGCCGATGTTTGTTGTGTATGTGATCTCCGGTATCGCTGAAACTAACCGTCATCCGTTTGACGTGGTTGAAGGGGAATCGGAAATTGTGGCGGGTCACATGGTGGAATATTCCGGGATGTCGTTCGCCATGTTCTTCCTGGCCGAATACGCGAACATGATCCTGATTTCGGCATTGGCTTCGCTGATGTTCCTGGGCGGCTGGGCGGCACCGATCGATTCAATCGTGTTCACCTGGGTGCCAGGATGGATCTGGCTGGGACTGAAAACATTTGTAGTGGTATCGATGTTTATTTGGGCGCGCGCTTCATTCCCACGCTATCGCTACGACCAGATCATGCGTTTGGGCTGGAAAGTGTTCATTCCGCTGACGCTCGGATACCTGGTCATCGTGGCTGCCTGGATGCAGACATCATGGAATATTTGGAAGTAATGAAAGCAGGCTGATAGCAGATGGAAGCCAAGATGGAAGCAATTAAGGATTTTTTTGGCAGTTTGATGCTGCGGGAACTGATCAAAGGCCTGGCATTGACTGGCCGGTACATGTTCGCCCGTAAAATCACGGTCCAATATCCGGAGGAAAAAACGCCGCAATCGCCACGTTTTCGCGGCTTGCACGCGTTACGTCGTTATCCGAACGGGGAAGAGCGCTGCATCGCCTGCAAGTTATGTGAAGCCGTTTGCCCAGCGATGGCGATCACCATCGAATCGGAGCAACGAGATGACGGTACGCGTCGCACGACACGTTACGACATTGATCTGACCAAATGTATTTTCTGCGGCTTCTGTGAAGAATCGTGTCCGGTGGATTCGATCGTCGAGACCCACATCCTTGAATATCATGGCGAAAAGCGTGGTGACTTGTACTACACCAAGGAAATGTTGCTCGCTGTTGGCGATCGCTATGAAAAAGAAATCGCAGAGGCTCGCGCTGCGGATGCCGCATATCGTTGATTAAGTCTCTTTGGGCCCGAAATCGGGTCTGTATATTGCTGCCTTTTTTGGTCTCCTATGGAATTTAAAACTGCGTTGTTCTATGTGTTCTCGACGATTCTGGTTCTCGCCGCAACACGTGTCATCACCGCTCGCAATCCGGTGCATGCTGCACTGTTCCTCGTTCTGTCGTTTTTCTCGGCGGCGGCAGTCTGGATGTTGTTGAAAGCCGAGTTTCTGGCGATTATCCTGGTGCTGGTTTACGTAGGCGCCGTCATGGTGTTGTTCCTGTTTGTCGTGATGATGCTGGACATAAATATCGACAAGATGCGGGAAGGTTTTTGGGGCTATTTCCCTCTCGCTGCGACCGTAGGGGCGGTGATCGTACTGGAGATGGCCGCTGTGCTGTTGCGCGGCTTCTGGATGCCGGACACGCAAGCGGTAATTTCGACCGCCAATATCGGCGGCACCAAGGAGCTCGGCAAATTGATCTACACGCAGTATGTATATGCGTTTGAAATCGCTGGGGTCGTGCTGCTGGTGGCGATCGTCGCCGCGGTCGCATTGACATTGCGTCGGCGCAAGGATAGCAAGTATTTTTCCCCTGCCGATGCCGTAAAAGTCAAGCGTAGTGACCGTGTACGCATAGTGAGCATGAAGGCCGAATCGGAGCGTGCCCGGGGTATTTCTGGTAACGGACAAGCGGCACCTGTCCCGCCTGCTGAATAAAAAAGAAAGAACACTGTGACGTTATCACTCGCACACTACCTGATTCTCGGCGCGATACTGTTCGCGATTTCGATCGTCGGAATTTTTTTGAACCGTAAGAACATTATCGTTTTGCTGATGGCAATCGAATTGATGCTATTGGCGGTCAATATGAATTTCATTGCGTTCTCGCACTATCTCGGCGACGCCGCGGGCCAGGTATTCGTCTTCTTCATTCTGACCGTGGCGGCCGCTGAATCGGCGATCGGCCTGGCAATCCTGGTGGTTCTGTTCCGTAATCTGGATACCATCAATGTAGAAGATCTGGATAGCCTCAAGGGCTAGTCAGCAAGCGTACTCACAAAACAAACAACAAGGTTCATTATGGCGGGGCAACTTAACCCTAACCTTCTTCTGGCCGTACCATTGGCGCCGCTTGCGGGCTCGGTCATTGCCGGCTTGTTCGGCACCAAATTTTTGGGCAATAAAATCGGTCGCGGCACCTCGCACACCGTAACGATTCTCGGCGTCCTGATCGCCTTCATCATTTCGCTCCAGACCTTGATGGCGGTGATGGATGGCGCCCGTTTTGACGGTGTGATTTATAACTGGATGACGGTGGCTGGCCTGAAGCTGGAAATCGGTTTTCTGATCGACAGTCTGACCGCGATGATGATGTGCGTGGTCACGTTCGTCTCGCTGATGGTGCATATCTATACCATCGGTTACATGAAAGACGATGAAGGCTATAACCGCTTCTTCTCGTATATTTCCCTGTTTACTTTCTCGATGCTGATGCTAGTCATGAGCAACAACTTCCTGCAACTGTTCTTCGGCTGGGAAGCTGTTGGCCTGGTGTCTTATTTGCTGATCGGGTTCTGGTACACGCGGCCGACTGCCATTTTCGCCAACATGAAGGCATTCCTGGTCAATCGCGTTGGCGATTTCGGCTTCATCCTCGGCATCGGCCTCTTGCTGGCCTATGCCGGTTCGATGAACTACGCTGAAGTGTTCGCCAAGAAGGAAGAACTGGCACTGTTGTCGTTACCAGGTACCGACTGGATGCTGTTGACGGTGGCATGCATTTGCCTGTTCATCGGCGCGATGGGTAAGTCGGCACAGTTTCCCTTGCATGTCTGGCTGCCTGATTCGATGGAAGGCCCGACGCCGATTTCGGCCCTGATTCACGCCGCGACGATGGTCACTGCCGGCATTTTCATGGTCGCGCGCATGTCGCCATTGTTCGAATTGTCCGATACCGCGTTGTCGTTCGTGATGGTCATCGGTTCGATCACGGCCTTGTTCATGGGCTTCCTTGGCATCATCCAGAACGATATCAAACGAGTGGTGGCCTATTCGACCCTGTCGCAACTCGGTTACATGACGGTGGCGCTCGGCGCATCAGCCTATTCGGTCGCGGTGTTTCACCTGATGACACACGCCTTCTTCAAGGCCCTGCTGTTCCTCGCCGCGGGCTCGGTAATCATCGGTTTGCATCATGATCAGGACATCCGGAATATGGGTGGCCTGCGCAAGTACATGCCGATCACCTGGCTGACATCGTTGGTCGGTTCATTGGCGTTGATCGGTACGCCGTTTTTCTCTGGCTTTTATTCGAAAGACAGCATTATCGAGGCGGTCCATAGCAGTCATATTGCCGGCGCCGGATTTGCGAATTTTGCTGTGCTGGCCGGCGTGTTTGTGACAGCCTTCTATTCGTTCCGCATGTATTTCCTGGTGTTTCATGGCGAAGAGCGTTTCGGCCAGGCGCATGATGCGCATCACGCAGAAAACGGCAATGACGATCACGAAACCGGACATACTGCCGGCGATGAGCCTGGCCATCATGGTCTGGCTGCTGGTGAGAAACCGCACGAATCGCCTTTGGTTGTGACCTTACCTCTGATCCTGCTGGCGATTCCGTCCGCAATCATCGGTTTCTTTACCATCGGACCGATGCTGTTCGGCGAATTTTTCAAGGGCGTGATTTTTGTCGGCGAGTCGCATCTTGCGATGGAAGAGTTGACCAAGGACTTCCACGGCCCGCTGAAGATGGCAGTGCACGCACTAACTTCGGCGCCGTTCTGGCTGGCATTGGCAGGTGTGGCGTCCTCGTATTATTTCTACCTGGTCAATCCACGCATTCCAGCGGCGATCAAGGAAAAATTCAGTGCTGTCTATGTGTTGCTCGACAATAAGTACTATATGGACAAGTTCAACCAGCAGGTATTTGCTGGTGGTGCGCGTATGCTTGGCGGCGGCTTGTGGAATGCCGGCGACAAAGGCCTGATCGACGGCCTGATCGTCAATGGCAGCGCAAAAGTGGTGGCCTGGCTCTCGACGATTGTCCGGCTGCTGCAGTCGGGCTACATCTATCATTACGCGTTCGTGATGATCCTCGGCGTGCTGGGTTTCCTGACCTATTTCCTGCCTTTTCCGTTCGCTAAATAAGCTGACAACGCAAACCAACAATAACCATGATGCAGTCAACTTCTTCTCTTTTAAGTCTCGCGATTTGGTGTCCGGTCATATTCGGCGTTCTGATTCTTGCGTTTGGCAGCGATGCCAATGCTCGTTTGGTTCGTATCGTTTCATTGCTAGGATCAATCGCCAGTTTTCTGGTCACGTTGCCCCTGATCCAGCGTTTCGACAATGCCGCACATGAGATGCAATTCGTCGAAAAAACGATGTGGATTGATCGTTTCAACGTCAATTATCACCTCGGTATCGATGGTCTATCGCTGTGGCTGGTGATCCTGACCGCTTTCATGACGGTGCTGGTTGTCATCGCCGGTTGGGAAGTGATTGAAAAGAAGGTTGCGCAGTACATGGGTGCCTTTTTGATCATGTCCGGTCTCATGATCGGCGTGTTCTGCGCGCTCGACGGCTTGCTGTTTTATGTGTTTTTCGAAGCGAACCTGATTCCGATGTTTATCATCATCGGCGTGTGGGGCGGGGCCAATCGCGTCTATGCGGCGTTCAAATTTTTTCTGTACACGCTCGTCGGCTCGCTGTTGACGCTGGTGGCGATCATTTATCTGTACTTCAAGTCGGGCGGCAGTTTTGATATCCTGACCTGGCATCAATTGCCGCTGTCGTTGAATGTGCAGATCATGGTCTTCCTGGCGTTCCTGATGGCGTTCGCGGTCAAGGTGCCAATGTGGCCAGTACATACCTGGTTGCCGGATGCTCACGTCGAGGCGCCGACCGGTGGCTCCGTGGTGCTGGCTGCGATCATGCTGAAACTGGGTGCCTACGGTTTCCTTCGGTTCTCGTTGCCGATTGCCCCCGACGCCAGTCACTATCTTTCTGGCTTCATGATTACCTTGTCGTTGATTGCCGTGATCTACATCGGTCTTGTGGCCCTGGTGCAGGACGATATGAAGAAGCTGGTTGCGTATTCTTCGATTGCTCACATGGGCTTCGTTACCCTCGGATTCTTTGCGTTCAATGACATGGCGATGCAGGGTGGTATCGTTCAGATGATCTCGCACGGTTTTGTATCCGGTGCGATGTTCCTGTGTATCGGAGTGCTGTATGACCGCATGCACACCCGTCAAATCGCCGATTACGGCGGTGTTGTGAACAAAATGCCGAAATTCGCTGCCTTGTTCGTGCTGTTTTCGATGGCGAACTGCGGTCTGCCGGCGACCTCCGGCTTCGTTGGCGAATTCATGGTGATACTGGGTGCGGTCAAATTCAATTTCTGGATAGGTCTGCTGGCTGCGACCGCGCTGATTTTTGGCGCTGCATATTCGTTATGGATGGTGAAACGCGTGGTGTTCGGCGCAGTCGCGAATGACAATGTGGCTCAGTTGCAGGATCTCAATAAACGCGAATTTTTCATGCTGTCCGTGCTTGCCGTCGCAGTGATCGCTATGGGTCTTTATCCCGCGCCGTTCACCGATGCGATGCAGACTTCCGTGACTGACTTGCTCAAGCATGTCGCTATTTCCAAAGCGATCTAATACGCACTTACACCGGACGCCGAAAGCGACCGCAAACCAGCGGCGACATAAATGAATAATATGAACCTGATCCCGGTCTATCCTGAAATTTTCCTGCTGATCGCCAGCTGCGCGATTCTGCTGATTGACATGTTCCTGTCCGATGCCAAGCGTCATGTGACGTATGCGCTGTCGATTCTGACGCTGCTGGTCTGCGGCGTTCTGACATTCATTTCAATGAATGATGGAGCGACCTACTATACTTTCCACAACATGTTCGTTTCGGATCCGATGTCGGACCTGTTGAAGCTGTGCTCATATGTCGCGGTCGGTCTCACCTTGATTTATTCTCGCCAATACGCGGAGCAGCGCGGCATGCTGAGCGACAATCTGGGTGGTGAGTTCTATGTATTGGCGCTGTTTGCGTTGCTGGGACAGATGGTGATGATTTCGGGAAACAATTTCCTGATCATTTATCTGGGCCTCGAATTAATGTCCTTGTCCCTGTATGCACTGGTTGCATTGCGCCGCAATCATGCCGTGGCGACCGAGGCGGCAATGAAATATTTCATTCTCGGTGCGCTAGCTTCCGGCTTCCTGTTGTACGGCATATCGATGCTGTACGGCGCGACCGGCTCACTCGATCTGACCGAAGTCGCGAAAGCGACCGCATCGGGTACCGTGAATAAAACCGTACTGATATTCGGCGTGGTGTTCCTGGTGTGCGGCCTGGCGTTCAAGCTTGGCGTGGTTCCATTCCACATGTGGGTGCCGGACGTATACCAGGGTGCTCCCACGGCTGTGACCTTGTTGTTGGGCGGTGCGCCCAAGCTCGCGGCGTTTGCAATCTGCATCCGCCTGCTGGTGGAGGGCTTGTTGCCGCTGGCGGTAGACTGGCAGCAGATGTTGATCGTGCTCGCGGTGATGTCGATGGCGATTGGGAATATCACCGCGATTGCCCAGAGCAATCTAAAGCGGATGCTGGCGTATTCGACCATTTCGCAAATGGGTTTCATGTTGCTGGGGCTGCTGTCGGGCGTGGTGAATGGCAACATTTTCTCTGCTGCCAACGCATACAGCTCAGCCATGTTTTATTCGATTACTTATGTCCTGACCACCCTGGGCACGTTCGGCGTGATCATGCTGTTGTCCCGCGCCGGGTTCGAAGCGGAAAATCTGGAAGACTTCAAGGGGCTGAACCAGCGCAGCCCATGGTTCGCTTTCGTGATGCTGGTCTTGATGTTTTCGCTCGCAGGCATCCCGCCGATGATGGGCTTCTACGCCAAGCTGTCGGTGCTGCAGGCGGTGCTGGGCACGGGGCAGGTCTGGCTTGCCATCGTGGCCGTGTTGTTCTCGCTGGTCGGTGCGTTTTATTATTTGCGGGTGGTCAAATTGATGTATTTTGACGATCCACAAGATAGTTCCAAGATCGCCGTGAACGGTGATATGCGCGTCGCATTAAGCGTCAACGGTGCCGCGGTGCTGTTGTTGGGCCTGATTCCTGGGCCTCTGATGACGGCGTGCGCGACCGCCATCGTCAAGACACTCGCCTCTTGACCTGACCAGACTGGCGTCTCACTGTGAATGTTTCTTTTTCAAGCTGGTTCGTCATTGCGTTGGCGCTACTCGCCGCCAACCTGCCGTTCCTGAACGAACGTCTGTTTGCGCTCGTGCCGTTGAAAGGCAGCGATGCGGCAGGCGGAAAGCCCCTGTGGCTCCGTTTGATCGAAGTGCTGGTGATGTACTTGCTGGTTGGTGCTGTTGCCTATCTGCTTGAGTCGCGGGCCGGCAACACATTCGCGCAAGGATGGGAATTTTATGCCATCACGCTGTTTCTATTTGTAGTGTTGGCGTATCCAGGCTTCGTCTGGCGCTATTTGCGCAAACGGCACGGTTGACTCAGCCGTTGGTGTCCCCAAAGCCCATGGAGATCGCGATGGATTTGCATTTGAAAGAAAGCCGCGTCACGGGAGAACTCGTGTACGACGGCCATTTCCTGAAGGTCCAGCGCGATACGGTCCGCCTCCCCGACGGCAAAAATACCACCCGTGAATATATCAAGCACCCGGGTGCGGTCGTCATTCTGCCGCTTTTTGACGACGGAACGGTATTGCTGGAGCGCCAATTCCGTTATCCGCTGGATCAAGTATTTATTGAGTTTCCTGCCGGCAAAATCGATCCGAACGAAGATCCGCTCGTATGCGCAAAACGTGAATTGCAGGAAGAAACCGGCTATAGCGGGACCGACTGGACTTTCCTGTGCACTATTCACAACGCGATCGCCTACTCGAACGAACATCTCGACATTTACCTCGCACGCGGACTGACCGCAGGTGATAGCAAGCTCGATGATGGCGAATTTCTGGAGACGTTTCGGGCCAGCGTCGCAGAGGTGATGACGTGGGTGCGGGAAGGCAAGATCACCGATGTGAAAACCGTGATCGCCGCATTTTGGCTGGAGAAAATCGTTACAGGGCAGTGGACTCCATGATTCAAGGGAGTCTGACGACAATAAAAAAGCCGCTTTCGAGCGGCTTTTTTATTACATATTCGGATAGTTGGGCCCGCCGCCGCCTTCTGGCGTGACCCAGACGATATTCTGGGTCGGGTCCTTGATGTCACAAGTCTTGCAATGCACGCAGTTCTGCGCATTGATCTGCAGCCGGTCCGCGCCGTCATCAGTCTTCACGAATTCATACACCCCGGCCGGACAATAACGGGCTTCCGGGCCAGCGTATTTCGCAAGATTGATGTCCACCGGTACGGCTGGATTCTTCAACGTCAGGTGGATCGGCTGGTCTTCCGCGTGATTGGTGTTGGAGATGAAGACGGACGACAGGCGGTCGAACGTCAGTTTGCCGTCCGGCTTCGGGTAGCTGATCGGCGCAAATTCGGCTGCCGGTCGCAGGCACTCGTGATCTGCATGTGTGTGATGAAAAGTCCATGGCGCCTTGCCGCCAAACACGACCTGATCGATGCCGACCATCAGCGTGCCGGTATACAGGCCCTTGCTCATCAATGGCTTGAAATTGCGCGCCTTGTGCAATTCTTCATGCAGCCACGATTGTTCGAATGCGCTCGAATAGGCAGTCAACTCGTCATGCTGGCGATCGGTGCCGAGCGCGTCGAACGCCGCCGTGGCGGCCAGCATGCCGGACTTGATTGCCGCGTGACTGCCCTTGATGCGGCTGGCGTTCAGGAAGCCGGCATCGCAACCGATCAGCGCGCCGCCCGGAAACGTGAGTTTTGGCAGCGATTGCAGACCGCCGGCGGTGATGGCACGCGCACCGTAGGCGATGCGTTTGCCGCCTTCGAGGAAGTGCCGGATTTCAGGATGCGTCTTGTAGCGCTGGAATTCCTCATACGGCGACAGGTATGGGTTCTCGTAACCGAGGCCGACCACGTAACCGATCGCAACCTGGTTGTCTTCCAGGTGATACAGGAAAGATCCGCCATACGTCTTGCGGTCCAGCGGCCAGCCGGCGGTATGGATGACCAGTCCCGGCTGGTGCTTGGCCGGATCGATATCCCACAGTTCCTTGATGCCGATACCATAAGTCTGCGGATCCTTGCCCTTGTTCAGGTCATATTTGTCCATCAGCTGCTTGCCCAGATGGCCGCGCGCGCCCTCGGCAAACAGCGTGTATTTGGCGTGCAGCTCCATCCCAAGCTGGAACGCGGGCGTTGGTTCGCCGTCGCGGCCAACGCCCATATTGCCGGTGGCGACACCTTTGACCGCACCGTCTTCGTCGTACAGGACCTCGGCTGCAGCAAAACCGGGGAAAATCTCCACGCCCAGCGCTTCGGCCTGCTGGCCCAGCCAGCGCACCACATTGGCCAGCGATATGACGTAATTGCCGTGGTTCTGGAAGCATTTTGGCAGCATCCAGTTCGGCGTTTTGTAGGATTTGGTTTCGGTCAGAAACAGAAAACGATCTTCGCTGACTGCGGTTTTTAGCGGTGCACCGAGCTCTTGCCAGTTCGGGAATAATTCGGTCAGGGCGTGCGGATCCATGACGGCGCCGGAGAGGATGTGGGCACCCAGCTCACCACCTTTTTCCAGTACGCAGACCGACACTTCATTGCCTTTTTCTGCGGCCAGTTGCTTCAATTTGATCGCGGCTGACAAGCCGGCAGGACCGCCACCGACGATCACGACATCGTATTCCATCGCATCGCGCGGGCCGTATTGTTCTAGGATGTTCTGGGTCTGGCTTTGCGTCATGGTCTCACCACCGTAAATGTATTTATCGAACGACTGTGCTAATTGCCTTGGATTTTGCTGCAGTTTGTTAGATACCGCAATCTAAACTCGACTTATTCGTATAATGATAACGGTTTTGACCTGACAGGATTGTCAATTGCTGGACAAAAACAAGGAGCCGACGTGGGTATCGAAGTCAATTTTGAAGGGAAGGTCGCTCTGATTACAGGCGCCTCCAGCGGATTGGGCGCGCGTTTCGCCAAGGTGCTGGCACATGCTGGCGCGCAAGTCGTGCTGGCGTCGCGTCGCATCGAGCGTCTGAAGGAACTGCGTGCCGAGATCGAAGCCGACGGCGGTGCTGCACACGTGGTGGCGCTCGATGTTACCGACTACGGCAGCATCAAGTCGGCGATTGCGCATGCGGAAACCGAGGCTGGGCCGATCGATATCCTGGTCAATAATTCCGGCGTCTCGACCACGCAGCGGTTGCTCGATGTGACGCCGGAGGACTACGCGTTCGTCATGGATACCAACCAGCGCGGCGCGTTTTTTGTGGCGCAGGAGACCGCTAAACGGATGGTCGCACGCGCCAAAGGCAACCCGAAAAAACAGCATCGGATCATCAATATCGCGTCGGTCGCCGGCTTGCGTGTGCTGCCGCAAATCGGCATCTACTGCATGAGCAAGGCCGCGGTGGTGCAAATGACGAAGGCCATGGCGCTGGAGTGGGGCAAGTACGGGATTAACGTCAATGCGATTTGTCCCGGTTATATCTCGACCGAAATCAACGAAGAGTATTTTTCCAGTGAACAAGGGCAGAAACTGGTCGATATGTTGCCGCGCAAACGTACCGGCAAGCCCGAAGATCTGGACGGTTTATTGTTGCTGCTGGCGGCCGAGGAATCCCATTTCATCAATGGCGCGATCATTACCGCGGATGATGGAATGAGCGTGCAATGATCGATCGAAAGCTGGTACATGCCTGCCGCATGCCAATCCGCTGGGGCGATATGGATGCGATGGGCCATGTCAACAATGCGGTCTATTTTCGCTACATCGAGCAGGCACGGATTGAATGGCTGACTGCGATCGACTGTACCCCGGACCCGACCGGACAGGGGCCGGTCATTATTAATGCTCGCTGTACGTTTTTGAAGCAGTTGAAATATCCGGGCGACATCGAGATACTGAGCTATGTTGGTCCGGCCGGGCGCTCCAGCTTTGAAACCTACCAGGAAATTCGGCGCGTCGATCAGCCCGCCGTGCTATGCGCCGAAGGTGCCGCGAAAGTGGTGTGGGTCGATTTCCCTTCCGAGAAATCGGTGCTCTTGCCCGATCGGGTCCGTGCTCTGCTGGCACAGCAGGCATCCTGAGCCGGGTGTATGCAGCGTGAAGGCAATACACGGTCAGCGAAAACCTGCCCATCGTCGAAATGAACGATCGCGGTTGGCAGCGAGGGTGCGCCAATTTGGTTAAGGTTTGAGTTTTTCGGGTGCATGGGGTTGATGCTGAATACCCGATCTGCCCGCAGCAATGCAGCAATGCAGCAATGTAACAATGCAACAGTGCAACAGTGCAACAATCGTTGATGATTCTCCTTCACAAGAAAAGGGATTGGTATGAATAAAGTTTATCCTGATGCGGCGACTGCGCTTGCCGGTGTCGTCAGTGACGGCCAGACCATCGCAGTCGGGGGCTTCGGCCTGTGTGGTATTCCGGAAGCCTTGATTGCCGCACTGCGCGACTCGGGCGTGAAAAATCTGACCGCCATTTCCAACAACGCCGGCGTGGATGGCTTCGGCCTCGGGCAGTTGTTGACGACGCGACAGATCAAGAAAATGATCGCGTCCTACGTCGGTGAAAACAAGGAATTCGAGCGTCAGTACCTGGCTGGTGAGCTGGAACTGGAGTTCACGCCACAAGGCACGCTGGCCGAAAAGCTGCGTGCCGGCGGCGCCGGGATTCCCGCATTTTTCACCAAGACGGGAGTCGGTACGATCGTCGCAGAGGGTAAGGAAATCCGCGAATTCGACGGCCAGCAATACGTGATGGAGCGTTCGCTGGTCGCCGACGTAGCGCTGGTCAAGGCCTACAAGGCCGACAAGTCCGGTAATCTGGTGTACCGCAAGACCGCGCGCAACTTCAATCCCAATGCGGCGATGGCCGGCAAGATCACCATCGTCGAAGTCGAGGTGCTGGTCGAGACCGGCGAAATCGACCCGGACGACGTGCATACGCCCGGTATCTTCGTACATCGGATCGTGGTCAACGCGACGCCCGAGAAACGCATCGAACAACGCACCTTGCGTGCACAATAACGGGGAATGACATGGCTTGGACGCGTGATGAAATGGCCGCGATTGCGGCGAAAGAATTGCAGGATGGCTTTTACGTGAACCTCGGCATCGGCTTGCCGACCATGGTCGCCAATTATGTGCCGCCAGGCATGGACGTCTGGCTGCAATCGGAGAACGGCCTGCTCGGCATCGGTCCTTTTCCGACCGCAGACCAAGTCGACCCCGACTTGATCAATGCCGGCAAGCAGACCATAACGACCTTGCCGGGATCGTCGATCTTCTCGTCGGCCGATTCGTTCGCGATGATTCGCGGCGGCAAGATCAATCTGGCGATCCTGGGAGCGATGCAGGTTTCCGAGAAGGGCGATCTGGCCAACTGGATGATTCCGGGCAAGATGGTCAAGGGGATGGGCGGCGCGATGGACCTGGTGGCCGGCGTCAAGCGCGTCGTGGTGCTGATGGAGCACGTCGCGAAGGCAAAGGATGGTTCGACTACCCACAAGATATTGAAGTCCTGTACCTTGCCGCTGACCGGTGTCGGCGTGGTTGACCGCATCATCACCGATCTGGGCGTGATCGACGTGACGCCGAACGGTCTGAAACTGGTGGCGTTGGCGCCAGGGGTCACGAAGCAAGAGATCGCCGAAAACACCGGCGTCGCGCTGGACATGAGCGCGGTCTGATTGTCCTGCGGAGGCAATGATGTACGGCACCGCGAGGTGCCGTGTACATTTCGAGTCATTTAGTTATGTCGGTCGAGGCTCGGAACCCGGATCAATAATTGAAATGATTGAATATTTATTGTCTGAGTATGGCGCAATTGCTTAATGATTGCGGTGGTATCCTTGGCACTGCACCAAGAGTATATTGTCTGCTTCCACACCTCAGCGGCTGATAAACGGGATGCTTGCCTGGGCACGTTTTGATGCATTATCCCAGTCGGGCGGTGGCCCCTTGCGCGGCATGCGAGTGCCGCCGCTCCGGTGCGCGCTCGCGACAGCAATGCCATGCCTTCGTAACAATTCGTATCGGCGGCGCCCAGTCTGCGCAAGCCCGGTAAAATAGCTGATTTTGCGCCGGCCGGCCAACGCTCTTCTGTGCTGAAACAAGGGGAAACCATCATGCAAGCCAGACTCAACTCGGTTCAGTGTATTTCGCCAGCCGGGTTGCACCGGATGGTCTACAAGGAATGGGGCGCCCCGACCAATTCGAAGGTGCTGGTCTGCGTCCATGGCGTGACGCGCGTTTCTGACGATTTCGATAGTCTGGCACGCGAGCTGAGCGCCGATTACCGCGTGGTTTGTCCCGATGTGGTCGGTCGCGGCCGCTCGGACCGGTTGCGCAATCCGCAGTTCTATCGCGTGCCGCAATACGTCAGCGATATGGTCACACTGCTGGCGCGGGTGCTGGCCAACTCGACGCTGCAAACGGTCGACTGGTTCGGGACCTCGATGGGCGGCTTGATCGGGATGGGCCTGGCCTCGTTGGCGGACAGCCCGATTCGTAAATTGATACTGAACGATATTGGTCCGACCCTGGATGCCACCGCGCTGGCACGGATCGGCGACTACATCGGCCAGGACGTCCGCTTTCCCAGCTTTGAGTCGGGCGCGGCGTTCATCCGCGAAATTTCCGCGTCGTTCGGCGAGCACACGGACGAGGAGTGGCGCAAGCTGGCATCCGATGTGCTGCAGCAGGACCATGACGGTCAGTGGGTCCGGCACTACGATCTTGGGCTTGCAGTGCCGTTCAAGTCGACCACGCCCGAGATGGTGAAAGCCGATCAAGCGCTGCTGTGGGCGGCCTACGACGCGATCAAATGCCCGACCCTCGTGGTACGCGGCGCCCAATCCGATTTGCTGTCGGCGGCCACCGCGCAGGCAATGACCGAGCGCGGCCCGAGAGCGAAACTGGTGGAGCTCCCCGATGTCGGCCACGCGCCGACGTTCATTCGTGCCGATCAGATTGCCGTCGCCAGGGATTTTTTATTGAGTTGAGCGGCGGCTGGACGCTGTCGTGTCCGAAGTAATCTTTTATCTTATTTTTAGGCAAAATATGGAAATCAAACGGCTGCATGTTGGAAAAAGACTGTCGGATGTTGCGATTCATCAACAGACGATCTATCTGGCCGGGCAAATTGCCGACGATTTGTCGCAAGATATCAAGGGGCAGACCCGCGAAGTGCTAGGGCACATCGATCGCTTGCTGGCCGAGGCGGGTAGCGACAAGACGCGGATCCTGATGTGCCAGATTTACATCTCCGATCTGAAGAATTTTGATGGCATGAACGCCGCTTGGGACGAATGGGTCGCCGAAGGCCATGCGCCGCCACGCGCCACGGTGGAGGCAAGACTGGCCAAGCCGGAATGGCTGATCGAAATGGTAGTGACCGCCGCACAGCAGTAGAAATTCAGAGATTCAGAGATTCGATGGTTTCGATAACCGCAATACATGTTGACACGCAGGATCGCTTGATCGTCGATCTGGCGCCGGCGGATGGCGCGCGCGTGATTAATGCGCTGGAATATGTGGCGCCGCTGTATGCCGGCAAAACGGTGGAAACTGGGCAAGATGCTTTGACTTTCTCGCAAGGCGTGGCCGGCACGCTGGCCTTGCTCAATACCGATGCCGAGACTCGCATCGCCGCGCTGCTGTTCGAGCTGCCGCAGCTCGACCCGAAGGCGGCCGAAGGCATCGAAGCGCGCTTCGGTCGCGAGGTGGTCGAACTGGTGAGCGGAATTCGGCAGTTGATCAAACTGCGCGAACTGACCTTCGGACAGCGGGAAGTTGCGCGTGGCAAGAATGCGGCGCAGCAGGCCGTCGCGCAAGTCGAGACGCTGCGCAAGATGCTGCTGGCGATGGCGTCCGATATGCGCGTGGTGCTGGTCCGGCTGGCGTCGCGCGTGACCACGCTGCGCTATTTTGCCGACCTCAGGCTGGAAAACGATACTACCTACCTGTATGCTCGCGAGACGCTGGATTTATATGCGCCACTGGCTAATCGTCTTGGAATTTGGCAGCTGAAATGGGAGCTGGAGGACCTGTCGTTCCGCTTTCTGGCACCGGATGATTACAAGCGCATCGCCAAAATGCTGGAAGAAAAACGCATCGAGCGTGAAGGTTTTGTCGAAGCTGCGATCCTGCGTCTGAAGACCGAACTGGCGGCAGCCGGCATCAAGGCTGAGGTGTTCGGCCGACCGAAACATATTTACAGCATCTGGAACAAGATGCGCGGCAAGGAGATCGATTTTTCCGAGCTGTACGATGTGCGCGCGTTTCGCGTGATCGTCGATGACGTCAAGACCTGCTACACCGTACTCGGGCTGGTGCACAACATCTGGACCCCGTTGCCGACCGAATTCGACGACTATATATCGCGGCCCAAGCCGAACGGTTATCGCTCCTTGCATACCGTGGTGCTGGGCGAGGATCAACGTCCGCTCGAAGTGCAGATCCGCACCAAGGAGATGCACAGTTTTGCCGAATACGGGGTGGCGGCGCACTGGCGCTACAAGGAAAGCGGCGGTTCGAATTTTTCGGCGCAAAAATACGACGAAAAAATCGCCTGGCTGCGACAGCTGCTGGCCTGGAAAACCGAGGTTGCCGAAACGGTGGTCGGTCAGGAAGAAATCCGCCGCGAATGGGTGGAAAAGCTGAAATCCGCCTCGCTGGACGACCGTATTTTTGTACTGACACCGCAGGCCCGGGTAATCGAACTGCCGAGCGGCGCGACGCCGATCGATTTTGCCTACCACCTACACAGCGACGTCGGCCATCGCTGCCGCGGCGCGCGCATCGATGGCGTCATGGTGCCACTCAACACGGCACTGAAGAACGGTCAGACGGTCGAGATCATTACCGCAAAAGGTGCGCCTGGCAGCGCCGGCCCGTCGCGCGACTGGCTTAGTCCCGAATACACGGCCAGCACGCGCGCGCGTACCAAGGTGCGCGCCTGGTTCAATGCGATCGACCAGCAGGAGACGCTCGCCAGCGGCCGCAGCCAGCTCGAAAAGACGCTGCAGCGCGAAGGAAAGACCGCAGTCAATCTGGAGGAACTGGCGCACAAACTCGGTTTTGCGAAACTCGATGAATTGTTCCTCGCGGTCGGCAAGGACGAGTTCAGCCTGCGCCATGTCGAGCAGGCGTTACACGCGGATGACAGCGTCAAGGCGGCGGACAAGGACGAACTGGTCGCCAACAAGAGCCGCGCATCGAGCGTGGCGCAGGGCGCCAAGTCGGGTGTGCTGGTGGTCGGCACCGAAGGATTGCTGACGCAACTGGCACGATGCTGCAAACCGGCACCGCCGGATGACATCATCGGTTTTGTGACGCGCGGCAAGGGCGTGTCGATTCATCGCAGCAATTGCAAGAATTTTGTCGAGATGCGCGCCAAGGCGCCGGAGCGGGTGATTCAATGTGCGTGGGGGCAGGCCGGTACTGAAACCGTGTATCCGGTCGATATTTTCGTGCTGGCCGGCGACCGCCAGGGATTGCTGCGGGATATCTCCGAGATTTTCCTGCGCGAAAAAATCAATGTGATCGGCGTCAATACGCAGAGCACAAAAGGGCAGGCGCGGATGGCATTCACCGCCGAAATTGGCTCCACCGCGCAGTTGCAAAAGGCGCTCAACGTGATCCGCGATGTCAACGGCGTACTCGAGGCCCGCCGGCAGTGATCCGGTTTTGTCATTATCGCCAGTATGTGCCAATTCCTCTTTATTTTATTGCGGGACGAGGTATCTGCTAGCCGGAGTATGTCTGTGCGCAAAGGCTACATGTGGCATGCGGCCCGGGACCGACGACTAGTGATGATGGTGGTGACCCGATTCTGCCGGTTGTGTCAGCACACAGACATGGCCGACCGCCATATCCGGTAGTTCCGGCTGCATCGTCACATGGTCGATCCCATGCCGCTCCAGCAGCATCGTCTTGATCTCATGCAGTACTTGCGGCCACTGGCGCAGGTCGCCGATCTCGACATGCCCGATCAGCGCCGGATGACCGGGTGACATTTCCCACACATGCAGATCATGCACCGACAGCACGCCGTCAATATCGGCCAGATGGTCGCCCACTTCCACATAGTCGATATGATGCGGCACCCCCTGCATCAGGAAGTGATAGGACTGGGCCAGGATGCTGATGGTGGATTTCAGAATCAGTAACGATACGCAGATAGATAGCAGCGGATCGATCTGCATCCACCCGGTTTGAAAAATCACCGCGCCCGCCACGATCGCGGCGACCGAACCGAGCAGATCCCCCATCACATGAAGCAGTGCCGCCTTGGTGTTCAGGCTTTCCTTGTCGTGCGACAGCACCCAGGCGACAACCAGATTGATCGCCAGCCCGATCGCGGCAACCACCAAAACCATCGCGCCCTTGACCGACTCCGGCTTCGCAAATCTTTGCACCGCCTCAAAGATGATCCAGCTCACCAGCGCCAGCATCGCAATCGCATTGATGAACGCCGCCAGCGCCTCGGCGCGACCGAACCCGAAAGAATGCTTGGCCGAAGGTGGCCGCCTGGAGATGATTTGCGCCAGCAGCGCCAAGCCGAGCGCCGCCGCGTCGGTCACCATGTGTCCGGCGTCCGAAATCAGTGCCAGCGAATTGGACGCGAATCCGGCGATCACCTCGACGATGGCAAAACACAGCGTCAGTACCAGCGACCAGCTCAAAATTTTCTGGCTGCGATTTTCAAAAAAATGCGCATGAGCGGCATCGCCGGCGTGATGGGCGTGCAGATGGCTGGATTCGGCGGGTTGATGGCTGTTTGGCATTGCTTGAGCGAAAATCAAAATAAATCAATAAAATGGCGGGATTTGCGCTGCCAAGAAACGGGTTTCTGCATTGCGATCGGCCACCACTGGTCAGGCTGCGAGTGTACTGGAATTGCACGCGAAAGCGCGGTGTTACTCCTGCTTTACTACTGGATATTGCCTCTGACTTGAAAGAAAGCCAAGTCCCTGCTCGATGATCTACCTCTGGTTTTAATTTTGAAGGAGTATAAATCAATGGCCGTTTGTTTTATTGGTGTTGAGCTATTCATTTCTTGGAGTATTTAAGTTTTCGGCCGTATTGCGGTAATTCCGCGCGCGGCCGATCTCTGCCGTGGGACCTGGTCCGGCGGCTTCCCAGCGGACCATTGCAACCCGAGCGGCGCAATCGACAGCCTGTCTGACAAACTCTCGCGATTTTGTTATACTTGACTAAAATATTCAACTACTCGGAATGTGCGAAGCAGTAAGGTGAGCAGTGCAACAAATTTGTCTTTGATCTGGGGTTGTGATGCGTCTGACTACTAAAGGCCGTTTTGCCGTAACTGCGATGATTGATCTGGCCATGCGCGAAAGCAAGGGTCCGGTCACGCTGGCCGGCATTAGCCAGCGGCAAGAGATTTCGCTGTCCTATCTGGAGCAGCTATTCGGCAAGTTGCGCCGTCACCAGATCGTTGAATCGGTGCGCGGACCAGGTGGCGGCTACAGTCTGGCGCGCAAAGCCGAAAATGTATCGGTGGCCGACATCATTATCGCAGTAGACGAGCCGCTCGATGCGACCCAATGTGGCGGCAAGGAAAACTGTCACGGCGCCGACCATGAAGCCGGCAGCCGCTGCATGACGCATGAATTATGGGCAACGCTGAACGCGAAGATGGTTGGTTACCTCGACTCCGTTTCACTGCAGGACCTGGTCGACCAGCAGAACCAGAAGCATGCAGAACAAAGCGTGGTCGTGATGCACTCAACCGCAAGTGGCGCAATGCGCCCGCTATCAAATTTGCAAGATTAATTGGAGTAACTAGATGAACGCACCTGACAAGAGTCTCGAAAAAAGCCTGATGGACACCATCGAGGCACCGCACTTCCCGATCTACATGGATTATTCGGCGACCACGCCGATCGATCCGCGCGTCGCCGACAAGATGATTCCGTACCTGCGCGAGCAATTCGGTAATCCCGCTTCGCGTAGCCACATGTACGGCTGGACCGCAGAAAAGGCGGTAGAGGAGGCGCGCGCGCAAGTCGCCGACCTGGTCCACGCCGACCCCCGGGAAATCATCTGGACTTCTGGCGCAACCGAAGGCAACAACCTTGCGATCAAGGGCGCCGCGCAGTTTTACAAGACCAAGGGCAAGCACATCATTACCGTCAAGACCGAGCACAAGGCCGTGCTCGACACCGTGCGCGAACTGGAACGTCAGGGTTTCGAGGCAACATATCTGCAGCCGCAGGACAATGGTCTGATCACGATCGAGCAACTCAATGCAGCGATCCGGCCAGATACGATCCTGGTTTCTGTCATGCTGGTCAACAATGAAATCGGCGTAATCCAGCCGATCGATGAAATCGGCGAATTGTGCCGCGCCAAAGGGATTATTTTCCACTGCGACGCTGCACAGGCGACCGGCAAGATTGAAATCGATCTCGAGAAGACCAAGGTCGATCTGATGACCTTCACCGCGCACAAAACCTACGGGCCGAAGGGCATCGGTGCATTGTATGTGCGCCGCAAGCCGCGCGTACGGATCGAGGCGCAGATGCACGGCGGTGGTCACGAGCGTGGCCTGCGCTCGGGCACCTTGCCGACCCATCAGATAGTGGGCATGGGCGAAGCGTTCCGCATTGCCAAGGAAGAAATGGCGTCCGAAGTCGCTCGCGTCAAGACCCTGCGGGATCGCTTGGCCAAGGGTTTGCAGGATATTGAAGAGGTTTATATCAACGGTGACATGGCGCATCGCGTGCCGCACAACCTCAACGTCAGCTTCAACTTTGTCGAAGGCGAATCGCTGATCATGGCGATCAAGGACATTGCGGTATCGTCCGGTTCGGCCTGTACTTCGGCCAGCCTGGAGCCGTCGTATGTGCTGCGCGCGTTGGGACGCAGCGACGAACTGGCGCATAGCTCGATTCGCTTCACGATCGGCCGTTTTACGACCGAAGAGGACATCGATTTCACGATCAACCTGCTCCACACCAAGGTTGCGAAACTGCGTGAACTGTCGCCGCTGTGGGATATGTACAAGGAAGGGATCGACATCAGCACGATCCAGTGGGCTGCGCATTAAATCGAAAGATGGCAGAAAAATACACGACTTAACTATTCCTGGACAGCGCGGCATTGGATCCGGGGTTTTAACAAGGAGCATTAAATGTCTTACTCAGCAAAAGTATTGGACCACTACGAAAATCCACGTAATGTCGGCGCTTTCGAGAAGGGCGACGAGTCGGTCGGCACCGGTATGGTGGGTGCCCCAGCGTGCGGCGACGTGATGAAATTGCAGATCAAGGTTGGCGCCGATGGATTGATCGAGGACGCAAAGTTCAAGACCTACGGCTGCGGCTCCGCGATCGCATCGAGCTCACTGGTGACCGAATGGGTCAAAGGCAAGACGCTGGATCAAGCCTTGTCGATCAAGAACACGCAGATCGCCGAAGAGCTGGCATTGCCGCCAGTCAAGATTCACTGCTCGATCCTGGCGGAAGATGCGATCAAGGCCGCTGTCCTGGATTACCAGACCAAGCACGCGACCGCGCCGGTAGCAAAATCGGCAGCAGAATCGACCACGCAGGCAGCATAAAGTCTGGATGAATGTTCTTTCCCTGAAGTGGGGAAGGGACGGAGGAAACAATGGCAATCACACTTACGGAAAAAGCGGCGAAGCATATCAATCGCTACATCGAGCGTCGCGGCAAGGGCGTCGGCCTGCGTTTCGGCGTACGCACCACCGGTTGCTCCGGATTGGCGTACAAGCTCGAATATGTCGATGAGGTGGCTACCGAAGACAGTGTGTTCGAGTCGCATGGCGTCAAGGTTTTCGTCGATCCGAAGAGCCTGCCGTATATCGACGGCACCGAGCTCGATTTCGCGCGCGAGGGTTTGAATGAGGGTTTCAAGTTCTACAACCCGAACGTCAAGGATGAATGTGGTTGCGGCGAAAGCTTTACTATTTGAGGCGACCACCAACCGCAGCGTGGTTCGGTTGTACGCTTGTGATTTGCGCCGAATCAGCATCGGCCTGATCGAGCCTGTTGCAGCATGACAGGCTTTATTTTTGAGCGCGGACACTCCGTCAATATCCGATTTTCTTATGCAGAATCATTTCGAATTATTTCATCTGGCACCACAGTTTGCGCTCGACATGAGTGCGCTCGATGCTGCGTATCGCGAAGTGCAAAACCGTGTCCACCCGGATAAATTCGTGAGCGCCAGCGATGCAGAAAAACGGGTGGCAATGCAGTGGGCTACCCGCGCCAATGAGGCTTATCAGACGCTGAAAAACCCGCTCAAACGCGCCGCATACCTCTGCGAGTTGAATGGGGCCGATCTGCGGACCGAGTCGAACACAGCGATGCCGATGGCTTTCTTGATGCAGCAGATGGAATGGCGCGAGGCGCTGGAAGATGCGCGGATGCAGAAGGATGTCGCGGCACTGGAGCTGCTGGAGTTGCAATTACATCAGCAACGCGCCGCGCTACTGACGCAGATAAACGCCGTGCTCGATTCGGGCGACTACCATCAGGCGGCACAGGACGTGCGGCAATTGATGTTCCTGGAGAAATTCGGAGAAGACGTTAGCTTCGCTTTCGAAGCATCAGAGGTTTAACCGGTTCCAAAGAATCAGACAACGAGATGGCACTACTTCAAATCGCAGAACCCGGTATGGCGACCGCGCCGCACCAACATCGGCTGGCGGTCGGCATCGACCTCGGCACCACCAATTCGCTGGTCGCCAGCGTCCGCAACAGCATTCCTGAAGTATTGAACGACGAGGAGGGGCGGCCGTTGCTGCCGTCGATCGTGCGCTACCTGCCGAATGGCAACGCCAATATCGGCTACAAGGCGCAAGCGGCGCAGACCACCGACCCGAAGAATACGATCGTCTCGGTCAAGCGCTTCATGGGACGCGGTCTGAAGGATATTGCCTACGTCGAGAATCTGCCTTACGATTTTCAGGATACGCCCGGTATGGTGCAACTGAAAACTGTCGCCGGGGTGAAGAGTCCGGTCGAGATTTCGGCCGAAATTCTGGCAACCTTGCGCCAGCGCGCCGAAGACACACTGGGCGATGAACTGGTCGGCGCGGTAATTACCGTGCCCGCCTATTTCGATGAAGCCCAGCGCCAGGCGACGAAGGATGCGGCGCAGTTAGCCGGATTGAACGTGCTGCGGCTGTTGAGCGAGCCCACTGCCGCCGCGATTGCTTACGGCCTCGACAATGCGTCGCAAGGCATCTACGCGGTGTACGACCTGGGTGGCGGCACCTTCGATATTTCGATATTGAAGCTGACCAAGGGCGTGTTCGAGGTGCTGTCTACCGGCGGCGACTCCGCGCTCGGCGGCGACGATTTTGATCAACGCGTATTTTGCTGGATCAGCGAACAAGCGGGTCTGGCGCCGCTGTCGGATGAAGATACGCGGCACCTGTTGGTGAAGGCGCGCGAAGCCAAAGAATTTTTGTCGACCAACGCCGAAGCGCAGATCGACGCCGCGCTCAATTCCGGCGAAGAGGTGCATTTGACGCTCAGCGCCGCGAGCTTCACAGAGATTACCAAACACCTGGTCGCCAAGACCATGACGTCGATCAGGAAGGCGCTGCGCGATGCCGATCTGACGGTCGACGATATCGACGGTGTGGTGCTGGTCGGGGGTGCGACGCGCATGCCACACGTACGCAAGGCGGTGGGTGATTTCTTTCACACCATTCCCCACGCTAACATCGACCCGGACAAAGTGGTGGCGCTCGGCGCCGCGATTCAGGCCAACCTGCTGGCCGGCAATCGGGCCGCCGGCGACGACTGGCTGTTGCTTGACGTCATTCCGCTGTCGCTCGGGATCGAGACGATGGGTGGACTGGTTGAAAAAATCATACCGCGCAATTCAACGATTCCTTGCGCCCGCGCGCAGGAATTCACGACCTTCAAGGATGGTCAGACCGCGTTGGCGGTGCATGTGCTGCAGGGTGAGCGCGAACTGGTGAGCGACTGTCGCTCGCTGGCGCGTTTCGAGCTGCGCGGCATCCCGCCGATGGTGGCCGGTGCGGCCCGTATCCGGATTACCTATCAGGTCGACGCCGATGGCCTGCTGTCGGTGTCTGCGCGCGAGTTACGCTCCGGCGTTGAGGCATCGATCACCGTCAAGCCATCGTACGGCTTGGGCGATGACGAGGTGGCACGCATGCTGCAGGAGTCGTTCTCGTCGGCCGAAGTCGATATGCAGGCGCGCGCGCTGCGTGAAGAGCAAGTCGAGGCGCAACGGATGTTGCTGGCAACCCAATCGGCGCTGGATGCTGATGGCAACCTGTTGTCAGAGGCCGAACGCGCAGCGGTCGATGCGCTGATGAATGACGTGCGCGAACAGGTCAAGGGCCAGGATCACCATGCGATTAAAGCAGCGGTAAGTGCGCTGGCGGACGGCACCGAAGAGTTCGCGGCGCGACGAATGGACCGCAGTGTGCGCAGTGCGCTGTCCGGCAAACGCGTGGACCAACTAGTGTAACGACATCGACATGTATCGCGCTGCCTGAGTCTCGTGACACGCCGTCGCGCGGGCAAAGCTTCGGCGAAATCATAGCTTCAGCGAAATCAAGTAACCACTATTAACTTTCTAGGTGAATCAAGTGCCGCAAATCGTCGTTCTTCCCCATCACCTGTTATGTCCTGAAGGCGCGGTGATCGATGCCCCGGCAGGTAAGTCCTTGTGCGACGCGATGCTCGACAGCGATGTCGACATCGAACACGCCTGCGAAAAATCCTGTGCCTGCACCACCTGCCACGTGGTCATCCGTGAGGGCTTTGAATCGCTGGCCGAGGCCGAAGAAAAGGAAGAGGATCTGCTCGACAAGGCGTGGGGTCTGGAAGCCACTTCCCGCTTGTCGTGCCAAGTGATCCTGGGCGAGGATGATCTGGTGATCGAGATCCCGAAATACACGATCAATCAAGTCAGCGAAGGCCACTGATCACACGCAGCGACGGTGCGAGCGACACACTATCAACGAAGCATCCAGCCACAACAAGGATAATTGCCATGAAATGGATCGACATTCAAGTTATCGCCGACGCGCTGTACGAGAAGTTTCCGGATATCGACCCACTGACGGTCAACTTCGTCGATTTGCACAACTGGGTCGTCGACCTCGACGGCTTTGACGATGATCATAAACGTACCGGTGAGAAAATTCTGGAAGCGATACAGGCTGCCTGGATTGAAGAGGCACGCTGAGATTGTCCGATGATTGTCCTGGTGCGCACGTAGTGCCATGAAAAGCAAAAAAGCGGCGATGCCGCTTTTTTTCTTTTGCTGCCGATCATCAATCGGCGCCGATGCTGTGATTAACCTTGCGAAGTGAGTGCGCCGTTGACTACCCGTACGCGATCGCCGGCGCGCCAGCCGTTTTGGCTACTTTGCGGGAAGCTGCGTACGCTGCCGTCTTCCATCCGTACCCGGACGTCATAGGTTGCCGTGGTGTGGGTACGTTTCTCCACTTCATTTCCAGCAAAACCGCCGCCAACCGCGCCGGCGACTGTCGCCAGTTTGCGGCCGTCACCGCCACCAACCTGATTACCCAAGACACCGCCCAGTACCGCGCCGGCCACTGCGCCGATACCGCTCGGTTTCGCTGCCTGCTGGATCACCTGTACCGACTCAACGGTGCCGCAGTCATAGCAAATCTGACGCGGAGGTTCAGCCGCTGCAACGCGAACCGGTTCGCTGCGTGCACGACTTCTCTCTTCGACCACGCGTGGGTGATGTTGGACCTTGGCCGGTACTGCGACGCGCTTCTCCGTATTCTCTGCTGGCGCGGGGGTGTTGTCAGCCACCGGGTTGGTTTCTGGTGGGATGGACGTCGGGTTCGACGGCGCTGCAGCCAATGATGTCGGCGGTGCGACCGATGCGCCGGTGCCATGCGAATTCGGCAAAATACCGGTGATCGCTGCCACACCGATCAGGCTGACGAGAACCACCGATACTGCCGCGGCAGCCATGAGGGGGTGAATTCGCTTGTTCGATGGTGTTGTTTCCATGATTTGCTCCCAATAAAAATCAACAATCTTTTTAGTAATGCCGGGTTCATTATCGACGGTCCATTGCCGCAGAGCTATGCTGAAACTGTGTCAGATGTAATCTTTTGTAACCTGTTTTTTGAATAATCCGGATCAGGAATCTCAGAGAACAAAAAAATGGGACCGCATCTGCGGTCCCATTTTTATTTGGACGATTAAGAGTCGGGTTCAGCTTCAGTCTTCGCGTCGCAGATGAGGGAACAGAATCACGTCGCGAATATTCGGCGAATCGGTGATCAGCATGATCAGACGATCGATCCCGATACCGCAACCTCCCGCTGGCGGCATGCCATACTCCAACGCGCGGATGTAGTCGGCGTCGTAATACATCGCCTCTTCATCGCCGGCGTCCTTGGCCGCGACTTGGGCCTGGAAGCGTGCGGCCTGATCTTCTGCATCGTTCAACTCGGAGAAGCCGTTGGCGATCTCACGGCCGACGATGAACAATTCGAAGCGTTCGGTAATTCCCGGTACGCTATCGGAAGCGCGCGCCAGCGGCGAAACCTCGACCGGATAATCCACGATATAGGTTGGCTCCCACAATTGCGCTTCGGCGGTTTCTTCGAACAGCGCCAGTTGCAGAGCGCCGAGACCAGAGATCACGTGCGGTTTAACGCCGAATTTCGCCAGCTCTGCCTTCAGGAATACTGCGTCGTGCAGTTGCTCATTGGTATAGTGGGGCGCGTATTTGTTGATCGCACCGATGATGGTCAGCCGGTGGAACGGCTTGGACAGATCGAGCTCGCGTCCCTGGTAGGTCAGCGACGCGGTGCCGTGTGCATCGATCGCGGCCTGGCGAATGACCGCTTCGGTGAAGTCCATCAGCCACTGATAATCAGTGTAGGCCGCGTAGAACTCCATCATCGTGAATTCCGGATTGTGGCGTGGCGATACGCCCTCATTGCGGAAGTTGCGATTGACTTCAAAAACGCGCTCAAATCCGCCGACCACCAGGCGTTTCAAATACAGCTCCGGCGCGATACGCAGGAACATCTGCATGTCGAGCGCGTTGTGATGTGTGATGAACGGCTTGGCTGCCGCGCCGCCAGGAATCGCATGCAACATCGGCGTTTCGACCTCGAGGAAGTCGTTTTTTTCCATGAATCGGCGGATCGACGACAGCGTAGCGGTGCGCGCCTTGAAAGTGCGGCGAGTGTCCTCGCTCATGATCAGATCGACGTAACGCTGACGATACTTGGTTTCCTGATCCGCCAGGCCATGGAACTTGTCCGGCAGCGGGCGCAACGATTTGGTGAGCAAGCGCAGCTTCGTGACCTTGACCGACAGTTCGCCGGTCTTGGTCATGAACAGCGTACCTTCGGCGCCGAGAATGTCGCCCAGGTCGTAATGCTTGAACGCGTCATGCGCGTCGGCGCCGGCCAGTTCGCTGGTGATATACAACTGGATGCGGCCATCGGCCTTCGGGCCAGACGCATCCTGGATGGTGGCGAAGGAGGCCTTGCCCATCACCCGTTTCAACATCATGCGACCAGCCACGACGACATTCATCGCAACGGCTTCCAGCGCTTCACGTTCGAACGCGCCGTATTGCAGCTGCAGTTGCGCCGCCTTGTGCTGCGGCCGGAAATCGTTCGGGAACGCGACACCTTGGGTACGGATCGCGGCAAGTTTTGCGCGACGCTCGGCGATGATCGAGTTTTCGTCTAACGTTGGCGTTGTTGGCGTTGTTGGTGTTGTTGGCGTTGTTGGTGTTGTTGATGTATCCGACATAAGAAACCTTTTCACTGATTAACTGGTACCGCCGACAAAGCCTGGATCTGCAGGGTGCGCCATGCGCACCGATCTTCGCTCACCGGAGACTGCAGGGTGCCGACAGCGCACCTTGCTGCTACTTGTAACGATTGAGTGTTCGCCTGAGTTGCTGATTGCGACTTGGGCTGGCGCCATCACACGCTGTTACACGCCTTGCTTTAACGAGGCCGCAATGAAATCGTCCAGATCGCCGTCCAGCACCGCCTTGGTATTACCCATTTCAAAGTTGGTACGAAGATCCTTGATGCGCGACTGGTCCAATACATAGGAGCGAATCTGGTGACCCCAGCCGACGTCGGTCTTGGAGTCTTCCAGCTTTTGTTGCTCGCTCATCCGGTTGCGCAGTTCCAGTTCGTACAGCTTCGCTTTCAGCATGTCCCACGCTTCAGCGCGGTTGCGGTGTTGGCTGCGGTCGTTCTGGCATTGCACCACGATACCGGTCGGCGCATGCGTCAGACGCACTGCCGAGTCGGTCTTGTTGATGTGCTGGCCGCCAGCGCCGGATGCGCGGTAAGTATCGACCCGCACATCGGCCGGGTTGATGTCGATCTCGATCGAATCATCCACCTCCGGATACACAAACAGGCTGGAAAACGACGTATGGCGGCCGTTCGCTGAGTCGAACGGCGATTTGCGCACCAGCCGATGGACGCCGGTTTCGGTGCGCAGGAAGCCGTAGGCGTAATCACCCTCGACCTTGATGGTAGCGGTCTTGATGCCGGCGACTTCGCCGTCGGACTGTTCCAGGATTTCGGCCTTGAAGCCCTTGCGCTCGCAGTAGCGCAGGTATTGGCGCAGCAACATCGATGCCCAGTCCTGCGCTTCGGTGCCGCCGGCGCCGGCCTGGATATCGATGAAGCAGTTGTTCGGATCCATCGGATTGTTGAACATCCGCCGAAACTCCATGCCCTCGACCATTAATTTCAGGTTCTGTGCGTCGGCTTCGATCGCCTCCAGCGTGTCGTCATCCTGCTCTTCGCGCGCCATGGCGAACAGGTCGCTGGCATCGCGCAGGTCGGTTTCGATCTTCGTCAGCGAATGGACGATATTTTCGAGTGATTTCTTTTCCTTGCCGAGATCCTGGGCGCGTTTGGGTTCATTCCAAACGGTCGGGTCTTCCAGTTCGGCGTTGACTTGCTCAAGTTTCTCCGACTTCAGATCGAAGTCAAAGATACCTCCGAAGTTCGGCTTCCCGAACCGTGAGGTCCGCGAGCAGGGCTGACAGGGAATTGAGGCGTTCTGCTTCCATGATGGTTTCTTCTGCGATCAAACCCTAGATTATACCCGAGCGATCGCATAGCGCGCTTATACGGCCCGGTTTGCACGGCCCAGATCCATTGTGTTGGCTCTAGCGCGCTGGCCGCCGGCCCGGCTTGCGGCTATGTGTCGGAACCTGGCAGACGCTAGCGGCAATATCTTGTCATCATGGCCATGATTTGGCAATTCAGACATTTTGTTTATTGGAGAATATTTCGTTGGCGCAATTTTCGGGCAAGGTGGCATTGATCACGGGCGGCACGGAAGGCATCGGCCTGGCCACGGCGATGGCATTCGCCTGCAGAGGCGCTAGCGTCGTCATCGCTGCGCGCGATCAGGCGAAGGGACAGGATGCGGAGCGCGAGCTACAGTCGCGCGGCTCGCAGCAAGGCCAGGTGCTATTCGTCCGGGCTGATGTCGGCGAACCGGCGGATATAGCACGGCTGATCGCGGCAACGCTTGACCGTTTCGGCAGGATCGACTGTGCGGTGAACAGCGCTGCCGCCACCGCGCACCAACCGGGGCGCGCCTGATTGCCGGGACGGTGGCACCGCGGTTCACGCCGGTTCGGCATGCTCCACCAGCAACTGCACCCGCGTGGTCCCGTTGAATTCATTGGCGTCGAGCCGGAATGCGACCCGGGCGCGATCGGTCAGGCTGTCGACGTGACCGAACCAGATCGCGTCGTAGCGCTGGCCGTTTTTTTCCAGCGCCAGCTTCAGATGTCTTTCCTTCAGCACGCGCTGGCTGACGACGCGGAACTCGTCGCAAAACAGCGGCGGTGGAAAGCCCTGGCCCCAGACTTGCGACGCGAGCAGCTCGATGAACTGGACTGAGTAAAACGCATCTTCCAGCGCGCCGTCCGTTTCGACCACGCGTTCGAGCTGGTTTTGGCTGAGCCAGTCGCGCCCGACCGCCTCGAATGCAGTCTTGAATGCCTCGAATGCGTCGGCGCGTATCGTCAGCCCAGCCGCCATCGCATGACCGCCGAATTTGTCGATCAGGGTCGGCGCATGCTTGGACACCAGATCGAGCGCGTCGCGCAGGTGAAAGCCGGGGATCGAACGGCCGGAGCCCTTGATCCAGCCATCGGCGCCGGGTGCGAAGGTAATGGTTGGGCGATAGAACTTTTCTTTCAGGCGGGAAGCGACGATACCGATCACGCCCTGATGCCAGCTGTCATCGAACACGCTGATGGTCGCACTGTCCTGCGGCTGGAAGGCATCGAGTTTGAGCAGTGCGGTGTCCTGCATGTCGGCTTCGATTTCGCGCCGCTTGATATTGATCTCGTTCAGTTGCTGCGCGATGGCCCAGGCACGGCCTTCGTCGTCGGTGGTCAGGCATTCGATGCCGAGCGACATGTCTTCCAGACGGCCGGCCGCATTCAGGCGCGGGCCGACCGCAAAGCCGAGATCGAATGGCGACGCGCTTCGTGCCTCGCGTCCCGCGACCCGGAACAATGCGGCGATGCCGACGTGCATGCGGCCGGCGCGCATCCGTTTCAAGCCTTGCGCCACCAGGATCCGGTTGTTGGCATCGAGTTTGACCACGTCGGCGACGGTGCCGAGCGCGACCAGATCGAGCAGCGTATCGAGCTTGGGCTGGGTCTGGGCGTCGAAGATGCCGCGTTTGCGCATTTCGGCGCGCAGTGCCAGCAATACATAAAACATCACGCCGACGCCGGCCAGGTTTTTGCTCGGGAAGCCGCAGGCCGGCTGATTCGGATTGACGATGACGCGGGCCGCGGGCAGGGTGTCGGCCGGCAGATGGTGGTCGGTGACGACCACCTCGATGCCGCGCCGGTTCGCTTCGGCCACGCCGTCGATGCTTGCGATGCCGTTGTCGACCGTGATGATGATGTCGGGCGATTTTTCGGTGGCGGTCAGCGCGACGATTTCCGGGGTCAACCCATAACCGTATTCAAACCGGTTCGGCACGATGTAATCGACCCTGGCGCCCAGCGCACGCAGCCCGCGCAACGCTACTGCGCAGGCGGTCGCACCGTCGCAATCATAGTCGGCGACGATCACCAGTGCTTTTTGCGCGGCGATCGCATCGGCCAAAAAGCTGGCGGCGGCGTCGATATGTAGTAAACCTGCCGGCGCCATCAGGGCACCCAGGTCACTCGACAGATCCTGGATGTCGGTCAGGCCGCGTGCCGCATACAGGCGCGCCAGCACCGGATGGATGCCGTTCTCGCGCAGCATTTCGGAATCATGAAAAGAATAGGGGCGGGTGGAAATGCGGGTCATGATCGGGTTACGGTTGCCAGCTTGGAGAGTGAGGGTTTAACCCAGAATTTACCTAAGGACCGGCGGGTATCGGAAAAGCCGGCGATGGCGCCGCCGTGGCTCAAATGCAGCGTCAGACGATCGACTCGACGCGCCTTGAGGGTCGCCAGCAAAGGAGCGAACCATATGGTCTCATAGTCATGCATGCGATCGAGCCAGGTGGCCCAGTCACTGGCCAGCGCCGGTCCGATCAGCGAGTCCAGTAGCAACAGCCCGTGCTTGGGCGCGGCAGCAATGAGATCGGCGACGCTGCAATTCGTGCGATTGGCAGGGCTCAGCTGGCCGTACGGACTGAAGTCGTCGGACAGATTGAATGTGGCCGTGAAGTTTGCCCTGCCGACCGCGCCAACCGTCAGATCGGCCGGCGCGCCGCCCCACAGCCACAAGGAATTGACCGGTTTCAAACCGTGCGCGTCGCGCTCCTCATTGACTGGATGGCTGTGCCACAGCATTTGCACCTCGTTCTGCAGCTTGCGCCAGGCCAGTGCATGCGCGCCTTTCGGCATCCAGATATCGATGTTATGGCCGCAGGTCGCATCCGGCGTCGATGTCTGTAGCCCGTTCCATTCGTCGGCGCGCACGAACCAGGTGTGCGCATTGCCATACACCAGAGTCTTGTCGACTTCTTCGAAATAGGGTTTGGCGCTGTCGAACAGCGCCAATGATTGCTGTTCGCTGAGCAGCAATTGTCGTTGATCGGTCAGCACCAGATGATCACGTGCGAAGTGGATATGGACCGGGTTGATGATGAACCAGATGCCGGCGGCCGGCGCCTGGTTGAATGCTTGCATCGCAGCCGGCGCGATCGGTGGGCTCGATTGGCCGTCATGCTCCAGCCCAAACTGGCGCGACAGCCAAATTTCATGCGGTAGCACGCGTGAAAATGGGTCGAATTGCTCGCTCGGTGACGCCGCGTTGCCGGTTTGAGCGCGCCCGATCAACATCGCCAGGCTGGGCGTTTTGCATTCGCGGATCAGATCGGCAGCCAATTCCCCGGGCGGCAGGCCGAATGGCAGCAGGATTTCTATATGACTCATGCCGCGATTGTATGGCAAGATGGCGTGCTGATTTCAGGCAGATATCAATCACGGTGCTTTTCTTCGTCACTGATTCGTCACTCATCAATGAGCATAATTAAAAATTTACCCTTCGAATGGCTGGTTGGCCTGCGCTATACGCGCGCTGGCAAGCGCAGCGGCCGCAACAGTTTTATTTCATTCATCTCGCTCATCTCAATGGCCGGTATCGCTCTGGGCGTCGCGGCCCTGATCGTGGTGCTATCGGTGATGAACGGTTTCCAAAAAGACGTGCGTGACCGTATGCTGTCGGTACTCGCGCATATCGAGGTGTTCGATGCGCAAGGGGCGATGAACAACTGGCAGGCCACCGCCAAAGAGGCCTTCACGGACAAGGAAGTCAAAGGGGCGGCGCCGTATGTCGAGGCGCAGGTGATGCTGACGCGTGAAGACACCTTGCGCGGCGCGATGATACGCGGCGTGTTACCGGACGAAGAGCCGAAGGTGTCGGACGTGGCGCGGCAAATGCGCGCAGGCAAGCTGAGCGACCTGAAAGCCGGCGAGTTCAACATCATTCTCGGTATCGAGCTGGCGCGCGCCATGCACGCGCGTGTCGGCGACAAGGTTGCGATGCTGGCGCCGCAGGGGCAGGTGACGCCGGCCGGCGTGATTCCCCGGCTGAAGCAATTCACCGTGGTGGGGATTTTTGAGGCGGGCCATTATGAATTCGATTCTTCGCTGGCCTTTATCCACCTGAACGATGCCGAAAAAATGTTTCAGATCGAGGCGCCGTCCGGCTTGCGGCTGAAGATCGAAGACATGCAGCGGGCGCCACAGGTCGCGTTCGACTTGTCGAAAATACTGAGCGGGGACGTACTGATTCGCGACTGGTCGCAGCAAAACAGCAACTGGTTCGCCGCGGTGCAGACCGAAAAACGGATGATGTTCATTATCCTGACGCTGATCATCGCCGTGGCCGCGTTCAATCTGGTATCGACGCTGGTGATGACGGTGACCGACAAGCAGGCCGATATCGCCATCTTGCGCACACTCGGCGCGTCACCACGATCGATCATGAAGATTTTCATGATCCAGGGCGCATTGGTTGGCCTGGTCGGCACAGCCGCCGGTATCGGTTTTGGCGTGCTGGTGGCGCTCAATGTCGATGTGATTGTGCCCTTCATCGAGCATTTGTTGGGCGTGCAGTTTCTGCCTAAAAGTATTTATCTGATCAGTGAGTTGCCTTCTGACCTGCGCTTGCCCGATGTCCTCAAGATCGGCGGCATTGCGGTGGTGCTGGCCTTCGTTGCGACGCTGTACCCGAGCTGGTCCGCATCGCGCGTCAACCCCGCTGAGGCGCTGCGTTATGAATAACATGTCCAAACATTCCGCCGAAGAGATCGTGCTGTCCTGTCGCGGGCTGGGCAAGACTTTCACGCAGGGCAGCTATTCGGTCAAGGTTTTTTCAGGCATCGATTTCGCCGTTGCCAAAGGCGAGCGGGTGGCGATTGTCGGCGCCTCCGGTTCCGGGAAATCGACCCTGCTGCATTTGCTGGGCGGCCTTGATACGCCAACTGGCGGCACGGTCAGCCTGCAAGGGCGCGACTTTGCCACTCTGAACGAAAAGGCGCGCGGCGATCTACGCAATGTGGCGCTCGGTTTCGTTTACCAATTCCATCACCTGCTGCCGGAATTTTCGGCGCTGGACAACGTGGCAATGCCGCTGATGATCCGCCGGACGCCACGTGCCAAGGCACAGGAACGCGCACATGAAATCCTGTCCCGGGTCGGCCTGGCGCAGCGCGTCACCCACGTGCCGGGTGAACTGTCCGGTGGCGAGCGCCAGCGCGTAGCCCTGGCGCGCGCACTGGCGACGCAACCGGCCTGCGTGCTGGCCGACGAACCGACCGGCAATCTTGACCGCGCCACCGCGCAGCAGATTTTCGACCTGATGCTGGATCTGTCGCGCACCTTGGGCACCGCATTTGTCATCGTTACCCACGATATTGCGCTGGCGCGGCGATGCGACCGCATCTTGCGGCTGACCGAGGACGGACTGCAGGACTATGTCGAGTGACCGTGCGATTGCCTGCAGCCTTGTACCAGATCTAAATTTGTATCCGATCTAAATCATATACTGGTCTTGTCGTAGGCTATTTCCGCACGCAATTAGCGGAAAATGTACTTATACTGCCAGTAAGACCGCCATTTTCATAATATCTGCGCGGCTGGAGCGGCATTGCAACCAGGCGCCAACCCGATTTTTCCTGCCCATGTGGATAGACACCCATTGCCATCTTGACGCGGCCGAATTCGGCGACCGGGCGGATGCGATCGCCGAGCGCGCGGCACAGCAGGGCGTGAGTCAGATCGTGATTCCGGCGATCGAACGCGCCAATTTCGATGCGGTCCGCACACTGGCCGGGCGCCATGCGAATTGCTGCTACGCGCTGGGTATTCACCCGATGTATGTACCGCAAGCATCCGAGGACGACCTGAACGTTCTGCGGGCAGCGATCGTAGCGGCGCTGGACGATCCGCGTTTCGTCGCGATCGGTGAAATCGGACTGGATTTTTTCGTGCCGGGGTTGAATGAAAGCCCGCTGCGGGAAAAGCAGGAACATTTTTATGTCGAACAACTGAAGCTGGCGCGCGAATTCACCTTGCCGGTGCTGCTGCATGTGCGGCGTTCACAGGACATCTTGCTCAAGCATCTGCGTCGCATCAAGGTGGCCGGTGGCATAGCGCATGCATTCAATGGCAGCTTTCAGCAGGCGCAGGCGTTCATCGATCTCGGATTCAAGCTTGGTTTCGGCGGCGCGATGACGTACACCCGCGCCTTGCAAATCCGGCGCCTGGCCAGCGAACTGCCGTTAAGTGCGATTGTGCTGGAAACCGACGCCCCCGATTTATCGCCGGCATGGCGTCATCCCGACAGCAACAGTCCGGAAGAAGTCGCGCGTATCGGCGAGGTGCTGGCCCAATTGCGCGGCATCACGAGCGACGCCGCTGCGCAAGCGACCTCGGCCAATGCGATCGCCGCGCTGCCGCGTTTGCGTCAGTAGTCGGTAAAGCGACGGCATGCGCAGCGCCATTATCGGCTTTGTGATCGGCATCGCGTGGTTACAAAACCAGGCTGCGCTGCCTGCCGGATCCACGCTGTGGCTGTTGTCTTTCGGTGCCGTGTTGACCACGCTGGCAATGCGCCGACTCAAGCGTTTTGATGTGATCACCAAGCTCGGCATCCCCACTATGTTGGCCTGCGGCTGCATCGCCGGTGTCGTCTGGGCCAGCCTGTTTGCGCAACACTACCTGGCGCGCGAATTGCCGAAGGAATGGGAGGGGCGCGACATCACGCTGATCGGTACCATCGACAGCCTGCCTTATCGCTTTGATCAGGGCGTGCGCTTCAATTTCGCGGTGGAGCAGGTGTTGCCAATTGGCGCAACAACGCCGGTGGTGCCGCCCAAGCTGGCATTGTCATGGTATTCCGGATTTCGAAGCGAACAGTCGCAGACGGTTGGCGACGTGCAACCGGGCGCGCGCTGGCGCTTGACAGTGCGTTTGCAACGCCCGCACGGCAACGCCAATTCGAACGGATTTGATTACGAAGTCTGGCTACTGGAGCAGGACCTGCGCGCCACCGGCTATGTCAGGCCGGCCGACGATGCCAATACTGCGATCAGCAATCGCGAACTTGATCCTTTTGTAGTCAGTATCGGCAATCTGGTCGAGCGTGCCCGTGGCGCGTTGCGCGATCGTATTTTTGCGGCCTTGCCGGGTCGCGAATATGCCGGTGTGCTGGTCGCCCTGGTGGTGGGCGATCAACGCGAGGTCGCGCAATCGGACTGGAAGGTGTTCAGCCGTACCGGCGTGTCGCATCTGTTTTCGATCTCGGGGCTGCACATCACGATGGTTGCCGGCCTGTTCGCCGCCTTGATGTTTGCGCTCTGGCGGCGCTCTTTTTTTACGCGCGCGCAACTGCCATCGATATTGCCGGCGCAAAAGGTGGCAGCGCTGGCCGGCGCGGCGATGGCGCTGGTATACGTGCTGTTGGCCGGATTCGGCGTGCCGGCGCAGCGCACGCTGTATATGCTGTCAGTGGTGGCGGCAGCACTGTGGTTTGGCCGGATCACACGAGTATCCCATGTGTTGTGCGCGGCGCTCGGCGTGGCGGTCCTGCTCGATCCCTGGGCCGTGTTATGGCCGGGATTCTGGCTGTCGTTCGGCGCGGTGGCGGTGATTTTGTATGCGTCGGTCGGTCGCACCGCGCGGCGTGCCGACGCTGCGCCATCGCGCCGGCAGCGCTGGCGGCGGGACATCATGGCCGCAGCGCATACGCAGTATGTCGTCACATTGGCGCTGGTGCCGCTGACCATGCTGCTGTTTGGCCAGATGTCATTGGTTAGTCCGATTGCGAATGCGGTGGCGATTCCGCTGGTCAGTTTTTTCGTGACGCCATTAGCGCTGGCGGGCAGCATTCTGCCGGCACCCTTGTCTGGCTGGGTCCTGAACTTGGCGCATCTGCTGGTGCAGTGGCTGGTGCATGGGTTGGCGTGGTTGAGTGCATTGCCGGCAGCCGTATGGGCGGCAGCGGTGCCGCCGGTGTGGGTGTTCGTTTGCGCCTCGATCGGAACGCTGTGGCTGCTGGCGCCGCGCGGCTGGCCAGCCCGCTGGTTTGGTCTGGTCGGGTGGGTACCATTGCTGCTCAATGCGCCGACACGTCCCGAGGCCGGCACGATGTGGGTGACCGCCTTCGACGTCGGTCAGGGTATGGCGTTGTTGATTGAAACGCCGCAACACCGACTGCTGTACGATACCGGACCATTCTATGGGCCGGAATCGAACGGCGGCAATCGCGTGATCCTGCCGTATCTGAAAGCGCGCGGTATTACGGCGCTCGATGGTGTGATCGTGTCGCACAACGATAATGACCATTCCGGCGGCGCCTTGACGATTTTTAATGAGATCAATACTGGCTGGGTGCTGTCCTCGCTGAAGGCCGACAGCCCGATCGTGCAAGCGGCCCCGCATCATCGTCGTTGCGAGGCCGGGCAAGCTTGGTCTTGGGATGGTGTGCAGTTTGAGATGCTGCATCCAACCGCAGGCAGTTATGACAGTCAGAAATGGAAGTCGAATGCGCGTGGGTGTACGCTAAAGATCAGCCTCGGTGCACGGTCGATCTTGCTGCCGGCCGACATCGAGGCGATTCAGGAAGACGAATTGGTCGGGCGCGACCGCGAGAAATTGCATGCCACCGTATTGCTGGCGCCGCATCACGGCAGCGGCACGTCGTCCACCTTGCCATTTTTGCAGGCGGTCCAGCCCGAGGTCGCCGTATTCCAGATGGGGTATCGCAATCGTTACGGTCATCCCAAGGCCGAGGTGTTCGAACGTTACCGCAACCTCGGCATCCGACGGTTGCGCAACGACGAGGCGGGGGCAATCACTTTACAATTCGGGTCTACCCTCAGCATCTCGGAATACCGTACTGAGCATGCCCGCTACTGGTATGGGCAATAACTGACCCTACACCGAGCCACGCAAGAAAATACGCAAGAAAATAATGTGAACAATTTGAAAAATTTTGGCAATTTGAGGGAACCATCATGACCGCAGCGGGCAACAAGCCGATTCTGCACTTCGCCCATGCGAACAGCTATCCGGCAGGCACGTATCGCGTGTTCTTCCAGTATTTGCGTCAGCACTACGAGGTGCAGGCGCTGGACATGCATGCGCACAATCCGAAATATCCGGTGACCAATGGCTGGCCAGCGCTGGTGCAGGAATTGATCGATGATTTAGTCGCGCGTTACGATGCGCCGGTGATCCTGGTCGGCCATTCGCTGGGCGGCATGCTCAGCATGATGGCTGCCAAGGCGCGGCCGGATCTGGTGCGCTGCGTGGTTCTGCTGGATTCGCCGATCGTCGCTGGATGGCGCGCGATCGCGGTACGTATTGCGAAAAAGCTTGGATTGAACGATAAATTCTCGCCGGCGCAGTCCTCGGTAAAGCGACGCATTCTGTGGCCCGACGCGGAAGCCGCGTATCAGCACTTCGCGGCGAAAGAGATGTTTGCCAGTTGGCCGCCGGAAGTGTTGCGCGACTACATCGAGCATGGAACGCAGCCGCACCCTGAAGGTGTCGCGCTGCGTTTCAATCGTGAAACAGAAACTGCCGTCTATCGCGGCCTGCCCGATCATTTGGGCGCTCTGATGCGGCGACCGTTTCCGGTGCCGATCGGGTTTGTCGGCGGCAGCGCTTCGATCGAGTGCCGGCAGGCCGGATTGGCTGCAACGCGGCGCACGGTTGGTAAATATTTTCGTACCATCCCCGGCGGCCATCTGTTTCCAATGGAGTCGCCTGCCTTGGCGGCGCAAGCAACCCATGACATGATCGAATCGTTGCTCCAATCGTTGCTCCTTGCCCGATGAATCTGATTAAATCGCATGCATAAATTTTCTCTGCAACTACTGGCCGCAGCCCTCATGTCCACCTTGACCGCTCTGGCACATGCAGAGAACCTCGGCTTCGACTGGGACGACATACGGGCGATCTACCGTGACGGCAAGACCACGCACGCACTCGAGATCGATAACGACAGCTTTCTGGTCGTGAGAGACAGCGACGGTTTTTATACCAGCGGACTGCGTTATAGCCAGCGCTATGCGTTGCACCGCGCGGACCAGTTAGCCGTGGTCGGCTGGCAGTTCGGGCAAGAGCAGTACACCGCGTCGGACATCAAGATTTTGCCCGGTGCGTTGGCCAGCAATGATCATCCCTATGCGGCATGGTTGTACGTCGGCGCGTTCAAGGAACTCCATCACGCGGATGGCTCCAGCTGGAAACTGGGACTTGATATCGGCTGCATCGGTCCGTGTGCCGGCGGCGAACGCGGCCAGGACATGATTCATCGGATCGGTCACTACCCATTGCCGCAGAGCTGGAGCACCCAGATCAAGAATGAAGTGGGTGCAATCCTGTACGGGAGTGTCAGCCCGGTCCGCTGGCATCCCAGCGGCTGGCTTGACGTCACGCCCTACGCCAATGGTCGATTTGGCAATATCTATGCCGATGCGTCCGGCGGTGTGGTGGCGCGCGCCGGCGCACTGAACCTGTTGCCGGACGGATCCACGCTGCATGCCTTTTTCAGGGTCGATGCGCGCGCGGTTGCCTATAATGCCAGCTTGCAGGGCGGCTATTTTTCGAATGACAACATCCATACAGTGCAACCCAAGCGTTTCGTCGGCGAGGCCGAACTCGGGTTTGCCCGCAATGACGGTCCTTTCAGTTTCCGCGCGTCCGTCGTCCGGCGCAGCACTGAGATCAGAGGCCTGTCGAACGCGATCGGCGCCCAGAGTTTTGCCCGGTTATTGTTTGCTTACACGATGTGAATGCGACGTATGCCCGGCATGATCGCATGACGATTTGCAGTGGCTCGTGGGAATGTAGATTTGTGCGGAGGGCAGTGCTGTTTGCGGTATAATTTCAATTTCCCGCTCGTGCCGTTCGGCACCTTCTGCAATGACCAAGTTTGTTTTCGTCACCGGTGGCGTCGTGTCTTCCCTTGGTAAAGGGATAGCCGCCGCCTCTCTCGCTGCGATCCTCGAATCGCGCGGCCTTAAAGTCACTATGTTGAAACTCGATCCGTATATCAATGTGGATCCGGGGACAATGAGTCCATTCCAGCATGGCGAAGTGTTCGTCACCGATGACGGCGCCGAAACTGATCTCGACCTCGGCCATTACGAACGCTTCATCACCACGCGGATGAAGAAAGTTAATAATTTCACCACTGGTCAGATCTACGAATCGGTGATCCGCAAGGAGCGTCGTGGTGAATATCTTGGCAAGACTGTCCAGGTAATCCCGCACATCACCAACGAAATCCAGGACTACATCCATCGCGGCGCGGAAGGCTATGATGTCGCGCTGGTGGAAATTGGCGGCACGGTCGGTGATATCGAATCCTTGCCTTTCCTCGAAGCGGTTCGTCAATTGAGTCTGCGCGCTGGGCGCAACGCTGCCGCGTTCGTGCATTTGACGCTGGTGCCGTTTATTGCTACGGCCGGCGAGCTCAAAACCAAGCCGACTCAGCACAGCGTGCAAAAGCTGCGTGAGATTGGTATTTTTCCCGACGCATTGCTATGCCGCGCCGATCGCCCCATTCCGAATGACGAACGGGCCAAGATCTCGCTGTTCTCCAATGTGCCGGAGAACGCCGTCATTTCCGTGTGGGATGCCGATACGATCTACAAGATTCCGCAGATGCTGCATGACCAGGGCCTCGATGCGATCGTTTGTGAAAAACTCGGCCTGTCGCCGAAGCCTGCCGACCTGTCGATGTGGGACAAACTGGTGTATGGGCTGGAACATCCGAAGCATGACATCACGATCGGCATGGTCGGAAAATATGTCGATCTGACCGAATCCTACAAGTCGTTGACCGAAGCCTTGCGTCACGCCGGTATTCATACCGAAAGCCGGGTCAATATCGAATACCTCGATTCCGAAGAAATCGAAGTCAAAGGTACCGCACATCTGGCCAAATACGATGCGATCCTGGTGCCGGGCGGCTTTGGCAAACGCGGCGTCGAAGGCAAGATCGCCGCAGCGCAATACGCACGTGAAAACAAGATACCGTATCTTGGCATCTGTCTCGGCATGCAAGTGGCACTGATCGAATATGCACGCAATGTGGCGGGCCTCTCGAAGTCGAATTCGACCGAATTCGATGCCGCGACCGAACAGCCGGTGGTCGCCTTGATCAACGAATGGCAAAACCACGATGGCAAGGTCGAATTGCGCGACGAGAATTCCGACCTCGGCGGCACCATGCGTCTGGGCGCACAAACCTGTGCGGTCAAGCCGGGTTCGCTGGCCGCCGAAATTTACGGCAATGTCGTCACCGAACGTCACCGCCATCGCTACGAAGCGAATAATCATTACCTGGGCCGGGTCGAAGCGGCCGGCCTGGTCGTGTCGGCGCGCACGCCGACAGAAGACCTGTGCGAAATCATGGAACTGCCGCGCACCGGTGACCATGCGCATCCTTGGTACGTCGGCGTGCAATTTCATCCGGAATTCAAATCCACGCCGCGCGAAGGCCATCCCTTGTTCATTTCCTTCATCAAGGCGGCGCTGGCGCACCGGCAGGCCGTTGCCCCGGCGCTGTCTGAAGCGTCCTTGGAACGGAGTGCGGCATGAAGCTATGCGGTTTCGAGGTCGGTCTCGACCAGCCATTTTTTCTGATCGCCGGCCCCTGCGTGATCGAATCCCGTCAGATGGCGCACGACACCGCCGGCAGCTTGAAGGAAATCACCAGCGCGCTCGGCATACCCTTCATTTATAAATCGTCGTTCGATAAAGCCAATCGCTCGTCCGGCACTTCTTTCCGCGGCCTTGGCATGGAAAAAGGGCTGGAAATCCTGGCCGATGTGAAGCAGCAGATCGGCGTGCCGGTATTGACCGATATTCACGAGATCGACGAAATCACACCGGTAGCGGCGGTGGTCGACGTGTTGCAGACGCCGGCTTTCCTGTGCCGCCAGACCGATTTCATCCACGCCTGCGCGCAATCGGGCAAGCCGGTGAATATCAAGAAGGGCCAGTTCCTGGCACCGCATGATATGAAAAATGTCATCGACAAGGCACGCGCCGCTGCATTGCAGGCGGGACTGCCGGACGATGTGTTCATGGCGTGCGAACGCGGGGTGTCTTTCGGCTACAACAATCTGGTGTCCGACATGCGTTCGCTGGCGATCATGCGCGAGACTGGCTGCCCGATCGTGTTTGACGCGACCCATTCGGTGCAGTTGCCGGGCGGGCAGGGTAGTTCGTCAGGTGGTCAGCGCGAGTTCGTGCCAGTCCTCGCGCGTGCCGCAATTGCCGTGGGCGTGGCTGGGATATTCATGGAAACGCACCCGAACCCGGCGCAGGCCATGTCCGATGGCCCGAATGCGGTGCCGCTGGCGCGCATGAAGGAGCTGCTGTCGACGCTGATCGAGCTCGACCGCGTCACCAAGAAAGCCGGATTTCTGGAATCTGATTTTTCCTAGACTGACCGACACCGGTCCATGCGGTTGATCTATTGATACCACATGGGGCGGAGTATGTGTATATTTTCGTTTGTTTTGTTGCGAAAATAGACATGTTCGAAGGGAGTATGTGTGACATATCGGTCCTCCCATGTTAGTCTCGGCAACCATTTCGCTAAATTTTTTGGGAGAATACATGAGTGCTATCGTTGACATCATCGGCCGTGAAGTGATCGACTCGCGCGGCAACCCTACCGTCGAGTGCGACGTGCTGCTGGAATCGGGCGTCATGGGCCGTGCCGCAGTGCCGTCGGGCGCATCGACCGGCTCGCGCGAAGCGATCGAGCTGCGCGACGGCGACAAGAGCCGTTATTTTGGCAAGGGCGTATTGAACGCCTGCGAGCATATCAACACCGAGATCGCCGAAGCGATCATGGGCCTGGATGCCAACGAACAAGCGTTTCTGGACCGCACGCTGATCGACCTCGACGGCACCGAAAACAAGTCGCGCCTGGGCGCCAACGCCATGCTGGCGGTATCGATGGCGGTTGCCAAGGCGGCAGCCGAAGAGGCCGGCTTGCCGCTGTATCGCTATTTTGGCGGTTCCGGTGCGATGCAGATGCCGGTACCCATGATGAACGTCATCAATGGCGGCGCGCATGCCGACAACAACCTCGATATTCAGGAATTCATGATTATCCCGGTCGGCGCACCGAGCTTCCGCGAAGCGATTCGCTATGGCGCCGAAGTTTTCCATACCCTGAAAAAAATCCTGCAGGACAAAGGACTGACCACGGCGGTCGGTGACGAGGGCGGCTTCGCGCCATCGGTGGCGAATCATGAAGAAGCGATCAAGCTGATCATTCAGGCCATTGAGCAAGCCGGCTACGAGCCTGGCACACAGATCGCACTGGGTCTCGATTGCGCCGCCAGCGAGTTCTACAAGGATGGCAAATATCATCTGGAAGGCGAAGGCCTGGTCCTGTCGTCGACCGATTTCACCAACCTGCTCGAAACCTGGTGCGACAAGTACCCGATCATTTCGATCGAAGACGCGATGGCCGAAAACGATTGGGACGGCTGGGCAATCCTGACCGAGGCGCTGGGTAAAAAGGTACAACTGGTTGGCGACGACCTGTTCGTGACCAACACCAAGATCCTGAAAGAAGGCATCCAGAAGGGTGTCGCCAACTCGATCCTGATCAAGATCAACCAGATCGGCACCTTGACCGAAACCTTCGCCGCGATCGAGATGGCCAAGCGCGCCGGGTATACCGCAGTAATTTCGCACCGCTCCGGCGAGACCGAGGATTCAACGATCGCCGATATCGCAGTAGGCACCAATGCACTGCAGATCAAGACCGGATCGATGTCGCGCTCCGACCGCATGGCGAAATACAATCAGTTGCTGCGCATCGAAGAAGACCTCGGTGACATCGCCAGCTATCCGGGACGCGACGCGTTCTACAATCTCAAATAAGTACCCGCGTCCGGCATCGCACCACTTGGTCCGATGCCGGGTGCGCTCCGGAATCCTGCAATGCGTCTGATTACTCTTGCGCTGACAGCCCTGTTGATCCTGATCCAGTATCCGCTATGGCTGGGCAAGGGTGGCTGGCTGCGCGCGTGGGATCTGGATCAGCACGTCGTTGCAGCACAAAAAAAGAATGACGAGTTGAAGGCGCGTAATGCGAAGCTCGAATCCGAAGTGCAGGACCTGAAAGACGGCACCGGCGCAATCGAAGAGCGCGCCCGTTATGAGCTGGGCATGATCAAGGACGGTGAAATCTTCATCCAGGTAGTCGATCCGCACAATAAAGTCGCGCCGGAGTCAGCGTTATCATCTGCGACCGTACGGACCGGCACGATCGACAACACGGCAGGCCGTTAGCCGCCGCGGGCGTTGCGATGAGCCCGAACGTCAGGATGACGTTGCGGCGGTCAGCTACCGCAACGGGCCGAATTTGGCACAATCCCCAAACAGAATTGCGCCTCAGTGCTTGAGCTCAGTGCTTGAGTTCACCAGCCGGTTTGATGCTTTCGACCGGCAGATCGGTGGCAAATAGCTGCGCACAATCGACTCTGTCAAATTCGTAATGCAATCCGCAGAAATCGCAATTGATACCTAGCTTGCCCAAATCAGCCAGGGCCGCATCGATCTCTTCCTGCCCAAGGATTTTGAGCATATTGCCCACTTTTTCGCGGGTGCAACTGCAGTGAAAACCCGGATGCTTCGGTTCGAAAACCCGGATAGTTTCTTCCCAGAACAGGCGATGCATCAAGGTGCCGATGTCAGTCGTCAGCAATTCCTCACGCTTCAAGGTCGACGCCAGCATCAGCGCGCGATTCCAAGTTTCCAGTTCGTCATGCTCCTGGTCCTCGTGCGTGTGCGAACCAGCTGTGCCGCCATGTCTAGGTAGTTTCTGCAGCAACAAACCGCGCGTTACATTGCCATCGGCGGCTAGCCATAGCCTCGTGTCGAGCTGCTCCGAGCGCAACATGTAGTTTTCGATCACAGTGGCGACGTCATCGCCATCCAGCGGGACGATGCCTTGATAGACCTGCTGTCCTGGCAATTTGTCCTTCGGATCGAGCGTAATAACAAAGCGGCCACTGCCATGCGCATGCACTAGTTGCGTCAGCGTTGCATCGTCCGCGATGACGGCATCGGGTGCCAGTTTTGCGGTAGCGCGCAGTTGCAATTCGGAATCACATTCGACCACCAGCAACCGTATCGGGCCGTCGCCGTGGATTTGCATCACGATCACGCCATTGAACTTCAGATTAGCCGATAGCAAGGCGGCAGCGGCCAGCATTTCACCCAACAGGGTGCGGACTGCTTTCGGATAATCGTGTCGCTCCTGCACTTGTTGCCAGGCATCGGACAGCTCCACCAATTCGCCGCGCACTGCGGCGTTTTCAAACATGAACTTCTGCAACGTATCCGTCATTATCCGATTCGCTTCAAATTCGTTCTAAAAAATTGACCGCGCTCCACGTAGTTCGCAGCATTGCCCTGCAAATTGGCAATTTCTTCTTCGCTTAGGGTCCGCACCACCTTTGCAGGGGTGCCGATGATCAATGAATTGTCCGGGAAATTCTTGCCTTCAGTGACCAGCGCACCGGCACCGACCAGGCAATTTTTACCAATCACCGCGCCATTCAGAATCACCGCCTGGATACCGATCAGCGCACCATCGCCGATAGTGCAGCCATGCAGCATGGCCTGATGGCCGACTGACACATTGTCGCCGATCGTGAGCGGGTAACCCATATCGGTATGCAAAATGCAGTTTTCCTGCACATTGCTGTTGGCACCGATGACGATCGCCTCGTTGTCGCCGCGTATCGTTACGCCGAACCACACAGATGCTCCCGTCCCGATGCTGACCTTGCCGATGATGCTGGCGGAGTCCGTGATATAGGCGGACGGGTCGATCGCCGGTGCAGCGTCGCCCAACTGGTAAATGGCCATGAATTTCCTCAAAGTGTGGCGCGCAACTTTAGATGAAAGGCGCAATCCAACATTTTACAGCTGTCGCCGTGACTGCTGTCAGGGACAGGGGAGATACTATCGGTGCAGCAGACGGTTGTGCTGGCTGTGCGTTGTATTCGCGCTTGTTTTAGAGTAGTCGAGCGCGGGCCAAACGCGATGCTCTTTTCAATCATAAGGAGGGATTTCAAATGAAAACCTACTATAAATTGCCAGTAATTTTTCTTGCGTCAATAATGTTGATTGGCATGACCGGATGCAGCGGCATGTCGCGACAGGGCCAGAATACCGCCGTCGGTGCTGGTGTAGGCGCGATTGGCGGGAATGTGCTCACCGGCGGTAGCACCGCCGGAACACTTGGCGGCGCCGCAATCGGCGGCGTGGTTGGGCACGAGATCGGTAAATGAAGTTGCACGGAGGGCGTGCCAATCGTTCCTGCCGATAGCGGCGGGAGGGCTCTTTGATCTCCAATTTGCACCGCGCGTAGTGTGCGTGGCGGATTCGTTTGGCGATAGGCTTTTCATGGCGGATAGAAAAATTTCCGAGGCATGAAAATCAGTGCAGAAAAAAATCAATGTAATCGACCATTTCGTACGTTTAAAAAGAACGTCAGCGGTACCCTTGCCTAGCCGACTCATTTCGCCGAAGCACGCATCACCTTGTCGGCTAGTGGCGCAGTCCAGGCTCTGACACTGGAGCAGTGGCGAGCGTTGCGCGATGCGTGCCTCGAATTTCAGACTTCAGTTGGGCCCAGAGGGCACGCTGCGGCTCAGCAAAGCTGCAATTTCTGACGGTATGCGTGAGTCGCATGAGTGCCGGTCGCAGGAGGTGGGCATTAATGCGATAGGAAATACCCGCTCCGCGCACTCCAGCGTATTCGATTGATCATGATGTCAGTACGCCTATTCGCGCCAACATGCATCAACCTCAAATGTGCCTAATCCCGCTCCGGTAATCGGCTTGAAAGAAGCGGGGCCAACTGCTACTTTGAAATTGTCCTCGCCAGCAGATCTGGCGTCGACCGCAGCGTGGACTTCGAGGTAGCACGCTTCCTTCTGGAGGGCATCATGAACAAATTAATTACAAGTGCCCTGGCCGCGGCAGCACTGGCCAGCCTTTCAAGCGCCTATGCAGCGCCGGCCGTTGGAAGCGACGACTCTGCGGCTGCGCAGCGCATACAAGTCACGGGACCATCTACCTACAAACTGGCGCCGCATGAATTTGATGATTTCGCCTATGCGTATGGCCTTGAAACGGGGCAAACCCTCAAGTTAAGGCAACAAGTAAATCGCTATTTCACCCAGTTGAAAGGCCAACCGGAGGTAGAGATTTTTGGCCAGTCACCCGGCACCTTTGTCTCCAGGGCGGGCACCACGCTCACATTCCGTGACGATGGATACACGGTTGTCGTGACTTACGCGGATCGGCTGCAAACTGCATCTACCGGTACCCACTTGCCTAGCAGGTTCGTTGCATCCAGATAGGTTTGGCGTGGTGGTATTTGGGCGAGGCGATCAGGCAGGCACCACCTCGCTTGGCCAAGCGAGGCGATCAGGCAGGCACCGCCTCGCTTGGCCAAGTCAGCGGTACGCGATCGGCTCGCACGAAGTACGGCAAAGCGCTTACATAAGCTAGCCTGTCGCGCAGCGCCATTTTCTGCGTACAGGTAAGAAACACCCCTCAGTGGTAAGCATTACCTATCGATTACTCATTAGTTGAGACCAACGCAACATCTAGCGCGTCAATCCGTATTTCCCTGATCTTAAATCAAAGCGTCCGTCGCAACTGGGTGGGGTGGAGAGCCATCGAAAATCCGAGTAGCATGCCTGGCGATAACGCCAAGATGCCAGACGCGACCCCGAGTAGCGGCGCGATGGATAACAATGCGCCCGCAACACAACCCATTACCGGTGGCGCGCAACAGTAACATCCGGTGTAACTCTGAGAGTTGTAAGGTTTTCCGATCGGAATATGCATCGCTCGTTAAACCGCAACCGCAGTTCAATGACGGTGTGGACGGCTTGTTGGCGGCGCGCAAGCGTTCGCACAGTTCGCACAAACAAAAAAGGCCTGCATTTCTGCAGGCCTTTCGAATTTGGCTCCCCGACCTGGACTCGAACCAGGGACCTGCGGATTAACAGTCCGTCGCTCTACCAACTGAGCTATCAGGGAAAAGAAGCGAAATTATAAGCCGTGTTGCCGTACCTGTCAAAGGTTTGATGATTTAATTCAACACCGGATCAGGGCGTGCGTGATCCGGGTGTATGCAAACTTAAATCACTTGCGCCACTGCGGCAACGACCTTGTCGATGTTGCGCGAGTTGAGGGCGGCGACGCAGATGCGACCGGTGTCGACCGCATAGATTGAGAATTCGTCGCGCAGACGCTCGACCTGGGCTTTGGTGAGTCCGGAATAGGAGAACATGCCGACTTGCTGTTTGACGAATGAAAAATCTTGGGCGGGGGCGTTTGCCTTCAGTTTTTCCACCATCAGTTGACGCATTTCACGAATGCGTACGCGCATCGCAGCCAGTTCGTCTTCCCACAGCTTGCGCAGTTCCGGTGTGGCGAGTACGGTTGCCACGATTTGGCCGCCATGGTCCGGCGGGTTGGAATAATTGGTGCGGATCACGCGTTTCAGTTGCGACAATACGCGGGCGGCTTCTTCCGTGGAGGCGGCGACGATGCTCAGTGCGCCAACGCGCTCGCCATACAGCGAGAACGATTTCGAAAATGAATTCGACACGAACAGCGGGCCGCCGGCATCGGCAAAGTGGCGTACCACGCGGCCGTCTTCTTCGATGCCGTCAGCAAAGCCTTGATAGGCCATGTCGAGGAAGGGGATCAGGCCGCGCTGTGTCACGACTTCAATCACTTGCTTCCACTGTGCGTCGTTCAGGTCGGCACCGGTCGGGTTGTGGCAGCAGGCGTGCAGCACCACGATCGCGCCCGTCGGCATGGCATTGAGCGCCTGCAACATGCCGGCAAAGTTGACGCCGTGGGTAGCCGCGTCGAAATAAGGGTAGCTGTTGACCACAAAGCCGGCCGATTCGAACAACGCACGGTGATTTTCCCAGCTTGGGTCGCTGATCCAGATTTGCGAGTCCGGTGAGAAACGCTTCAGGAAATCTGCGCCGAGCTTGAGCGCGCCGGTGCCGCCGATGGCCTGCGCCGTGACCGCACGTTTTTCTTGAACGATCGCGCTGTCGGCTCCGAATACCAATGCTTGCACTGCCTTGTCGTAGGCGGCCAGGCCGTCAATCGGCAGATAGGTACGCGGTGCCGCCTTTTCCATCAGTTGTGCTTCTGCCTTGCGCACGCATTCCAGCAGCGGCACTTTGCCGTTGTCGTCATAGTAGACGCCCACGCCGAGGTTGATTTTGTTCGGATTTTGGTCCGCATTGAAGGCGTCGGTGATACCCAGGATAGGGTCGCGGGGCGCCATTTCGATGGCGGTAAACAAGCTGGCAGGAAGAGTTGCGTTCATCGTGATAACATCAAAAGTTGGCTGCAAAAAGAACGTTGCAGCTGGGTTGGAAGCAACGCCCGGACCGTGTCCGGCGCTGATTTGTAGCCTGTTATTTTAGCAAAGGTCTGATCCAAATGGCTGATTTATCAGAGATATCCAGCAAATTCGACGAATCCAAAATCGTCACTTTCCCCGATTCCCCCTACAAACTGTTCCAGCCGTTTCTACCGGCCGGTGATCAGCCTGAGGCAATCGGCAAACTGGTCGAGGGCATCGAGGATGGCCTGTCGTTTCAGACGCTGCTCGGTGTTACCGGTTCCGGCAAGACTTATACGATGGCCAATGTGATCGCTCGCATGGGGCGGCCGGCGATCGTGTTCGCGCCGAACAAGACGTTGGCGGCGCAGTTGTACAGCGAATTCCGCGATTTTTTTCCGCACAACGCGGTGGAATATTTCGTCAGCTACTACGATTATTACCAGCCGGAAGCCTACGTGCCGCAGCGCGACCTGTTCATCGAAAAGGACTCGTCGATCAACGAGCACATCGAGCAGATGCGGCTGTCTTGCACCAAGTCGCTGATGGAGCGGCGCGATGTGGTGATTGTGGCAACGGTGTCGGCGATCTACGGTATCGGTAATCCGAATGAATACCATCAGATGATCCTGACGCTGCGGGTCACGGACAAGGTCAGTCAGCGCGACGTCATTGCCCGTTTGATCCAGATGCAATACACCCGCAATGAAGTCGATTTCGGCCGCGCCACCTTTCGCGTGCGTGGCGACACCATCGACGTGTTTCCGGCGGAACATGCGGAACTGGCGATCCGGATCGAGATGTTCGATGACGAGATCGATAGCCTGCAGCTGTTTGACCCGCTGACTGGGCGCGTGCGCCAGAAGATTCCGCGGTTTACCGTGTACCCGGGTTCGCACTATGTGACGCCGCGCGAAACGGTTCTGCGCGCGATCGACACCATCAAGCAGGAATTGCGCGAGCGGCTGGATTTCTTCCGCAAGGAAAACAAGCTGATCGAGGAGCAGCGCATCGAGCAGCGCACCCGCTTCGATCTGGAAATGATGCAGGAGATCGGATTTACCAAGGGCATCGAAAACTACTCGCGCCATCTGAGCGGCGCCAAGCCAGGTGATCCGCCGCCGACGCTGGTCGACTACCTGCCGCCGGATGCGCTGATGTTCCTCGACGAATCGCACGTCCTGATCGGACAGTTGAATGCGATGTACAACGGCGACCGTTCGCGCAAGACCAATCTGGTCGATTATGGCTTCCGGCTGCCGTCGGCACTCGACAACCGGCCGCTGCGCTTTGATGAATTCGAGTCCAAGATGCGTCAGACCGTGTTTGTGTCGGCGACGCCGGCCGACTACGAGAAGCAGCATGCGGACCAGGTGGTGGAGCAGGTGGTGCGGCCAACCGGGCTGGTCGATCCGCGCATTCTGGTACGTCCGGCCAGCACCCAGGTCGACGATCTGATGTCGGAAGTCAGGGACCGCGTTGAAAAAAACGAGCGCGTGCTGGTGACCACCCTGACCAAGCGGATGTCCGAGCAGTTGACCGACTACCTGAGCGACCACGGTATCAAGGTACGGTATCTGCACAGCGACATCGATACCGTCGAGCGGGTCGAAATCCTGCGCGATCTGCGGCTCGGCACCTTCGATGTGCTGGTCGGCATCAACCTGCTGCGCGAGGGCCTCGACCTGCCGGAAGTGTCGCTGGTCGCGATCCTGGATGCGGACAAGGAAGGTTTCCTGCGGTCGGAACGCAGCCTGATCCAGACCATCGGCCGCGCCGCCCGTAATCTGAACGGGATGGCGATTTTGTACGGTGACAAGATCACCGATTCGATGCGACGGGCGATCGACGAGACCGAGCGGCGCCGTGCCAAGCAGGTCGCCTTCAATACGGCCAACAACATCACGCCGATCGGCGTCAAGAAGGGCATCAAGGACCTGATCGACGGTGTCTACAGCCCGGATGAGGCGCGCGAAGAGCTGCAGGCGGCGCAGGAACACGCGCGCTACGAGGCGATGAGCGAGAAGCAGGTCAGCAAGGAAATCAAGCGGCTGGAAAAACTGATGCACGACCATGCGAAGAATCTGGAGTTCGAGAAGGCGGCGCAGGTGCGCGATCAGCTCGGCATCCTGAAGGACCAGATTTTCGGCGCACATGGTGGAGAGAACATCACGTCGATCCTGGGGCAGTAATCGATGCCGCCGCAGATTCCGGCAGCGATTGCCGATGCGCTGACCTTGGCCGACCCATCGTGGCGGCCGGTGCTGTTGCAGGGCCTGCATGCGGTCGCGCAGGCCGATCCGGCGTATCTGCCGGCATTGGCTGCGGAGGAATATTTGCCGACCGATGGCCGCTTGTTTGCCGCGTTCGCGCAACCGATCGATGCGGTGAACTATGTGCTGGTCGGCGAAGGTCCATATCCGCGTGCACAGAGCGCCACCGGGGTCTGTTTCATGGATGGCGCGGTCGGGCTGTTGTGGTCCGAGGCGGGTTTGTCGAAACAGGTCAATCGCGCCACGTCGCTGCGTAATTTCATGAAGATGTTGCTGGTGGCCGATGGCCAACTGGCGCTCGACCATACCAGCGGCGACGCGCTGGCACTGGTTGCACTGAAGGCGCGCGCGATCGGTTCGCCTGCCATCCAGACCTTGGCCGACCTGCAGGCCAACCTGACGCGGCACGGCTTCCTGCTGTTGAATGCGGCGCTGGCGTTCCGGCCGCACGTGGCGCCGGTCAAGGAGGCGCGCGCCTGGCAGCCGTTCCTGCAGACGGTGCTGGCGGCATTGGTCGAGTCTGCCGGACGGCATGACAAGCCGGCGCCGACCCTGGTGTTGTGGGGAAAAATCGCCGAGCAACTGCAGAGCTTGCCGGCGACCGCGCAGTTTCCGCAGGCGCGTGGCGAGCATCCGTATAACCTGTCGTTCATTGCCAATCCGGCGATGCGGGCGTTGTTCGGACCGATGCGCTTGCTGCAAAAGGCCGCCTGACGACGCCGCGATGATCGGTGCCGGCGCCTGATTCGGCGCAATAACGGTAAATTTTAAGAATAAATACTGGGGTGTGTATATTTTCAATGCGCAATGAATACATGCGCATCAATAGTGGTTTTGATTGATACTCCCCCAATAATCATCCTTTGAGGCAGTACGGCGGTGGGCGCGACCGGTCGCAGCTTAGCGGTCGCGCGGTCGTGTTACTGGGCCTGAAGCCGCGCTCATGATTCGGACTGTGCGCGTTCCTGCTCGAGCAGGCGCAACACGCGTCGCTGCAGTTTGCCGGTGGTGGTCATCGGCAGCGCGTCGATGAATTCGATTTCTTTCGGATATTCGTATGGCGCCAGTTTGCCGCGCACATGCGCCTGCAGTTCCTTGATCAATTGCGCGTCACCCTGTACGCCAGCGGTCAGCACGACGAAGGCCTTGACCAGATTGCCACGCTCGCGGTCCGGTTTCGGGACCACCGCGGCGTTCGCGACGGCCGGGTGTTTGACCAGGCAGTTTTCGATTTCCGAAGGCCCGATGCGGTAGCCGGCCGCCTTGAACATGTCGTCGGCGCGCCCCTGGTACCACAGGTAGCCGTCGTCATCCATCGACGCCAGGTCACCGGTGCGGCACCAGTCGCCCGTGTATTTGGCGCTGGTCGCTTGTGGATTTTTCCAGTAACCGAGAAAGAAGATCGGGTCGGGGTCGCCCTGGATGTCAAGTCGGTTCAGCGCCACTTCGCCTGTGACGCCAGGCGCAACGATCGCGCCGTCATCGTCGATCACCGCGACCCGATGGCCGGGGTAGGGGCGTCCCATGCTTCCGGGTTTGGCCGGCCATTGCCCGGCGCTGTTGCCGACGATGTAGTTCATTTCGGTCTGGCCGAACATCTCGTTGACAGTCACGCCCAGCGCGCTCTGGCACCAGTTGAAGACCGCATCGCCGACCGCCTCGCCGGCACTCATGATGGCGCGCAGCTTGAGGTCGTATTGATCGCGTGGCGCGGCGACCGTCTTCATCATGATCTTGAGCGCAGTGGGGAACAGGAAGGTGTTGGTGACGGCGTATTTCTCCAGCAGCTGGAACGCGGTCTCGGCCGAAAAACGGCCGCGATAGCCGACGATGGGTTTGCCGAAATATAACGCCGGCAGCAGTGCGTCCATCAGGCCGCCGGTCCAGGCCCAGTCGGCCGGTGACCAGAACACATCGTGTTCTTGCGGAAACCAGTTCTGCGATGCGACGAAGCCTGTCAGGTTGCCGATCAGGGCCGCCTGCGGCAGCAACGCACCTTTCGGTGCACCCGTGGTGCCGCTGGTGTAGATCAGGATGGCGGGATCGCTGGCGGCGGTGTCGACCGCGGCAAAGCTGCTCGACGCTTGCGCCATGGCGCTGTGCCAATGCAGCAGCGGCGGGGTATCGATGTTGTCGCTGGTGTCGCTGTCGTTGCTGGTGTTGGCTCCACCGCCGGTGTCGGCGGGTGCGGTGTGGGCGAACGCATCGTCGACCAGCACGATCTGCTGCAAGGCAGGACACTGGGCGCGAATCGCATCGATGCTCGGCTGGCAGGATTGCTCGACGATCGCGATCACGGACTCACTGTTTTGCAGCCGGTATTCCAGCGCATCGGGGCCGAACAGGATCGATAATGGCATCGCAATCGCACCGATCTGAAAGCAGGCCATCAACGCGATCGCCACTTCCGGGCGCTGCGGCAGGATCAGCGCGACGCGGTCGCCGCACTGTACGCCGAGTCGGCGCAATACATTCGACAGCCGATTGGCCTCGGCTTGCAGCTCTGCATAGCTGAGGGTGGCAGTCTGGCCGGATTCGCTTTCGTAATGGATTGCGATGTCCGACGCCCGCGATGGATCGTTGGCCCAGCGCGTACAGCAGGCCTGCGCGATGTTGAAGCTGTCGGGCACGTGCCAGCGAAACTCCCGATACAGACTGGCATATTGGTCAAGGACTGTCGGTTGCATGCGGTCTCCAGTATAATTAGAACGGTCGTTCTTTTTATGTCGTTATTTTATTTCTCGTTGCCACGGCCACTCGCCCGGCGCAACGATCCCCAACGATTGCGTCTACCTTGTGCAAGGTGGGCGCGGCGATGGACATTTACCAGGCTAACAATGAAACCTTCTCGTTCGGAATTTATCACGGTTCGCGAGCTCAAGTACCACATCCGGCACTGGGGCAACGAAGACGCGCCCAAGCTGTTCGTACTGCACGGCTGGATGGATGTGTCGGCCTCGTTCCAGTTCATGGTCGACTGCCTGCAACAAGACTGGCATGTGATCGCGCCGGACTGGCGCGGCTTCGGCCTGACCGCATCGACTATCGCCGACAGCTACTGGTTTCCGGATTACGTGGCGGACCTGGACGCGATCCTGCAGCATTACTCGCCGCATCAGCCGATCAATCTGCTGGGTCATAGCATGGGTGCGAACGTGGTGTTGCACTATGCGGGAATCCGGCCGCAACGGATCCGCAAGCTGATCAATCTGGAAGGATTCGGCCTGCCTGTGACGAAACCGGCTCAGGCGCCGGAGCGTTATGCGCAATGGCTGGACGAATTGCGCAATCCGCCGAGCCTGCGTACCTACGCGAGCCAGGCTGAGGTGGCCAAGCGTCTGCAGAAGACCAACCCGCGCCTGTCCGATGAGCGGGCTCACTTTCTGGCGCAACATTGGGCCGCACCCAATGCTGATGGCGCATGGGAAATCCTGGGCGATCCGGCGCACAAGAACGTCAGTCCCTTGCTGTATCGGGTGGACGAAGTGCTGGCCTGCTGGCAGGCGATCAGCGCGCCGGTGCTATGGGTCGAGGCCGCCGATACCGATGTCTGGAAATGGATGGGTGCCAAGGATTCCGCGCGGATCGAGATCGATCGCCGTATCGCAGTGATCGCCGACGTCAGGCAAGCGATGGTGGCCGATGCCGGTCACATGCTGCATCACGATCAACCGCAAGTGCTGGCGCAGATGATCGAGCGCTTTCTGGAGTAAGCCGGCGCGCCGGCGCCTCAGGAGGCGAGGATGATGCGGTTGCGGCCGGCCGCCTTGGCCCGATACAGCGCCTTGTCGGCCATTTGCAGCAGTGCCTCCGAATAGGTCCCATCGCGCGGGAATTGCGCGATGCCGGCCGAGAAGGTCAGGTTGGAAATCGATTTGTCACCGACCTGCACACCAGTCTGACGAAACAGATCCAGCAGCAACTGTGTCTTGGCGTACGCATGTTCGGCCGTGGTGGACGGGAACACCAGGCAGATCTCCTCGCCGCCGTAACGGACCGCCAGATCGCTGTCGCGGATACGCTGATGGATCAGTCGGGACAATTCGACCAGCACCTGGTCACCGACACCGTGTCCGTGCATGTCGTTGATCTGCTTGAAATGGTCCATGTCGAGCAGCACGAGACTGACCGCAAAATCGCTGCGCCGCGCCAGATTCAGCAAGGTCCCCAGCTGCTCACCCAGGATACGGCGGTTGTACAGGCCGGTCAGCGGGTCGCGCATGGCCTGCTCGCGCAATGCGGTTTGCAGGCTTTCGATTTCCGTGACCTTGTGGCGCAGCTCGTTATTCAGGGTTTCCAGATTGATTTGCTGCTGTAGTGCATAGTCGCGTTCGAATTGAACTTGCGTCAACTCGTGCTGGATCTGCAGTGTGAAGAACTGTGCTTTGGCGCTAGCGCCGAGCGACTTTTCATATTGCTGGTGGTAACGCTTCAGGTAATTGAAGGCCGTCTGGTACTGCGCGCTGCTGGCATAGGCATCGGCTAGCGCCTTGTAGACGTGTAGCACGTAGAAGATATTCTGTTCCGCACCGAAGCTTGCTTCTGCCTCCAGCAACCAGCCGATACCGACGTCGAACTGGCCCTTGCCGCAGGCGATCGCCCCTAGCTGCCACAGGCAATGGCTGTTGACTTCAGCGTAGTCGTCCTGGCGCGCCTGATCCAGCGCCGCATGGGCCTGCGACTCGGCTTCATCCCAACGACTCAAACTGGCATAGGTCTGCGCCTTGACCGCCATCAGAAAGGCGCGGTCGCCTTCGCGATAGAACGGCCCGCTTTCGATTGCATTGCTCTCCAGCAGGCGCAAGGCGGCGTCGGCGTTGCCCATCTCCAAATGCACATTGGCGAGGTTGCCTAGGATCATGTGAATGAAGAACACCGGCGTGGTACGGCTGATGACGAAGGCTTGTTCCAGCAATGCCTTTGCCTCGGTGAAATTGCCCAGCTCCATTTGCGCCGAACCGATGTCTGACAACATCTGGCAGGTCAGTGGCAGCGACCGTTCGCGCTGCACCAGCGCCAGCGCCTTGTAGTAATAGCGCAGCCCGGCTTGCACATCGCCGCAATTGAAATGCAGGTAGCCGAGCCGATATAGCGCGTAATACGCGTCCAGCGGTTCGCTGGCCTCGGGTGGATCGTTGATCACGCTTTCGAGCACGCTTCGCGCCGCATCAAACTCGTGACGGCGCATCAGGATGCCGCCCAGACCCGATCGAGCCAGCAACAGGCCGCGCCGATCCCCTAATGCCCGAAAGCGTGCCTCGGTATCGATCAGGGTTTGTTCCGACTGCTCTTTCGTGGAGAAATAGTATTCGTGGTATGCCTTGTTCAGCAAGGCATAAGCCAGGCCGCTGGGGTCGCTGGCCAACTGCGCCCGGGCAATGCAGCGGGTCGCGAGCGCGATCGATTGGGCCGGATCGGTGTGCTGGGAATCCCACGCGATCCGATTCAGCTCGCGGATTTCGCGCAATTCATCGAGGCGTTGCGGAGTGGGGGCTGGCATTATTGTTTGGGGTAGACAGGCGTGGCGACAGACAACATTTCTGTAGTGTAACGCAGCAAAATCAGGCTGTCTGTGCACTTCAGTGTCGAACTTCAATTCTGCGGGAAAAATGGAAGCAGCGATATCATATCGACAAGAAATTGCTATTTTGGATGTCGCTGCGATAACATTGCCGTAAAATCAACTAGCGTGTGGGTGCGGCAAGATGCAATGTGCGGCGCAACATGGGCCGATCAGGGAGGGTACAATCGATCTTGTCCGTATTACCTCTGTGTCCAGATTTTTTCCATGCGCAATATCGATCTTCACTGTCATTCCACTATCTCCGACGGCGTGCTGGCGCCTGCCGCGCTGGCCGCTCGCGCCAAGGCTAACGGCGTCGATGTCTGGGCCCTGACTGATCACGATGAGGTCGACGGTGTTGCCGAGGCGCGTGCCGCGGCCGCCGCGCTGAATCTGGAATTTGTGTCGGGGGTGGAAATCTCGGTCACCTGGGCCGCCGAAACGGTGCACATTGTCGGATTGCGGATCGACGATACCGATCCCGTGTTGCGCCAGGGTTTGGTCGACACGCGATCCGGACGTCAGCGGCGCGCGCTGGAAATGGCGCGACAACTGGACGCGGTTGGCATCCCGGGCGCCTATGAAGGCGCGTTGAAATTCGTCAGCAATCCGGATCTGATTTCGCGCACGCACTTTGCCCGTTACATCGTGGAGAGCGGCGTCTGCACCGATATTTCTGACGTGTTTCGCCGTTACCTGATCGACGGCAAGCCCGGTTTCGTGCCGCATCGCTGGGCCACGCTGGCCGACGCGATCGGCTGGATACGCGGCGCCGGTGGCATCGCGGTCATGGCCCATCCCGGCCGTTACCGCTTCAGCGAACTGGCCTTCGATGCCTTGTTCAACGAATTCAAGCAGTTGGGCGGCACCGCAATCGAAGTGATGACCGGCAGCCATACTGTCGATCAATACGCTTATTACGCCAAAGTGGCACAGAACTACGGTTTTCTGGCATCGCGCGGCTCCGATTTCCACGGCCCGCAAGAATCGCGCGTTGACCTTGGTGCGCTGCCACCATTGCCGGACAGTGTGCGGCCGGTCTGGCACGACTGGTTTTGAGCAAACCGGTGCGCTGCCGGCGTTCCCTTGAATTTCCTGTGAAACAACCTTATCTTAGTGGCGCTGCCAACTTCAGGGGTCTCTGAATGAAACGTATTTTCCTGTTCCTCGCCACCAACCTGGCCGTGATGCTGGTGATGTCGCTGGTGCTGTCGGCGTTGGGCGTGAATCGCTTCCTGAGCGCCAATGGCCTGAATCTGGGTACCTTGATGGTGTTTTCGCTGGTGGTCGGATTTACCGGCGCGATCTTCTCGCTCTTGATCAGCAAACCGATGGCGAAGTGGTCGACCGGGGCGCGCGTAATTGAGGCACCGTCCACCAGCACCGAACTGTGGTTGGTCGATACGGTCAAGACGCTGGCGCAGAGCGCCGGCATCGCCATGCCGGAGGTCGCCATTTTTGAAGGCGCACCGAATGCATTCGCCACCGGCGCATTCAAGAATTCGGCGCTGGTCGCGGTCTCGACCGGCCTGCTGGAAAGCATGAACAAACAGGAAATCGAGGCCGTGCTGGGCCACGAAATCGCGCACGTGTCGAATGGCGACATGGTGACGATGACGCTGATCCAGGGCGTGGTCAATACCTTCGTGGTGTTCCTGGCGCGGGTAGTCGGATATATCGTGGACAAAGCGGTATTTCGCAATAATAACGACAACCGCGGCCCCGGCATGGGATACATGATCACGGTGTTCGTCTGCGAACTCGTGTTTGGCGTCGTCGCCTCGCTGATCGTCGCCTGGTTCTCGCGCCAGCGCGAGTTCCGCGCCGATGCCGGTTCCGCCAAGCTGCTGGGCAATAGCCAACCAATGATCGCCGCGCTGGCACGATTGGGTGGGCTGGAGCCGGGCGAATTACCGAAGGCGATGGCTGCCTCCGGCATCAGCGACAGGCCCGGCATTTCAGAATTGTTTTCGAGCCATCCGCCGATTGAAGAGCGGATCGCCGCATTGCGCGGAAAATAAGCCGGTCCAGCGCATCGCGGCGGCAGTCGTTCGGCTGCCGCCGTTTTCATTTAGCATCACGATTCGAGCGTTGAGGCCATGAGTCAATTTTTTCAGATACATCCCGAGAACCCGCAGGCGCGGCTCATCAAGCAGGCCGCGCAAATCATTCATGCCGGCGGCATTGTCGCGTTGCCCACCGATTCCTGTTACGCGCTGGTATGCCATCTGGACGACAAGGGCGCGGTGGAGCGGTTGCGGCGGATTCGCGGCGTCGACGAGAAGCACCACTTGACGCTGCTGTGCCGCGATCTGAGCGAGATCGCGCAGTATGCCAAGGTCGATAACCGTCAATATCGCTTGCTGAAGGCGACCACGCCGGGCCCGTTTACCGTGATTCTGGAGGCCACCAAGGAGCTGCCGCGCCGCCTGAGCCATCCGTCACGCAAGACCATCGGTCTGCGGGTGCCGGAAAACCGGATCGTACAAGCACTATTGGAGGAACTGGCACAGCCCTTGCTGGGTACGACACTGATCCTGCCTGATCACGAGGAACCGCTGACCGATTCGGACGAGATCCGCGATCGGCTGGCGCGCCAGATCGAACTGGTGATCGAGGGCGAAGCCTGCAGTCTGGTACCAACGACCGTCATCGATTTGACCGATGAGCAGCCGGTACTGGTGCGGCAAGGGCGGGGTGATGCGGCGCTGTTTGGCCTGTAACCCCAACCATCGTCCGATCGCTGGTTTGTCGATTGGCGGGAGAAATGATACTGATTATGGAGTATGTGGCGGATTACATTGAAATTAGTGCGGAATGGTGTCGGTATTGATGGAGTATGTGAAATATTCATAGAGAACCGCCCCAACGAAACACCCAGTTATTGCCAGTCATCTGGTCAACCTGTCAACCTATAGCATTTGGTTGCGTCGCTTACCGCAAATGCAGGCACGCCGCGTCCCTCTGATAAAATCCAGCCAATGAATAATGATCTGATTCAAACCTTTGCCGTCTACGCGCTGCCGATTCTGTTCGCGATCACGCTGCATGAAGCCGCGCACGCCTACGCCGCCAAGCATTTCGGCGACACCACCGCCTACTCGATGGGGCGCATGAGCCTGAATCCACTCAAGCACATCGACCCGATCGGCACGATCCTGATTCCAATCGTGCTGTATTTTGCCGGTAGTCCTTTCTTGTTCGGCTATGCCAAGCCGGTGCCGATCGATTTTGGCAAATTGCGTCAACCCAAGCGCGACATGGCCTGGGTCGCTTTGGCCGGGCCGGCGGCCAATCTGTTGATGGCGCTGATCTGGTTGCTGTTTGGCTTGACGCTGGGTGCCACCCATGTGCAGGAAGCGTTTTTCATGCGCATGGCGCAGGCCGGCGTGTTGACCAATCTGGTGATTTTCGCCTTCAATCTGGTGCCGATTCCACCGCTCGATGGTGGCCGCATTCTGACCAGCCTGCTGCCGCACCGGTATGCGTATAAATTCGCGCAACTCGAACCTTATGGTTTCTTCATCGTGCTGGCGCTCGCTTATCTGCGTGTCCTCAATTTCTGGATGGGGCCGGTAATTTCGGTCGCCAGCAGCGCCCTGCAATTGCTCGTTTCCCCACTGACTTTCTTACTGAACTGACCGACTATGTATCCCGATCGCGTTGTCTCCGGCATGCGGCCTACCGGCCCCCTGCATCTTGGCCATTATCACGGCGCCTTGAAAAACTGGGTCAAGATGCAGACCGAGCTGCCCTGCCTGTTTTTCGTCGCCGACTGGCATGCGCTGACTACCAACTACGACGATCCGAGCATCATCGAAAAAAATACCTGGGACATGCTGGTCGACTGGCTGGCGGCCGGCGTCGATCCATCGCAAGCGACGCTATTCATCCAGTCCAGAGTGCCGGAACATGCGGAGCTGCATTTGATGCTGTCGATGGGCACGCCATTGGGATGGCTGGAACGGGTGCCGACCTACAAGGACCAGATCGAGCAGTTGGCACACAAGGATCTGACGACCTACGGTTTCCTCGGCTATCCGTTGCTGATGGCGGCCGACGTGCTGATCTATCGCGCCAGCCAGGTGCCGGTCGGCGAGGACCAGATCCCGCACGTCGAGATGACGCGCGAAATCGCACGCCGGTTCAATCATCTGTATGGCAAGGAGAAAGGCTTCGAGGAAAAGGCGCAGGAAGCGGTCAAAAAACTCGGCAGCAAGCGCGCCAAGCTGTACCACGAATTGCGCACGGAGTTCCAGCAGGAAGGAAAAATCGAAGCGCTGGAGCAGGCCAAGGCCATGCTCGACGACACGCAGAACCTGTCGATGGTCGATCGCGAGCGGCTGTTTGGTTACCTGGAAGGCAGCCGCAAGCTGATTCTGGTCGAGCCGCAGGTGCGCCTGACGGAGGCATCGCGCCTGCCGGGCCTGGATGGTCGCAAAATGTCGAAGAGTTACGGCAATTCGATCTTTTTGCGCGAGGATAAAGAGTCCGTCACCAAGAAAGTGCGCACCATGCCGACCGATCCGGCCCGCGTGCGCCGCACCGATCCCGGCGATCCGGAAAAATGCCCGGTATGGCAACTGCATCAGGTGTATTCCGACCAAGCTACCAAGGATTGGGTCGTCAAGGGCTGCAAATCGGCCGGCATCGGCTGCCTCGAATGCAAGCAGCCGGTGATCGATGCCATCTTGCGTGAACAGGAGCCGATGCACGAACGCGCGCAGCAATATCTGGACGACCCATCGTTGGTGCGTGCGATCATCGCCGACGGCTGTGACAAGGCACGCAAGCTGGCGCAGGAAACCATGCGCGATGTGCGCGAGGCGATGGGGCTGGGTTATACCTGAGCGATCCGGATCGACAACCGTCGGCCTTTATTCTGCTCTGTACGCGATGAATCAGCATCTGACACCGAACCAGGCTTCCGCATGGGTGAGCCGCTTCGCCGCCCTGATCCCGCCGGGCGAGGTGCTGGATCTGGCTTGCGGCTCGGGCCGCCACGTGCGCCTGCTGGCACAGCTCGGACATCCGGTGCTGGCGCTGGATCGGGATGCCGATGCGTTGGCCAACACGGCGGGGCCGGGCATCTCGGTCATGCAGTTCGATCTGGAAAATGCTGCGGCGGACCAGCCGGTATGGCCGTTTGACGCAGATCGATTCGCCGGTATCGTCGTCACCAATTACCTGCACCGGCCCTTGTTTCCACATCTATTCGACAGTTTGGCGCCTGGCGGCGTGCTGATTTACGAGACCTTCGCCAGCGGCAACGGCCAATTCGGCAAGCCGTCCAATCCGGATTTTCTGCTCGCTCCGGCCGAGTTGCTGCATCTGGCGCAAGCCAATGTGGGCGGCCAATTGCGGGTGATCGCATTCGAGGACGGTCTGGTCGAGCATCCCAGGCCCGCGATGGTGCAGAGAATCTGCGTGCTGAAACCGACCGGGCAAATTCTTCCACATTCAGTCCGCCTCGACTTTCCCTCGGACTGAGTGCTTATTCCAGCCGAGACTGCCCCACAGTGGCGGGCTATCCGCTACAATCGAGTTTTTAAAACTACCGCATCAAATGACCATGATCAAGGGCAGCTTAGTAGCAATCGTCACCCCCATGCATCCGGACGGTAGCCTCGATTATCCGGGTTTGCGCAATCTCATCGACTGGCATATTGCCGAGGGCACTGACGGCATCGTGATCGTCGGTACCACTGGCGAATCTCCGACCGTATCGGTCGAGGAGCATTGCGAGTTGATCAAGGTCGCGGTCGAGCACACCAACAAGCGGATTCCGATCATCGCGGGCACCGGTGGCAATTCGACTGCGGAGGCGATCAAGCTGACCGAATACGCGAAGCAGGTCGGCGCCGATGCATCGCTGCTGGTGGTTCCATACTACAACCGCCCGACGCAAGAGGGCATGTATCAGCACTTCAAGAAGATTGCGGAATCGGTCGATCTGCCGGCGATTCTATACAACGTTCCGGGCCGTACGGTAGCCGATATGGCCAATGAAACGATCGCGCGGCTGGCACAAATACCCGGTATCGTCGGCGTCAAGGATGCAACAGGCAATATCGCACGCGGTACCGACCTGTTGCGTCAGGTACCAAAATCGTTCGCGGTATATTCCGGCGACGATCCGACCGCGATGGCCCTGATGTTCTGCGGTGGCCATGGCAATATTTCGGTGACCGCCAACGTCGCACCGCGCGCCATGCATGAGCTGTGTATAGCGGCCATGAGCGGCGATCTCGCCAAGGCGATCGAGATCAATAATCGCTTGATTCCACTGCATCAAAAACTGTTTGTCGAGCCCAATCCGGTACCGGTGAAATGGGCGCTGCAACAGATGGGGCGCATCGAGTCCGGCATTCGCCTGCCGCTGGTTGGCCTCGCTTCCGAATTCCATTCCACCGTAAGCGCGGCATTGCGCGAATCCGGTGTATTACAATAAGCCCCGATTTGAATCTGGTCTGGGCTAATCCCTGAAATTGCCGCATCTCACCTTGTCATGACATGATTATTCGCAAGAACTTTTTGATGGCTCAACGCAATATCATCCGGTACTTACCGATTTCCACACTGGCCTGCTCGTTGGCGTTGGTCGGCTTGGCCGGATGCAGCTCGATTAACTCGGTGATGGAGTCGGATCGGCTCGATTACAAAAGCGCGACCAAAGATGTCAAAGCGGGGCTGGAAGTTCCACCCGATCTGACGCAATTACAACGCGACAATCGCTACGCGATTCCCGAATCCAGTCGCGGTACCGCGACCGCCTCCGGTTACAGCCTGGAGCAGGGCGCGCGCCCTGGCGCTGCGGCGCCAACGGAGATTGCGCCTAAGGCAAGCAGCAATATGCGGGTCGAGCGCGACGGCAATCAACGCTGGCTGGTAGTCAATCAGGCTCCCGAAGTGCTGTGGCCGCAGATCAAGAGCTTCTGGCAGGAAGGTGGTTTCGTGATCTCGACCGAAATGCCGGCAGCCGGAGTGATGGAAACCGATTGGGCTGAAAATCGTGCCAAAATCCCGCAAGACATAATTCGCCGTACCCTGGGCAAGGTGCTAGATTCGCTTTATTCCACCGGCGAGCGCGACAAATTCCGCACCCGGCTGGAGCGCGGCGCCGATGGCAGCACCGAGATCTATATCAGTCACCGTGGCGCACAGGAAGTCCTGACCGGAGCGCAAAAAGAAACTTCGATGTGGACCGCGCGTCCATCCGATCCGGATCTGGAAGCGGAGTTTTTGTCACGTTTGATGGCGCGCCTCGGCAGCGATAAAGAAACGGCCAAGACAGCCATTGCCAGCGCCGCGCCACAAGAATCGCATGCGAAGCTGGTCAAAGACGCCAGCGGCGCGCATCTGGACGTCGATGAAAGCTTTGACCGCGCCTGGCGCCGCATCGGCCTGGCGCTGGATCGGGTCGGCTTCACGGTCGAAGATCGTGACCGCATACTGGGCACGTATTTTGTTCGTTATGTCGATCAGGACGCACAGGCCAATACCAGCAAGGGCTTCCTGACACGGCTGTTCTCCAGTTCTGACGATACCAAGGATGCGCCGCGCTATCGGATATCGGTCAAAGCGACGGGAGCAACCAGCCAGGTGATCGTGCTGAACAAAGACGGCAAGGTCGAAACCTCGGCAACTGCCGACAAGATTTTGTCGCTGCTCAACGAACAATTGAAGTAAATCGATCGAATTATTGCAGTCGACCTTGCTTGTCATTCCTGAAAGCCTGTCTTGAAATTTGCCAGTCTGGGGAGCGGTAGCGAAGGGAATGCGCTGCTGATTTCCGCCGCATCGGGCACGACCAGCACCACCGTCATGCTCGATTGCGGTTTTGGCATTCGTGAGACGGAGCATCGTCTGGCGCGACTCGGACTGGCAGCGACAGCCTTGTCCGGCATCATCGTGACCCACGAACACCAGGATCATGTCGGTGGTGTCTTTAAATTCGCACGCCGCCATCACATCCCCGTCTGGCTCAGCTTCGGCACCTACCAGGCGGTTCGCGCCGATTGCAAGGGCGTCACAATTCACTTCTGCCGCGACGGCGATCGTCTCGCCATCGGCGATCTGCAGCTCTCACCTTTTACCGTTCCACACGATGCACGCGAGCCGATCCAATATCTGGCGACGGATGGGCAGTTCAAGCTTGGTGTCTTGACCGATGCAGGGCAATCCACACCGCATCTGGTGCGGGCCTTGGGTGGCTGCGACGCGCTGATGCTCGAATGCAATCATGACCGCCAAATGCTGGCAGAGTCAGCCTATCCCGCATCATTGAAACAGCGTATCGGTGGCGCTTACGGGCATTTGTCCAATGAGGCATCGGCGCAAATCCTTGCAGCACTCGATCAATCGCGTTTGCGCAAGGTTGTCGGTGCCCATTTGAGCAGCAAGAATAATACCGAGGCCCTGGCGCGCGAGGCGCTTCACAGTGCATTAAATCTGGATCGTACCGAAGTGATGATTGCCTGTCAGACCGAAGGTTTTGATTGGATCGGGTTACGGGATTGACGCCATGTGCGGAACGAATTGATACGGACAGGGTGATCCGCGCCAGCTCTTCAGGAATAAAAAAGCCGACCCGAAGGTCGGCTTTTTCAAATAATCGAATGATTACTTGGATGCAGCAGCACCAGCTTTAGCGGCGTCAGAAGCTGCTGAAGCAGCAGCTTTAGTAGCGTCAGCAGCGGCCGAAGCAGCTTCGCTAGCAGCAGACGCTGCGGAGGCGGCAGCCTCAGCAGCTGGTGCTGCTGGTGCGGCCATCGATGCTGCGGAAGCAGCAGGAGCAACTACTACTGCCGAAGCAGCAGGAGCAACTACTTCTTCTTTCTTGCCGCAAGCCGCCAAAGCGATAGCCAACAGGGAGACGATCAATAGGGATTTTTTCATGGGTATTCCTTTATCAAATGAATCAAAATTTTGCGATGAATAATTACCGGTAATTATCGCTCTTAGGGCTTTTCGAAGGCGTCCTGCACCATATGGTGCTTGTCAGTCAACTAAAGCTTCCTAACCGGTTATTATATCGAATTTTTCTATACTACAATAGACAACAGATGCTTTTTTGTAAGTAATTTGTAGGATCACAACATCTCAACGCAAGAATAGCCGAAGTCGAGCTTTCAAGAAGTAAAAAAGCGTAAAAAGACGTAAAAAAGCTTGAGTCGATGAAGCTTCGGCCAACTGTGTTATGTCGAGGGTCAGGTTGATTATAGCGCGCAGTAGATAGCCGGTTTAATCGATAATGAAGCGCATGCCGCGTATTAGTCTTGTTGTCGGCCGCGAGCACGTCCGAAAATCCGCTGCGCTTGATACTAAATTGTCAGCCTAATGCTATGCAAGACTGGCCGTGACTCGGCCCAGATCGCGCTGAACCGTTCGACACAGATCACGGCGCCGGCGGCGGAATCGAACGCCGCCTCGCCCCGGAAATGACCGGCGTGAAAACGGCGCACCGTGTTGATGCCGTCCGCAACGCAGAAAGAATCTGTCAGCAACAGCAGGTTTTTTGGCGTCGCGCGGCATTCGATCGCGTGACTATACTCTGTCAGTAGCGCGATAAAACGTGGACAGTGCTGCTCCAGATGCGCGGCATTGTGCATCGCCAGTTCCAACCTGCCGGGTGTCCCAGAGCGTAAAAAATGACGCAGAGTGTCAATCACATCGACACTACCGAGTGGCCAACGGCTAAAGTCGGGATCAAACAACTGAATTCGGCTGCAGGCGCGCGCCAGACATTGTCGGATCAGTGCTGCGAATTCGGTATGCGTATCGAATTGACTAACCTGAGGCTCTAACATGGATCACTCCCGGATGTGTCAGTCTGGCGTTGCCACTGGATCGTCGCATCACGTCGTCAAGCCAGCGCGATCCAGCCATCTTCGTACCAAATTTGCAGTGCTTCGAGCACGTCGGCGGATGCGGTGGCCACGGATGCACCCGGCAGCTCCCTATCGTTGGCCAGTGCCGTCAGCAGCACCTTGTCGGCACTGCCTACCGCAAACGACTCGCCATTGATGAAAATGTGCTTGCCGCGATACAACATCTGCGTCTTGCGTGACAGTATAACGCCGCGTTTGATCGCTGCCGCGGTGAAACGCGCCGGTGTCACTGACCGCGCCGGCGCGCTGAAAAATACGCTGGGCTTCGGTTCCGACAAGTGCTGGCCGAGGAAAATGGCGATATCGTCCTCGGTAAATTGTACCTTGTTGAGTTCCGCTGCAATCTGGGTCAGCATGTTGCGGCTGATTTCGGCTGGATGTTTGGTGGGCTTGAGGTCGGCATCGGCGTAGCGGCCCGGCAAATCGATCGAATCCGACATGAATTGCAGGAACGATTCGCCCAATTCCTGAAATGACGGGGCGCGAAATCCGATCGAGTAAGTCATGCATTCGCCGACGGCGATGCCCTCATGCGCGTAATGCGGCGGCAAATACAGCATATCGCCCGGTTCCAGCACATATTCTTGTTCCGGCTCGAACTGACGCAATATCTTCAGCGGCAAGCCGTCAACCAGGCTCAGATCTTTCTGCGGCCCGATCCGCCAGCGGCGTTGGCCGTGTGCTTGCAATAAAAACACATCATACGAGTCAAAATGCGCGCCGACACCACCGCGATCAGTCGCGAAACTGATCATCAGATCGTCCAGCCGTGCATCGGGGATGAAGCGAAACTGGCGCAACAGCGTATCGGCGGCGCCGTCGTGCAAGTTCGCGCCCTGTACCAACAGCGTCCAGTCGCTCTTGGCAAGTGGCGGCAGGCTATCGATCGGCCCGTTTTGCATCGCCCACTGCTGCTTGAAATGGGTGATCAAGCGCGACTCGACATCGTCTCGCGCGGCCAGTGCAAACAGCGCCTCCCGCGACAGCAGCGGCTGCAATCCGGGAATCGCCTGACGGATCAGCAACGGCTTCTTGTGCCAGTAATCGCGTAAAAATTGTGCGGGCGTCATCGCGCCCAGAACCGGGAAATTTTTCATGGCGACATTATAGGCGAGTGCGTGACGGCCGATCTGCCGCGTCGTCGCATCTGACAATTGGCGATGCGGGGTTTGATTGCCTTCCTGATGCGCAGGTATAATTCGTTTGATTATTAATGAAAGGAAGTGCCATGAAGATTGCCAAGAATACGGTAGTGACCGTGAAATATAAACTGTCGGATGCTCAGGACAATCTGATCGAAGATGGCCGTGAGCCGATGGTTTATCTGCACGGCGGGTATGAAAACACGCTGCCAAAAATCGAAGAGGCGCTGGACGGCAAGGAGGCCGGGTTCGCCACCACGATCCAGGTCGAGCCGGACGATGCATTCGGTGAATACGACCCGGCCCTGGTCAAGGTGGAGCCGCGCAACCGATTGCCGGAGCCGCTGGAGGTCGGGATGCAGTTCGAGGGCATGCCGGACGGCACTGATGACGATGACGATGCCCTGATTTTTACCGTGACCGATATCGCGGATGACAAGGTGGTCCTGGATGGCAATCATCCTTTGGCCGGAATGGCATTGCGGTTTTCGCTGAATGTCACAGAAGTTCGCGCCGCCAGCGATGAAGAAATTGCGCATGAACATGTGCATGGCGCGCACGGTCACCACCACGATGACCTGGATGATGACGAAGGCGACCATTTCCGTTCGCATCCAATTCATTAAGAACTAACGGCGGCCACAGCTACGTTGCAGCGAGCGTGGTTTATTGCGCGATAGTTTCTGCGGCAGTGACCGCTGATGCGTTAGTCATGACAAACCGCGACCGTGCCCAGGTCGCGGTTTTTTTGTGCCGCAGATGGTTTTTTTGATGGTCGCTGCTTCGATGAGCGCGATAAGCATACTGGGACCAGTATGTTTATTGGAGTCAATGAGCTATGGCGGGAGAGCGCATATTTCTCGTCATACTCCCGTAATTTTTGTTATTTTCTGGCGTTTTTGGCAATCGGCCGATAGTCGCCGACCGAGAACAGCGCGTTGCTACCCGGATGCACGGTAACCCCGACCCAGTGGGTATTGACGCCCAGCGTGCCGAGATTGTCATGCCAGGCGATGGCAGATTCGCTGTTCGACGGGGACTGATTCTGTCCATAAACAAGCAATACCTTGCCACCGAATTTTGCCGCCAGACCGGTGATCAAATGACGTGCTTCAGCGAAGCCGTCGCGTCGCGCCCCATAGCTGGACAGTTGCGCCTGATTCGGCGATTCCAGCGGATTGGCATCGCAAAAAAGTACGATGCCTTCCAACTTACGCCGTCGTGCCTGGCTGAAAATACGATCCAGCCAATCCCGGTTGGCGATCAGCCGGTCTTCAAACTCGCTGTTGCGGCCCGCGTCAGACCGGTAATGATTGTTCTGTCCCGGTAGATTGACAGTGGCAAACAGAACGGTCGCGAATTCCCAGCGCGCGTTTTCAACATAGCTGCGAAATTTGGCGCTGGACGATTGCCTTACCAGTGGGATTTTGCTGGCACCGAGCGAGAAATCATCGGTGAAAAAAACTTCCCGCAGTCGGTTCAAGCGCTCTACCGCCGCCGATCTTGCCTTGGCGTTCTTGCATTCGGTCCAGTCGCTCGCCGCCAGCGATATCACGATGCCATTCTCGGCTGCATTGAGCAGGCTCTTGCGCCGATCATACAACGCATCGTCGCACGCTTCTTTGCTCGCTTTGATGCCATTGACGACGACAAATGCCAGATTTTCCCGGTTTGTTTCAGCGATTGCGTCGCGTAGCGGCGTTTCATCGGTACCGTTTTGAAACGCATGCGGAATCACGCCGAAACTGAATTCCGACGTTTGTGCAATCGCTGCCGTGGCATACATCATGAGTGTCACAAACAAGGCGCGCGGCAGGAAGCGGTGTCTAATGGCGTAGTCAGGTTGCAGCTTGCGCATGTCGGATCAGGCTAGCGCATCGGCCAGTTGCTTGAGCCGGTACAAGGCGTCGAGCGCGTCGCGCGGCGACAGGGCATCGGGATCGAGTTGCTGCAGCGCTTCTGTCACCGCAGCGATGGCAGGATCTGGCGTAAAGTCTTCCATGGAGAGTTCCGCCATCGCAGCCTGCGGCGCCGCAAACAAATCAAATTGTGGGGTTGTCTGCACCGAGTGGGCCTCCAGCATGGCCAGATGCTTGCGTGCCGCGCGAATGACCGGTGGTGGCACGCCAGCCAGTTGCGCCACTTGCAGGCCGTAGCTTTGCGATGCCGGACCCGGCTGCACCGCGTGCAGGAACACGATGCTGTCCTTGTGCTCGACAGCACTCAGATGGACGTTGGCGGCACTTGGATGCGTTTCCGGCAATTGCGTGAGTTCGAAATAATGGGTGGCAAACAGGGTGAAACTTCTGGTGTTGTCGATCAAATGTCTGGCGATCGCCCACGCCAGTGCCAGGCCATCGAAGGTCGATGTGCCGCGACCGACCTCATCCATCAGCACCAGCGAATGCTCAGTGGCACCATTCAGGATTGCGGCTGATTCGGTCATCTCGACCATGAAAGTCGAGCGCCCGCCAGCCAGATCGTCGGCCGCACCGATGCGGGTGAAGATGCGGTCAATCGGACCGATCACCGCGCCGGCGGCTGGCACGTAGCTGCCGACGTAGGCCAGCAGCGTAATCAAGGCGACCTGCCGCATGAAGGTCGATTTGCCGCCCATGTTGGGGCCGGTGATGAGCAGCAATTTGTGCTCGGTGTTGAGCTGACAATCGTTGGCGATGAAACGCTCGATCTGGTTTTCGACCACCGGATGGCGCCCTTGTTCGATCGAGATCGCAGCTTCTGCGACCAGCCGGGGCGCACACCAGTTGTGACGGGTTGCATGGTCGGCCAGTGCCACCAGGGTATCAAGTTGGGCCAACGCCTGCGCAATCGCCTGCAGTGTGCCGATGTGCGGCGCGAGATCCTGCAGCAACTTTTCGTATAGGACTTTTTCGCGCACCAACGCGCGTTCTTGCGCAGACAGCGCCTTGTCCTCGAAGGCCTTGAGTTCCGGTGTAATGTAGCGCTCTGCGTTCTTCAGGGTTTGGCGGCGGCGATAATCGTCCGGCACCTTGTCGGTTTGGCCGTGCGTGACTTCGATGTAGAAACCATGCACCTTGTTGTATTCGACGCGTAGATTAGCGATGCCGGTGCGGTTGCGCTCGCGCGTTTCGAGATCGACCAGAAACTGACCGGCGTTCTCCGACAGCGCGCGCAATTCGTCCAGGTGCGCATCGAAGCCGCGGGCAAACACGCCGCCATCGCGCACCATCGCAGCAGGTTCCAACGCGACTGCGCGCTCCAGCAGATCGAGGCACTCGACCGGGGTCGCGATCGTCTCGTGGGTTGCGTTCAGCAGTGTCGCCGAGCCGTCGCCATCGTATTCCTGACACATGGCGACATAAGAGCGCAATGCAGGCAACTGCTGCAATCCGTTGCGCAGACTGGCCAAGTCGCGCGGGCGCGCCGACAATAATGCAATCCGGGTGGTGATCCGTTCAATATCAGGTACCGCGGTCAGGGTATTGGCCAGGCCATCCGATACTTCGGCCTGCATCAAGGCATTGATCGCCGCGTGGCGCGCGCGCGCCACGGACTGATCGCGCCGGGCGTGATGCAGCCAATGCCGCAGCAGGCGCGAGCCCATCGCGGTGCGGCAATGGTCGAGCATCGAAAACAGGGTAGGGGAGGCGTGCGATGCATCCTGTCCGCGGATGGTCTCGGTCAATTCCAGATTGCGCCGGGTGGCGCTATCGAGTCCGATGAATTCGTTCTCGGTTTCTGTGGTCAGCTTGCGCACGTGTTGCAAGCCTTTGCCCTGCGTCGACTGCGCGTAACGCAGCAGCGCGCCGGCAGCACCGATCGCTGCGCTCATGCCGTCAGCGCCAAATCCGGTCAGGGTGGCCACGCCGAGTTGCTCAAACAAGGACTTTTGTCCGCTTGGGAGGTCGAAATGCCATTGCGGCACACTGGCGATCTTGCCGTTCAGTGCCCCTTCAAATGGAAGATCGATGGCATCGGCGAGCAGGATTTCGGCCGGTGCGATGCGTTCCAGTTCCTGCTGCAGGCGGTTGTGACACGATTTCAGATCGCCGGAAAATTCCATCAGCTTCAAGGCGCCACTCGCCATCGATAGCCATGCCAAGCCGACGGTAACCGTTTTTCGTTGAACTAGTTCACACAATGCCAGCAATGGCCGCTCCGATTTTTCGGGTAACAAATCGGAATCGGACAGCGTACCGGGCGTAATTACTCGCGTCACCTTGCGCTCAACCGGGCCCTTGCTGGTTGCCGGGTCGCCGATCTGCTCGCAGATGGCAACCGATTCGCCCAACTTGATCAGTTTGGCGAGATACTGTTCGACTGCATGAAAAGGCACACCTGCCATTTTGATCGGCGCGCCGTTCGAGTTGCCGCGCTGGGTTAACGTGATGCCCAGCAGCCGCGATGCTTTTTGCGCATCGTCAAAAAACAATTCGTAAAAATCGCCCATGCGGTAAAACAGCAAGGTGTCGGGATGGTCAACCTTGATCCCGAGGTATTGCTGCATCATTGGCGTATGTTTCTCCGCGGACAAAGTCTTATTGTTTATCCCATTGATTTCGTTGGGTGATGCCACTATTTTTTCCTTCCGGACGCTGTGAAGCGGACCTCAGTATTATTGCGATGAAGCTTGATGAGGACACAATAGATCGTATTGTGGTCTTTTGTCGCAACGTTAGATCGCGTTGCAAGTAGGCCGGCCATGTTCCTAGGTCTGCCGCATGACGTATAAGAGTGCAAAAGTGATGTGGCCAAATGTCGTGATGCCGGGGCGCCTTGTTATCGGAGCGCCTGGATTTGTATAGAAATAAGCCCAGCATTATCCAATGTCGTGACGATTGATGCTGCTTAAATTTCGCTTGGTGGGGTGATACCCGTCATCTCGACCTGGCAAGCCAGGACCGAGAGGGCAACTCAAGATGTGCGGATGATGCGGGAGGAGCGCGTTGACAGGCAACGCGTTGGCAGTAAAGAATTTACAAAAAGCCCAAGGCCGCAGCCTTGATGACGCCGGCAGTCTTGTTGGCGGCACCTAATTTGATCAGCGCATTATTTACATGAAAATTCACTGTGCGCTCGGATATGTATAAGATTTCGCCCACTTCGCTGGACGTCTTTCCATCGGCTGTCCAGCGCAACACGTCGATTTCTCTCGCCGACAAGCTCACGTCCACTTCCGGCATCATCTTCGACACGACTAATCGCGATAAGCCCTCGTGCGCCACTTGAGCTAGCCATGACATTTTCAGAGAAATGTCGCTTAACTCTTTGCCACTGAGATCATCGTTCGAGCGAGCCAGAGTCAATAAACCACCAACACCCTTTGAGTCGTAGCATGATTGCGCCCACCCAACGCAAATGCCGTGCGCCCGAGCATCCTCCCAAAAGGGGCGACTGGTGGCAAACACCTTTTCGGACCACACCAAGGGCATTACAGAACGCATGCCATGCGCCACCGTGGGATCGACGGCGAGGTAATTTTCCTTCAGGTAGCGCTGTTGCCAACCTTCCGAATAATTATTGAGCATAATTAGTTTTGGTTTCGATACCGGCAGCGGCATTTGCATGCCATAGGCGCAATAATCGAAGCCGATCTTATTGGCCGCACGCGATAATTCCGCAAAAAAAGCGACGTCAGTCTTCGCGCCCAGCAAAGATTGAATCTGATCTTCTTGCCAATTATCCACGCACACTCCTCAATCTGCTATTTCGTTACGTGAAAATTACTATCAAAACATGCTTGCGGGCAATATTACATTAATTTCTATCCTGACTTGGCAACATTGAATGCTAGCATCTTAGTTCGCATAAACCACCCCTGTCAGAGTTGACATTGCATAATGGCTAAGAGTTGATGCATCATTCTTGTCACAATACTGTAACAATAATTCGCACCCCCACCTTGACGTTGCTATATGAGTCGATACGCTTCCTCAGACCGGCAAGTAGACACAACACACCGCATCTTGGCCGTATCCAGCGATGGATACATCCGGTTTTTCTTTCCTGAAATTCAAAATATATCCATCGGGCATTTGATTTCTGGCATAGATCAGGATGCACCGCTGGAAATATCGGACGGCGCACATCCCACGTCGATAACCGGCTATACCGAGTGGGTCAATCAGGATGTGTCGAATGCTGGCATTACCATCGGTTGGGATTGGCAGATGAGCGCGATTGGTGGTCTAACAGAGTTGAGCAGGATCAGTGGGCCACGGAGTAACGTCATGTTGCAAAGCAGCAACGGCAAAGATGTTGGCTATGAGCAAACATCGGAATTGCTGGGGGCTTATATTGATAACGTCAACTGGCAGACCATCGTGTTGAGTCATATAGTCGAATGTTACTGAATTTGGCATCGATGTGAACGAACGTTTTTGGTAGCGACATTTGAGCCAGCGTGAGGGATTTCGACTTGCATTTGGATCAGGTATGGACAGTGCAACCAAATGCCGGCGTAGGTTAATTTGTCAAATTTTCGAGGGGCACGCCAAGAGTTCAAGCAGGAATACTGACATTTTTGATTAAGCGGATGCCTGGCTAATCGAGCGCTCCATAATTGAAGTCTGCAATAATTGCTTGTCTATCTGTTAACTCTGACAGTTTTGTAAACGCCCCCAATCGCGTCAAATGCCCTCCTTCAGAATATGTCATTTCCAGGAGAGCAAATGAACGTCATTTCAGGGAAAACAGAGTTCCTGTCGCAAAATCTGTTTAGAAAAATTTCCAGTTATAGGCACAAGGTGTTCGTTGACACATTGGGTTGGCAGCTACAGACTCAAAATGGATTGGAACTGGATCAATTTGACCGACCTGATACGCTGTACGTGGCAACTCAGGATGACGAAGGACAAGTCAATGGTTGTGCCCGTCTCTTACCTACCGATCGGCCATATCTCCTGGGCGAAGTATTTCCTGAGCTGATGAACGGCCTCGTACCGCCGTGTACGCCGGACGTTTGGGAGCTGTCTCGTTTCGCTGCTATGGATTTCAATAACCGGACTTCTTCGGCCCTCGGACAATTTTCTTCCCCAGTTGCGGTGCGATTGCTGCAGGAATCAATCGCCTGCGCAGCCACACATGGCGCAAAAAGACTCATTACTGTCTCGCCTATCGGCATTGAGCGTTTGTTGCGAAAAGCAGGCTTCCATGCGCATAGAGCAGGCCCACCCATGGTCATAGGAGGTCATCCGATATTTGCCTGTTGGATAGAACTGGAATAGGTTTTGACGATGTGGATGTTGCATGCCGTCTCCGGCCGGAGCTCAGTAAATTAGGCGCGCTCAAGGATATTTCGCTTTGAAATCGCTTGCCAATCTTCCGCAACCTTTGCTATAGTTCGGCTCCCGTTGAGCAGGGGCGGAAATACAGCCCGGTTCAAGCGGCCGGCGCAGCGATGCGCGGCCTGGAAAAGCAAGACGGGAAGCAGGGTGGCACGGCAGAAAAATAAAGCAGTGCAGCAAGAAAAGAAGTTGACGAGAAGTGCA
>NZ_JBHRTP010000079.1:0-3905 GCF_042646465.1 Pseudundibacterium arcticum
AACGCATTCATCAACACAAACAACGCGTTGCCCAGCATGAATTCTACGACAGAACAACTCCGATTTGCATCCATTCCAAACCATACGATCCGCGCCGATTTTGCCGGCGGCGGCTTGTCGTCCGATCTTGGCCCCTTGTTGCTCAGCGGCGTTGATCGCCAGATTGGCTTGACGCAGCGGCTGGCGGCAGCGCTGGTCGATACAAGACATGCCAGCTACATTACCCACTTCTACCGTGACATCCTGGCGCAGCGCATCTATCAAATCGGTTGCGGCTACGAAGACGGCAACGATTCCAATGCCTTGCGCAATGACCCGATGTTTCGGCTCGGCGCAGGTCGATTGCCGTTTGATGCTGGCAGTACGCTGGCGTCGGCCTCGACCATTTCCCGCTTTGAACATGCAGTCAGCAGCAAGGACATCTATCGCGTCAGCCAAGCCCTGGTTGAACAATTCATCGCCAGCTTCGCCTGCCCGCCGAAGACCTTGGTGCTCGATCTGGATCACTCGGAAGATGCCGCGCACGGGCAGCAGCCGCTGGCGTTTTATAACCATTTCTACCAAAGCACTTGCTACTTGCCGCTGATGATTTTTGACGGCTTGTCCGGTGCGCTGGTGGCAGCAGTGCTGCGCCCTGGCAAACGGCCAACGGGCGCCGAGAATGCCATGATCATGAAGCGCGTGCTCATGCTCATCCGCAAGCGCTTTCCGCAGACGCACATTCTGGTGCGGGGCGACGGACATTTCAGTGGCCCGGAAATGATGCAGATGATAGACGCCATGCCGAACATCGACTTCATTTTTGGACTGTCGGGCAATGTGAAACTGCAAGCCCTGGCAGAGCCGACCAAGCAGCGCGCATGCGCTTTATGGGCCGACGTACAGACTCAGGATGTGGTGCCGGAAGCGGTTCGCCTGTTTCACGAATTTACCTATGCAGCAGGTTCGTGGTCCAAACCGTGGCATGTGCTCTTGAAAGCGGAGGTGATGGCCCAGGGTGAGAATCCCCGATTTGTGGTCACTTCCCTAGTCGGGCTTGATGCCGGCATGTTATATGAAGATCTGTACTGCGGACGTGGCCAGACAGAAAATTTCATCAAGCACCTCAAGGGCGATCTGGCGTCCGATCGTACTTCCTGCACGACCTTCCTGGCTAACTGCATGCGCCTGCTGCAGCACGCCGCTGCCTATGTCTTGCACCAGCAATTGCGCACACAGGGCCTGCAGCATACGGCACTGTCGCAAGCACAGCCATCGACGGTCATTACGAAACTATTCAAAATCGCAGTGCAGGTCCGGCAGTGCAAAAACCGTGTCGTCTTGCATCTGCCGAGTGCATGCCCGGTCAAGCATCTTCTCCATACGCTCGCTGAGCGCTTGTTCATACCAAGACCCGCAAAACTCGTCAACTCGTCCTGATACGGATACGTCCAGTCAGCCGAAAATAGACCGCCCACCCTTCCCAATCACCTTCAAACACGATCAGCATTTATCCCACTTTGCATGGGTAGGGCAACCTTTGCCCATTGCATCGTCATGTCGCCAACCGGATCAAAATGTTGATTGAACTCCCGGCGCCAACCAAGTTCATGAAATATTCAGGCTAGTAGGCTTGGGAGCTAACCGGATAAGCACGGTTTATAGGTCTCGCTTTAACAGTCTTGCTGCCGCCCGCGCGCCACCGAGTTTCGCGGACAACCATGGTTTCTCGGATAGATTAAATGTCAATCGGCGCCAATACATAGCATAGGCTCTAAATTTTGAACCGGACGCCCAAACCGCGAACCAGAGAAAGTAGATCGAATTTGTATGGATGACGCCTATCGATCTGAGCAGCCAAAAAGAAAAAGCGCTTAATAATCAAACTAACCATTTGATTATTAAGCGCTTTTTTCTTGCTATCTCAGATAACTATCTGAGCAGCTGACTCATTGGCGGAGAGACGGGGATTCGAACCCCGGATAGGCTATGAACCTATACACGCTTTCCAGGCGTGCGACTTCAACCACTCATCCATCTCTCCTGCATACTGCTGTTCGCTTTCACGAAGCCGCGAATTATAGCAAAATAATTGGGTGCGCGGCAATTTATGCGGGGCGTAGCAGGGCAATCACATGAAGATCGTTGCTGGGCAAGGCATTTGGCACCTCCCCCTCGCAGCGCCGTCGGATCGGCGCAAGCCATCATCCACGTCGGCAATGATGGGTTGCACCCATCCTACTTGCTGCGACTGCCAAATTTGTCTGCGAATCATGCAATAAAAGTCATGCAACAAAAACGGCGCCCTTCTTCCGGCGCCGTTTTTGTTTTCTTCAACCGGGTGCAGAACCTCGGCCACCTCGCGTTACAAAGCCTGCTTGAGCTGCTCCAGGATTGCCGGATTCTCCAGCGTCGAGACATCCTGCGTGATTTCCTCGTTCCTGGCCAGCACGCGCAGCAGGCGCCGCATGATCTTGCCGGAGCGGGTCTTGGGCAGGTTGTCGCCGAAGCGCAGTTCTTTCGGTTTGGCGATCGGGCCGATTTCCTTGGCGACCCAGTCGCGCAGTTCCTTGGCGATCTGCTTGGCTTCATCGCCGATCGGGCGCGTCCGCTTCAGGACCACGAAGGCGCAGATCGATTCGCCGGTGGTGTCGTCCGGCTTGCCGACCACGGCCGCTTCGGCCACCAGCGGATGGGCCACCAGCGCCGATTCGATTTCCATGGTGCCCATGCGGTGACCGGAGACGTTGAGCACGTCGTCGATGCGGCCGGTGATGGTGAAGTAGCCGGTGTCCTTGTTGCGGATCGCGCCGTCGCCGGCCAGATAGGTGGTGCCGCCGAGTTCGTCCGGGAAGTAGCTCTTCTTGTAGCGCTCCGGGTCGCCCCAGATGGTGCGGATCATCGCCGGCCATGGCCGCTTGACGACCAGGATGCCGCCGTGGCCGTTCGGCAGGTCCTGGCCGGTTTCATCGACCACCGCGGCCATGATGCCGGGCAGCGGCAGCGTGCAGGAGCCGGGCACCATCGGCGTCGCGCCCGGCAGCGGGCTGATCATGTGGCCGCCGGTCTCGGTTTGCCAGAAGGTGTCGACGATCGGGCAGTGTTCGCGGCCGATGTGTTTGTAGTACCAGATCCAGGCTTCCGGGTTGATCGGCTCGCCCACCGTGCCCAACAGGCGCAGGCTGGACAGGTCGTATTTGTCGGGATGGATGTTGGCGTCGGCATCGGCGGCCTTGATCAGCGAGCGGATCGCGGTCGGGGCGGTGTAGAAGATGCTGACCTTGTGCTTCTGGATCATGTCCCAGAAGCGGCCGGCGTTCGGGTAGGTCGGGATCCCTTCGAACACGACTTCGGTGGCACCGACCGCGAGTGGGCCGTAGGCGATGTAGGTGTGGCCGGTGACCCAGCCGATGTCGGCGGTGCACCAGAACACGTCGCTCGGCTTGATGTCGAAGGTCCACTTCATGGTGAGCATGGCCCACAGCAGGAAGCCGCCGGAGGAATGCTGGACGCCCTTCGGGGTGCCGGTCGAGCCGGAGGTGTAGAGGATGAATAGCGGATGCTCGGCGCTGACCCATTCCGGCTCGCACAGGTCCGGCTGCTTTGCGACCAGCTCGTGCAGCCAGCTGTCGCGCCCGCTCGCCATAGTGATCTTGCCGCCGGTGCGCTGATACACCACGACGTTCTCGACGCTGTCGCAGCCGCCCATTGCCAGTGCGTCATCGACGATTGCTTTCAGTGGCAGCGCCTTGCCGCCGCGCAACTGTTCGTCAGCCGTGATCACGGCCACCGCGCCGGCGTCGATGATGCGCTCCTGCAGCGACTTGGCCGAGAAACCGCCGAACACGACCGAGTGCGTGGCGCCGATCCGGGCGCAGGCCTGCATCGCGGCCACGCCTTCGACCGACATCGAGACGTAGATGATG
>NZ_JBHRTP010000080.1:0-43333 GCF_042646465.1 Pseudundibacterium arcticum
TGCCATAAGGTTTTGTTGATGTCACGTCACTCATCCCCGCATGGCAGGTTGGTGACCTTCGTCAACGGGATAACATTGGCCCGCTGACCGCCACTGCATTGAACGCCACCGTGTCGGACGTGTCGAGATTTTATTCAGGGCGCCAGTTTGCCGCCTGGCTCGGGTTGACTCCCCGACAAACAGGAACCGGCGGCAAGATCAGGTAGTTTGGGATCTCCAAGCGTGGTGACGCCTATATACGAACCCTGCTGATGCACGGCGCGCGAGCGGTGATTGCGCGAAGTGTGCAATCAGCGTGGGTACAAGCGTTGCTGGCCAGACGCCCTTACAGCGTGGTGGTCGCCGCATTGGCCAACAAACTGGCGCGAACGGCCTGGGCCGTCCTGACAAAAGGCAAAGCCTTTGATCAGGGCAAATGGAATCCAGCCGAAACCGTGGCTGCATGAGTTACACCGGGCAGAAAGTTGACAAGACATATCCAACACAAACGTTTTGAAGGAGAGTAAGCACAAAGCAAAGTGATGGGTCAACAGTCATACCGGGGCAGGGACAATCCGATAAGGCTACAGGGCATCAAGCTCGATAATCAGATAGGAACCTTGCCCGCCATCAGGGCCAGCAGGATGAAACGCCTGCGCAAACAGGCCGCATATAAGACTGCAACCTCCATTGAAACTTCATGCTGCTAAAACTTGCTTTCCGGGAGACGTCCATATAAGCGTAGCCTTAAATCATTTGCCAAACTCACGCTTTTACGCACGCCCCCCTGTTAAGTCGATCTCAAAAGTAGAATTTTCCGTGCAGAAACTGACCGCGATTTAGCATTGAAGCAATCTTTGCAAAACGTCATGCGGCCGCTCCTCCAGTCAGGGACTTAGATCTTTTTCAGGACAGAACTTTATTTGTTGCCAACAATAAGCGCTTAATTCTAAATTGATCCCAAGTGGGGTGCTAGCGCGTTCATGGGCTTGGCGGATAAATTCCTTGTTTTCTCGACTGCCCCTGACTAAGCTGGGCATTGTGATTGCCAAGTAATAAATGAACCGCATGTTCGACAGATCTATTTCCTCAAGGAGAATGTCATGGCCTACGTCGACGGATTTGTTCTACCGCTTCCCAAAACAAATGTGGAGGCCTACCGCGCAATCGCGAACAAATGCGGCGCGATCTGGCGCGAGCATGGAGCGCTGCAATTTCGCGAGTGCATTGCCGATGACGTGAAACCCGGCAAGCTCACCTCGTTCCCACAAAGCGTGAATCTCGAGCCCGAAGAGACCGTCATCTTCGCCTGGATCGTGTACGAATCGCGCGCCCACCGCGACGAGGTCAACGACAAGGTGATGAAGGACCCCCGCATGGCCGACATGATGAAGCCGGCGTCCATGCCGTTCGATGGCAAGAGAATGATTTATGGAGGGTTTGAGGTGTTGGTTGATCTTTAACTGGTACAGAGGGTGCACATGATCGACCACCGTTGTATCCGGCTCAATCGCCGCCCAACATGCGGCCTACGCCCAACCCCGACGTGGCCGCCGCCGGCTTAAGACTTCGCTCCCCTATTTTACGAACGTGAGAGTATGTTTCTCCGCACCGGGCAACAATGGTGTGGCTTGGCCAGTGACCCAAGCCTCGTGACCGGCGAGAAAAAATGGCGACAAGGGATGGCCACTTTGCCCGCCGGGCATATTGAAGATACCTTCCTCCTCCTTGCCGGGCGATACCGTCATGCGTTCCGATTGCCCAAAATTGCGGCCGGCCACGCGCGGCATGTTGCTGTCGCCCGGCAACATGTCCGCGGGAACCGCAAGCCAGCGGCGCAGCAAAGGCATAGCCGAACCGATGGGATGCACAATCGCTGCAGTATTGCGTTCGCCCCACGTAGCCGAGGCCAGGGTTTTGCCATCCTTGGTCAGATCAGCAATCACCCGATCGATGGCTGCCACTTGCACCGCCTGCCAGCTTGCATACTGGGGCGGTAGCCAGGCCGGCGGCCGACCATCGAGCAGGCGTGCGAGCACCACTGGCCAGCGCGACGTCGCAGCGGCCATGCTGGCATTATCATCAAGCTTGGCCAGCTCGCCGTTGGCGCCATCAAACAACAGATCGTACAGTGCGTACATGAAGCCGCGCGTGATTCGGTAGGCGGCGGAGTTAACGCTGGCGTGACCGGTCCAGCCGCTCTTCAGCAATTGCAGAAACTGGGCGCGCTGCGGATGCTGGGCTACGGTGCCGGCGTCCAACGCCGCAATAGCGCGGTTGCGCCAATCCGACAGGAAAATGGCGCGGTCGTCCAAGGTCACGCCATATGCCCCATTCACATCGGTTTTTGCGCCCAGCGCGGTCAGGTCGTCGCGCACTTGGTGGCCGCGCGCGCCAAGGTCAAAGCCACCGTCGCCAAGCAAATCGGCGCTGGCGCCCATCAACTGACGACTGTTTGCCGTCGACAGCTGGCCGTTGTCGGGATTGCGCACTTGCGGATATTCCGCTGGCGTCAGCCAGCCCTGCCAGGACGCGGCCGGGTCATCCGCTGTCAGCGGAAAGGTCGCCGCCAGACCGGTTTGAGCACGCCGTGGCAAGGGGCCGGCGATGGTCCAGCCGATATTGCCCCTGTCGTCGCCGGCGACAAAATTTTGCGCCGGGATGCCCATGGTGGCGGCAATTGCAAGCGCGTCGGCCAGCGTCTTGGCCGACTCCAGTTTTTTCGCATTCATATTGACTGCCTCGGCGGCATGCGCCACCCAATGAATCGCATAGCTGCGCCCCGCTACTTTGCGCAACGGTCCCAGCGAAGTTTCACGTACCAGTAGCTTTTCTGCCGGCGCGCCCTTCACGAGGATCATTTCTTCATACGCGACGGGAGTCTCCCAGCCACCAGGCGTACGCACTAGTCCGGGCTTGTCGGCATCGGCAACCACCTCGATCAGATCGAGATAGTCCCCATAACTGTTCGTAAATCCCCACGCCACGTGGCCATTGCTGCCGACCACCACGACCGGCGCGCCGGGCAAGGTAACGCCGACGATGCGCAGCGTCGCGCCGGCCTCGCGAAATTGCAGTGCTTCGCGATACCAGGTGTTCGGCAGCTGGATGCCGAGATGCATATCGTCGGACACGATCGCCACGCCGTCCTTGCTGCGGCTCCCCGCCAAGGCCCAGTTGTTGCTGCCGACAGAATCGAGAAAAGAGGGATCGAGAAAGGGGCGGTCGAGAAATTCAGCGGTGGCGACTTTGAGCGCATCTTTCGCGCGCGGCTTCGTCCACCAGTCGGGCGCGGTGGCTGGAATCGCTGCGTCTGGCGCGGCGACCTTGTCGGCATCCAGCGGCGCATCCCACTGCGTCGATTGCGGCAACAGGAACGCCAGTTGATCGGCACTGCTGTGCTCCTTCAGCCAGCCGCGCGCCAGTTCGCGCGGCTCCTGGCCGCCCTGTAAATCGAAATACATGGCCCAGATCACCAGTAGCGAATCAGCCGCCGACCATATTCTCGGCGCGACGCCGATGAGGGCATATTCAAACGGCCGGGCGGCAAGCCCACTCAGGCCATCGTTCACGCCTGCAACATAGCGCTCCAATAACTGGCGGTCAGCCGGCGCCAGCGCCTGCAAGGCCTTTTCGGCGCGTGCGCGAAATCGATGCAGCCGATGCGATTTATCGAGAGCGACGGCGTGCGGCCCGAACAATTCCGCCAGTTCGCCGGCCGCCATGCGGCGCAGCAAGTCCATCTGAAAAAAACGGTCCTGCGCGTGTACAAAGCCGGTGGCGTAGGCTACATCGCGCCGGTCGCTACCGCTGATCAGCGGCACGCCGAGCGCATCGCGCGCCACGCTGACCGTGGCATTCAGGCCGGCGACTGCCTGAATGCCGTCCAGCCGCGCCAGGCTGCCCCTCAGGAATAGCCATAACCCGAGCAAGGCGATGGCCAATAATCCGACAAGTGCCAGCAAGACTCGCCAGAACCAGACCTTCACACGCCCCTTTTGCATAGCTATCCCCGTGACAGTCGGTGTCGATGGAAACTGGTTGAAACCGCCGTGCATGTTGCCAGAAATTCAATGAGGAAGCGAAGACTACATACGTTGGGCTGCGCAATATGCATTTCGGATGTGCGCAACATGGCGGTCAGCCGGCGCAGATCCGGTCCGGCAATATTGCACTCCGATCAGGGATCAACCTATGCGGCAGCTGAATATCGTGCGTTACTGGATGGGTGTTGACCCGGCGCCGTCCCAAGCCTCAGGATCAGGTCACCGGTACCGTTGAATTTTCGATTTCCAGGATGGCCGGGGCCGACGGGCGATGGTCCTGGACCAGGTAAACCACAAAAACCACGCTTCATAAGAATTTCTGTGCAATGTTGACGCTCGATCGTTCGCCGATGGCGTCGAGATTTTCAGCCAGCCATTTGTCCGCGGCGTGACGGCCGATCTTGTGCAACGATTGCAAAAATCCCCAATCAGAATTGGATTTGCTAGACGCGCCAAATTTGCGCATTTGATTTTCAGAATCAATCGCATGGATCTTGATGTGCTTGTATTTTCCCGTGTCCACGCGGTCTTCGGCGAGCATCCGGTTGACGAAGTCGATCCCGCGCAACTCCAGAATTAACGGGCTATTGAAACTGATTTCATTGAGACGGTCGATAATCTCCGGTGACGTGTCCGGCACATCGTTGCGTTCGATCGGGTTAATTTGCACGATCATAATGTCGTGCGTTTCGGTTTGTTCATACAGCGGAAATATCGGCGGGTTGCCCATGTAGCCGCCGTCCCAGTAATGTTCGCCATTAATCTCTACCGCTTGGAATAAAAATGGCAGACACGACGATGCAAGCAGCACGTCGCACGACAGCTCGGCATTTTTGAACACCTTGACACGCCCGCTCTTGACGTTGGTGGCGCAAATGAAAAGCTTGACCGGACTTTTCTGGCGCAGCCGAGGGAAATCGATTTGTGCGTTCAGCATGTCGCGCAGCGGATTGATGTTGAGCGGATTGGTCTGGTACGGCGAAAACATGCGCGACATGAGATCGAACTCGGCACCGACGAATTCCATCAGCGAAGGAATTTTCAGCGCGCCGATGCTGGGCGTTTCCGACACGGCTTTCCAGAAATCGTGCAGCGCTTTTTTGGCGCCATGGACGCCGCCGTCGAGCAGGCCGTCGGCATACACCACTGCATTCATGGCACCCGCGCTGGCACCGGATATGCCGTCGACCACGATGCGCTCTTCTTCCAGCAGCCGGTCGAGCACGCCCCAGGTGAATGCGCCGTGCGAACCACCACCTTGCAACGCGAGATTGATTGTAACGGGTTTGCTCGTGTTGACGTCATTCATGTTTAATCCTGTTGAGTGAGTAGGTTATTTATAATCATTAGGTCGCTTTGTAAGACACCCTGGAATTTAATCATGCCGATGCCAATTTTGTTTTGCCCCAGCGGTTGCCAAGCAGCCTTTAATCCACATTTCGCGGCAGTCGGCAATTCACAACGCGGCAAGAAACCGTTTTGTCACTTCGCCAATGTGTTCCGTCCCAACCGGCGCATTTGGAAACTGCTGTCGCTCGCGCTTGCCCTGACGCTCGATGTCGACCCCATAGTAATCCAGGCCTAGCAACCGGATGCCCATCGGTAAAACCTCAATGAGTTCCCGGTAGAATTTTGCCTCGTCGATTAGCGGCATGACTGCCCCATTCGCCCACTCGACCTCTTCCATCCAACCCATTTCACCAAAACCAGCCACATATCTGGCGCGCTTTGGCGTGAGCCGGAAGAACGCAAAGTCCCCAAGGTCGAGGTACTGCTTCGCATCTGGCTGATAGCGAAGGTAGCGCGCAACCAATTCCTGTGATGCGTCGAAACGTTCCACATCCCCCACGATGGTCAGCCGCGCCACCGTCAGGACGTTGTGCCCGTCCGGGCTGGAGACCAGAAAACTGGCGCGATGGTCCGCCATGAGATTTTTTGTGTGTTCCGCCAGACCGCTGACGAGAAATACTGGGTAGTGCCGTTCATCAAGTGCGAATGGCAGGATAGATGCAAAGGGGTAGCCTTCAACCTGCGTCGATTGTGTCGCCAGGACGCCGTAGGTCGCCCTGTGCAGCAATGGGATGACGGTATCAAGATGAATTTTCATTGTCATAGACTAACTCCCCGGAGTTTTTTGGTTGCGCGAATCGGAATATTTGATCGGGTGCGCGGCAAACGCGCCAAAACGTCGCGCTTCGAATCATGCGTCAATCCTGGAAGAAGGTGTCCACCTCATCCAGATATTTCTGCTTGGTCGAGGCATCCAGAAACGACGCGAAAAAACTATTGCGCGCCAGTTGCTGCGCATGCTTGCGTTGCAGCGGCAAAGCTTCAAAAGTTTGCACAAAATTGTCGTTCATATAGCCACCGAAATACGCCGGATCGTCCGAGTTGATGGTCGCCACCAAGCCTGCATCCAACAATTGCAACAAATTATGATCGCTCAACTTGTCAATTACGCGCAGCTTGAGGTTAGACAGCGGGCACACCGTCAGCGGGATCTTGTCGCGTGCCAGGCGCCGGGTCAATGCGGCGTCTTCCAGGCAGCGAACGCCATGATCGATACGTTCGACCTGCAGCACGTCGAGTGCGGTCTCGATATAGGCCGGCGGCCCCTCCTCCCCCGCATGCGCAACCAGATGCAAGCCCAACTCTTTGCAGCGTGCGAACACGCGTGCAAACTTTTCCGGAGGATTTCCGCGCTCCGACGAATCGAGACCGACGCCGATGAACTTGTCGCGATACGGCAGTGCCTGCTCCAAAGTCGCAAACGCGTCTTCCTCCGACAGATGGCGCAAGAAGCACATGATCAACGCGCCGCTCATGCCCCAACGCGCGCGCGCCTCGCGCAACGCGCGATGGATGCCGTCGATCACGGTCGAAAACGCGACGCCGCGTGTGGTATGGGTCTGCGGATCGAAGAAAATTTCGGTATGCAGGACATGGTCGGCTTTCGCACGCTGCAAATACGCCCAGGTCATGTCGAAGAAATCCTGCTCGGTCAGCAACACGCTGGCGCCGGCGTAGTAGATATCGAGGAAGGATTGCAAATCCGTGAACGCATATGCGCGCCGCAGTTCATCCACCGATGCGTAATTAAGTGCGACAAGATTGCGTTCGGCCAGCGCAAAAATCAGTTCTGGCTCGAGCGAACCTTCGATGTGAATGTGCAGTTCTGCCTTCGGCATTTTTTGTACGATATTGCGTAGCGTGGAATCCATTGTGCTTGCTCTCCTTGGTTGATTTTGCCCGGCCATCGCTGGCCGTCTGGTTTCTCATGTCAGCCACTGTGCGACATCTCCGGATCCTGAGGTTCCCGGTGCATCACTGCTTCGTGCCTGGGGACTCAAGCAATTGATGAACATCAGGCCCGCAGTACAGTTCATAAGGCATGAAAGTATACGCTTCCCGTCGCTCTACTGATTCAACGACGAGAACTGTTTTTGGTAAACTAAGCTGCGCTCATCGAGCCGCCGCTCAACATTATGTCTTCGCAAACTCGACGAATTTGTGGACGAACTGTTGGAGTTGTGCGCGCATTTTCTCGTCAACGATCTCGCCCGCCTCGTCGAAGACGTTCCCGGCGCGGGACACGAGCAAGCGGCCGCCGAACCAAGGTCGCATACCCAAGGTTCGCAGCACCGGCAACCAGGCGTTCTGGGACAGGATCGTACCGAACCCGCCGGGCGAGGCACCCACGACCGCAACCGGTCGACCGCCGAATATCCGCTGGATATCGGCAGGTGGTCGCGACATCCAGTCAATCGCGTTCTTGAACACGCCAGGTATGGAATTGTTGTATTCGGGAGTCGCCAATAGTACGCCATCAGCCCCTGCGATCTGTTCTTTTAACGCCGTTACTGCCGATGGAATACCGTGTGCTTCCTCCACGTCACCGTCATAGAGCGGAATTCCCTTGAGTGTCGCGATCTCCAGCGTGGCTCCATCTGGCACCAACGCTGCAGCCGCACGCAACAAGGCAGTATTGTACGAATGGCTACGCAGACTCCCTGTAATCCCGATGATTTTTGTCATAGCGTTCTCCTGTTGGGTTGAGGTAATTGAAGGTTGACTATTCACGCGGTTCACCGGGTGACATATCCGCCAAGCGCGTCGAGCACGCGCCGCAAGTCGCCATGCGCCATGGCTACCGCTGGTGATTGCTGCAGCATCGCCACATTGCGCTCCCGGACCTGCGGTTGGGTGAATTCATGGCATGTTCCCCTCCATAACTTCATGTTTTCCATTCAAGACCAACTTACTGAATGTCGTTGTGAATCATCGTACCCGTGTTTGATAGTCGTGGGCACCGCGGCCTTCTCACAAATTTCAGCCAGGATGTCGTCAAATCGATAAAATCCGGCACCGCACGCAGGATGGTGATTGATCCCTGGACGTCGGCAGCGGCCAGCGCATTGCTCTTATGCAACTGGGATCGCAGCTAATTCGCTCATTCCATTGTGCCAACACGCGAACACCGAGATTTTATGCACACGCGCCCCTCCCTTTTAGCGTTCTATTTTCCACCAACTAGGTAACAGGCGAACAACGTTCGGTCGTGCAAACCGGTCGTCAATCAGATACACGACACCTCGATCGTATTGAGTCCGGATCACACGCCCGGCGGCCTGCACGACCTTCCGTATACCCGGAAAAAGATACGTGTAGTCATAGCCCACGCTCGAGCCAAATGTTGCGCCCATCCGTTGCATCATTTGCTCGTTAACGGGATTAACTTGGGGCAATCCCAACGTCGCGATAAATGCGCCGATCAGACGCTCACCGGGTAGGTCGATCCCTTCAGCAAAGGAGCCGCCCAGCACGGCAAATCCTATGCCCTGGCTTCCAACTGAGAAGCGCGCCAGAAATTGTTCCCGTTCAGTCTCTTCCATCCGGCGCGACTGTAGCCACAACGGGACCTCTGGATGCAGTGCGCTAAATAGTCCAACCACCTGTTCCAGGTAATCGAAGCTGCTGAAAAACGCGAGATAGTTCCCTGGCAGCGTTTTGTACTGTCTCGCCATCACCTCAACGATCGGCACGAGAGATGCCGCACGATGTTGATATCGGGTTGAAATATCGCTCACGACCTGCACCGACAATTGTTCGGCACTGAATGGAGATTGCACGTCGATCCAGGCGGTATCGCTCGGCAGACCGAGGGTGTCGCCATAGTAATGCCAAGGGCTCAAGGTGGCAGAGAACAATACGGCACAACGGGCAGCGGCAAAGCGCTGCTCGAGAAATGCTGCAGGGATAATATTGCGTAGACAAAGCACTGTCGCCGTCTGCGCATTTCTTGAGGATCCGATTTCAGATTCCTTGGTGATATCGAACAGCGAATGCGAGTCAAACAGCTCGATCAGATGAGAAAAATGCAGCAGGTCGAAGTAAAGCCTCAGCAGCCTGGCATCAATGCCTGTCGGATTTTCATTCAGATATTCCGAGATCGCGCTGATGACTTGCTGTAATCCGCTGACGAATTTTGGCGGAACGGCCGGGTAGACCTGATAAGAGGCGTTCTGATTTTTGTGCAAGTCATTCCACTGGCGATTGAGGCGATCAAGAGGTTTTTTGAGTGCGGCTGGCGCTGCCCGACGCACTATCTTGAAACCAACCTGGTCCAGTTCGGCCGTGTACATCTTCCGGGCGCGCTCGATCATGTTGTGCGCTTCATCCACCAGAACGGTAACGCGCCACTGATTGGCGACGGTTAGCCCATACAGCATCGCGTTCAAGTCGAAATAATAGTTGTAGTCTCCCACCACAACGTCACTCCAACGGACCAGATCCTGACTGAGGTAGTACGGGCAGATCTGATGTTCCAGCGCGACCACCCGCACTGAGCTTTTATCCATCAGACCGCTGACTAATGCGGCGCTGCGTGCCTGCGGCAGGCGATCGTAAAAGCCTTTGGCGAGTGGGCAAGACTCTCCATGACAGGCTTTATCGGGATGCTCGCAGGCTTTATCCCGAGCGACCAGTTCAAGCACGCGAAGCGGTAAGGATGGTGCATTGCTTTTGATCAGGTTAAGGGCATCGAGCGCCAAGCCGCGGCCTGATGTCTTGGCCGCCAGGAAAAATACCTTATCCAGTTCCTGCCCGGGACAGGCTTTAAGCGCCGGGAATATGGTGCCGATGGTCTTGCCAATTCCGGTTGGCGCTTGCGCCATGAGGCACCTACCGCTGGCGGCGGCCCGGTACACGTTCTCCGCCAAGGCCCGCTGGCCCGAACGGAACGATGCGTGTGGAAAGCGCAGTGAGGTGAGCGCCTGGTCCCGCGCGGCGCGATGAACCAGTTCCTGCTCGGACCACGCCAGAAAACGTTCGCATTGATCCTCGAAAAATTGCTTGAGTGCGTCCGCAGAATACGGCTGGACGATCAAGGTTTCTTTTTGGCTGCCAATGTCGAAGTAGACCAGCGCCAGGCGCACCTCGGACAGACCCAGCTTTTGGCACAGCAGCCACCCGTAAATCTTGACCTGCGCCCAATGCAGCTGTCTGTGATTGTCCGGCATGAGACGCAGGTCGCCCCGATAGGTTTTGATTTCTTCCAGCTGATTCTGTGCCGGATCATAGCCATCGGCGCGGCCGGCAACGCGCAAATTCTTGAATTCGCCGGTGAGGGCCACCTCCGCCTGATAACCGACCTGACAATCGGCCTGATAATCCGGCTGAGAATCGGCCTGATCCATGGCGGCACGACGCGAGCGGATGATCGCGTGTCCTGCGATGCCTTCCTGTGCCGATGGCGACGGCGTGAAGCGCAAATCAAGATCACCCTGCTTGGCAGTGAATTCACACAGGGCACGGACGGCGACCGCGTATTTCATTCGACCCGTTCCGCCCATTGCACATAACATACCGCGACCGGGATGTCGTGCTTTGCACAATAGTCGAGCCATCGCATCTGGTTGTCCTGCAAGCGATCACCCGGTCCCTTTACCTCGATCATGCGGTAGCGCTTCTCGTCCGGCCAAAATTGGATCAGATCCGGCATACCTGCGCGGTTCAATTTGATATCTAGCAACATGCGTTCGAACCATATTTTCAGGTGGAGCGCCGGCACACAGGACAGTGCAAGATCGAGTAACTCTTCGGTCAATACATCCCAGAATACAAACGGAGACTGTATTCCCGCTTTTTCTCTGAAGTTATGGCGGATGGTATGCGTGTACTGATCCGAGTCTAGCTGCAATAGACTGTTGATGAACTGCGACTCACGGCGGCGATAGAAATCAGGGCTATGCAGATCGGCCGGACCCGTATGAAATGGGTGAAAAAAAGCACCTGGGATCGGTGCAAAGATGGCACTCCAACACAGCAATCCAAACAGCGAATTGATCAGCGCATTTTCGACGTAATGTACTCGTACACGCTGCTGGCGGCTAAGCTGTTCCAGATGAACCCTGACGAGCTCCTCTACTGAAATTAGCGGCTCAGGTTTGGGTAATGCCAGATCGATTCTACTGGCGGGATCCAGGTGGTGGTGTACCGCGGGAATCCTGGGATGGCCGAGCTTGCGATGCAATCTTGGCAAAATTCGCAAGAGCTGTTGTTTCTCTGCCTCGCTTTCGGGCGTGCGTTCGGCGATGTTGGCCAAACTGAACGCCGATTCAAATTGGGCACAGCGTTCCATCATCCGTATTGCTCGAACGCGCGAACCAGAATATTGGCATTGGCCATAGACGTTGAGCGCGGCAGGGAATTGCTTGATTTGCTCATAATGCTGGGCGATTTGAAACAGCAGTTTTGAGCGCCTACCTTCTAGCCAATCATTGTCATACACGCGGGCGGGGATGTCCTTAAGAACTTCTTCCGGTGGCTCACCCAGCAGGAATCGTTCTCGACATCGATGAAGGTGCAGGTAGTCGTCAATGTCCTGGCGACTCCGAAATCCCCGTGACGATGCTGAAAACTCAACTTTTTCATATTGGAATATCCCCAAGTCCGCAAGCACGAACTCCGACCAGTCCTGCCGCAAGTTACCAAAGAACATCAGTCTGAGGCGATCGCAGATCGGGGTGATTTGCACCTGATACACGCGCTCGTTGGATGCCGGGTACCAGGCCGTAAAGTCGCGGCTGTCGGTAAATTCACCACGAAGCGCCAGCAGTTGATCCGACTTTCTCGCTGCAGTTTTATGGAGAGATGATCCGAAGACCTGTGAGATCTCGGCTTTTTTCAAGAGCCCGAACAGCTCGTCCAAGCTGAGCCATGGGTTCTCATCGACCCAGCCAAGCATAATCAGGGGCGCCGCTGCGTCTTCTACCGACCCTATTTCGTCGTACGCTAATTTGCTCGATCGAAACAGATCGCCTTTGCGCATCACCATTCTGACCAGTAGCGCTTTCGTTTCCTTGGATAACAGATGAAAGTGGTCGATGAACTCCCGTTCCTGGGCAGTAAGAAGGTCGCTGTAACGCTCCGCGATCCACTCCAAGACGGTGCAGAAATTCTCAAGATAGTAGAAGCGATTTTCGATGAGCTTGATCATTTCGAATGGCGCAAATAAAGCCTGCCCGATCGTCCGGTCTGCGCCCGATAACACACCGCGGAGGTCACACCGCAGGCCTCACGCGCGCGGCTATCCGCTCGCTCAATTGGTTCAGGCACGAAACCGGGGTCCCAAGCGGCGTCCGAGTCAAGCAGCTGGGCCGATATGCTCCAGCAAGCTTCGCTCTACCGAGCTCTAGACAGGATGATCAACCACTTACGCAGCAGCAACAATTCAAGATGTCCCGGCTCAATGCCCGGGCACCATTCCAGAACAGGACTGGTTGTGTAATAGCGCTTACGAAAATCACGACAAATGGATATTTCCCGCCTGCCGATACGTAACAAGAACGATGTAGCGAGGTATTCAAAATCGAAGCCTGTCCCTATGGAATTGAAGTTCGCCATGGTAGGAAATCCCCTATGAAATCGGTCACAACAAAATACTAGCTTACCACGATTACTGTATAAACATACAGTAATTCATTGTTGTGATCAATTGCATATTGTCCGAGATTCAATGAATACGGCCGTTTCCAGATTGAGCTGCCGGTTCGGCATCAGCCGGTACCAGGCAGCGTTCCAGAGTCGTCACGAGCTGCGTGCCGGGATGGTGCGACCCGACCCGCGTTACCAGACACGGCTCGACCCACGCAGGAGCTCATTCGTTCTCCATGGCGGCGGTGTATTGACCTTGGCACGCCGCGCTATTCAGGCGCGCCCGCTGGTAAAGCGCTTGCTGCGCGTTGATCTTGTTCGCGGACTCGCCGCGCCACGCCTTTAGGGCAGGCGCCTGCAGCGCACGTCCGTAGGAGAAGCTCAAGGCCCACGGATGGCTTTGTGCCGTGGCGTTCATGGCGTTGAGGTTGGCCGTGGCCGCCGCATCACTCTGCCCGCCCGAGAGGAAATTGATCCCAGGCACCGCTGCCGGGACCGTGCGCCGCAGGCAGGTGAGCGTTGCCTGCGCCACCTGATGCGGCGTCGCTTGCTCGGAGCATGCGGCGCCAGGCACGACCATGTTGGGTTTCAGGAGCAGGCACTCAAGCGTGACACGGTGCTGGTGCAGCGCGTGAAACACCGCATGCAGCACCTCTTCGGTGACGCGCGCGCAGGTCGCGAGCGTATGATCGCCGTCCATCAATACCTCAGGCTCGACGATCGGTACCAGGCCGAGCTCCTGGCACATGGCCGCATAGGACGCCAAGTCATGCGCGTTGGCTGCGATCGCCTGCGACGTCGGGATGCCCGCGCCGATGGCAATGACCGCGCGCCACTTGGCGAAACGCGCACCCATCTGTTTGTACTCGCCAAGCCGCTGCTGCAGGCCGTCCAGGCCCTGCGTCATTTTCTCTCCGGGAAAGCCGGTTAGCGGCACCGTGCCCCTATCCACCTTGATTCCGTATGCAATGCCTTGTTCTGCCAGCAACTGCGGCAGCAGCATACTTGTCAAACTTTTCTGTTTCAGCGTCTCCTCGAACAGGATGACCCCACTGATGAAATCACCGAGTCCGGGGGTGGAAAACAATAACTCCCGGTAATCGCGTCGGGTCTCCTCGGTGCACGCTGCGTTCACCGCCTTGAACCGCTTCTCGATGGTGCCAACGCTCTCATCGGCTGCGAGAATTCCCTTGCCGGGCACCGTTAGCTCGCCCACCGTTCTTTCCAATTCTTGTAACGCTATCGACATAGAACCTCCATCAGTTATCACACTACAAAGGGTTATCGTACTTTCGGTGCAGGTATGGACCCGACGCTTTTTGCAAGCGCTTTCGATGATAGGAAACAGTTTGCATGCATGTATCCGGCTTGCTGATTGGCAATTGGCACCACGACCCAGCTTGGATGAGATCAGCCCCAAGCCTTAGCAAATTGACGGCTTGAGCCCAAGGCATCAGTCCGCAGCAAACGCCGGTTTCAGGTGTTGGTCTTTGAATTCTGATCACCCAAGTTCAAAAGTCGTGACACCGAACAGTCTGCTTATGGGCAAATCATGGCATTTGCCGCTGTACATGCGGGCCGTCTCGAACTCGACGATCATGTTGTGTCGCCTCACTAAATCGACTGCCGCTGAATTCACTGCCGGCGTGTCCAGAAAAATTGGGGCACCTTCCGGGGCATGTGCCTTCAACGCCAAGAACAGATGTTCTGCAAGCTCTGGACTGTCCGCAAATAATGGGCCGATCTTATATCCAGAGCGACAACTACGCAGAACCCCGTAACCCGCCAGCGTGCCGTTTCGTAGGATGCCTAGTGCCGTACTCTGGGGTTGATTTATCCAGCACCTCAGGAATTGCATGCGATTGTCGGGAAAAAACGGTTTGTCATATGCGCATATCTCATCAAAAAGGAGCGTGGACAACTGCACGACCCCTGAATCAGTCGAAAAATACCCGCCGCCAGTTCCCCGATATCGGATGTTTGTATAGGCCAACGTAAACCCGGAATTCTGGTAGTTGCCCTGCCGATCTACTACACCATCAAGGCCGATAGTACGACCTCTAAGCTGCGCAAGACCGGCGTTCCAGATCTGAATTCCGTAGCCCTTGCCACGATACGCCGGCTTGACAATGTAAAAACCGAGGAAGCCGAAGGAATCACCGTATTTAACGACTGAAACCGTTGCAATAGGCTCATCCCCAAGCAACCCGATAAGAAAACCGTTTGGATCAGCAGCGTAGAAGCAATTCGCATCGTACAACCCCGGGTTCCATCCTTCTGCCGCAGCCCAGTCGATGGCGATATCTACTTCTTGCCGAGTCATCACCCTGATTGTGTAGCGACTTTTCTGCATAATTCACTTCCGATCTGGCTAGCTGATTGGCAGCAAGCGTTCAACGTCACCGGTAATCGCCGCAACGGCAAGTGAGCGCGTTCATCGTCCAGGGCGATTGCATAAAGATCGTTGCAGGCTGAGGCTTCTCGCCCCTTCCCCCTTGCAGGGGGAAGGTTGGGATGGGGGTAGGACGGTCGATCGGCAACATACATCATTCATCGACCGCACTACCCCGCGTCCATGTGTATCCGCTTCCAAGCGGATACCGCTACTCAGGCAGGAGGCATGCCTCCTGAATTCCCTGCTCCGCCCCTACCCCCTGCGAGGGGGAGGGAACGCAACCCGGCAGCACCAATGTTCATGCGGTTCTTCGTGCGATTGCCCTGGTTCATCACCAAGTTAGGCATTTTTTTGCGCGATATCCCCGTACAGCTCGACGCGATGACGAATCCACTCAAACCGCATGAAGAGTCAAGCCCACAGCAGAGAACAGCGCGCTCTTTCAAGGACAGCGTTCCCGATTCTTTCCGTCACGGCGCCAGCGCTGGCGGATTTAATCGCGGCGCTGTTTGCGATGCCAATATCAAATGCCTGGCGCCATCCTGAACCTGTAAGGCCATGCCGAATGACTGCACATTGCTGACGCTCGCTACCGTATCCACGTACCACCACTCGTTGATGACCCGGGTGGCATCAACGTCCACCAGCATGTAGCCGCGCTTGCTAAGTTCGATGTATTTGAAATGCGGATTGACGAGCTTGAGCCCGGCGACTGTCACGTTTGCCAGTTCGCGCAAGCCGGGCGAAGTAATCGATGTGCTGACGAATTCGACCGCCCGCGAGCCCGCCCCCGTATTCGGATCATAACCACCGCTGGCGACGTCCGAATTATTCGGATCCTGCGACAGGTCGGCCGCCCATGAACTGTGGAGGTCACCGCTGAGGAGCACGACATTGTCGATCGCGGGAGTCGTTGCATTACCCTTGAGGATGGCATATACACGGTCCCGGGCGGGTTGATAACCATCCCATTGATCCGGGTTCACGAACGTGCCGCCGCCATTCGCAATCGTCCCCGGCGTTATCTTGAGTTGCGCGAACATCACGCCCTGTGCGATCAGTTTCCATTTTGCGGTCGAACTGCGCAATTTGTCGGATAGCCAGGATTCCTCCTCTGAACCGAGAATCTGGCGATTCGGATCTGTAAACGCGCCGCTTTGAGTGAAGGTGTTGGTGGTGCTGTCGGCCAGCAGCTGCTTGGAGCGTGCATTGACCCGCTCTTCGAGCAACAGCAAGTCGGCCAGATTGCCGAGTGCAAAACTGCGATTGTTTTTACGCAGGTTGGCGGGATCGACCACGCGTATGGGCATCCATTCGTAGTACGCCTGCAAGGCGGCCGCAACCCGCGCCGCCCATGAGCCTTCGGTCGCTTCCGTGTGATTCAGCGCCCCATTGGCGTAGGCGTTGTCCGCAAATTCGTGGTCATCCCAGATCGCCACCATCGGATGCTGACGATGCACTTCCTGTAAATCCGTGTCGCGTCTGTACTGCGCGTAACGAGTGCGATAGTCGCTCAGGGAAAGAATCTCGTTGGCGGGGTCATATAGCCGAACGTTGCCGTCCTGGCCGTTACCAAACTCGTAAATATAGTCGCCCAGATGCACGACCAGATCGAGGTCGGCGCGCTCCGATATCCGGCGGTAGGCATTGAAAAAACCCTGTGCGAGGCTGGCGCAAGTGACGACCGCCATGCGAACTCTGCCGGTGTCGCCGATCGGCAGTGTCTTGGTGCGGCCTATCGGCGAATTGACGCCGCCGGTGGAGAAGCGGTAGTAGTAAGTCGTATTCGCCTGCAGGCCGTCGACATCGATCTTGACCGTATGGTCATGGCCGAGATCGGTCGTGACCTGCCCGCTGCGGACAATCTGGCTGAGCGCGGCGTCCCTGGCTACGACGAAGTCGACTGGTATAGGGCCGGCGCTGTTCGTCGTTATCCGGGTCCAGAGGATCACCCGATCGAACAACGGGTCGCCGCTGGCAACACTATGTCCGAACGTTGTCTCGCCCGAAGTTCCGGTAACGGGTGCAGGTGCGGCTTCTGCGTGGTGGCCACCGCAGGATTGCAAAAGCGGCGCCGCGCCTAATGCAAGCAGCACCGCACCAGTTCGTTTCAAAAAATCGCGGCGGGAGAGGCCGGGGCGGCGTGGTTTGGGAGTGCGAGAACGACCCATTTTTGGCTCCTTATGCGCCTCAACCAGCAGCATATAAATGCAAGCGAATATTGGATTTTCCGTGCGGCCATGACAGTGTAATGTGGAATGTTTGCGACGTGTTTGCGCGGGAACAGATCTTTGGGCGGACGTAGTGTGCGCCGCCGAACAGACTGCGAACGTGAGGTCTATACTGAGATGAGGTTTCGAGGAAGATTGCACGGCATGTCGCTTGTGCTTCGCAGCATTACGCAAGAGTGATTAACAAGAACCCGGCGTCCCCACCTCCGATACGCCTCCATATTGCTTCCGAACATCTCATTAACGGATTAATCAAAAGAGGAGGTACATATGAGTACGATCGCCACACAAACATGGATCATTCTGGCCGGCGTTATTGTCCTTGCATTGATTGCACTTGCGGCATGGTTCTTCTACCAAAAAAAGCAATCTCATAGACTCCAAAAACGCTTCGGTCCGGAATACGGTCGAACCGTCGATGAACTCGGAAGCCGAGCAACGGCCGAATCGGAACTCAAGGCGCGCGAAAAGCGGGTTGAGCGCCTCACTATCGTACCTCTGGCGCCGCCTGAAGCCGCCAGGTTCAGTCAGGCCTGGGCAGTCTTACAGGGCCGCTTCGTCGACAACCCCAAGGGTGTCGTCATCGAGGCAGACCATTTGGTGCGTGAGTTGATGGTAAAGCGTGGCTACCCCATGGAGGATTTTGAGCACCGTGCGGCCGACATCTCAGTCGATCACCCTGCCGTGGTGGACCATTACCGCTCGGCGCAGGCCATCGCGGTGCGCGATGAGCGCGGCGAAGCCGATACCGAGGAGCTGCGCAAAGCGGTGGTGCATTACCGCGTGCTCTTCGATGAACTGCTGGAGGTAAGGGAAGCTAAGCCAGAAGTGATACCAGCAAAGCAAATGGAGGTGCGAAAATGAACGGAGAGCCAGAGGAAAAAAGTCTCACTACGGCCGATTTGGCAACCACTACGGAGATACCGACTGCACCACTGGATGTTAATCGAGATCTCCAGGAACCCGTGATCGAAAATCAAAACTCCGATGTGAAGCGTGAAGACGAGCAGCTCGCCCCGCTCTTTTTGGCGGAGGTGGCCAAAGATTTTCGCTCGCGCTGGGATGCCGTTCAAAGAAGTTTTGTCGATGATCCGAAACAGGCTGTCCGGCAAGGGGACGAGCTCGTTGCCCAAGTCATGAAGAGCTTAGCGGAAACATTTTCCGATGAGCGCGCCAAGCTTGACGCTCAGTTGGACCAAACTGACAAGGCGTCCACGGAGAATTTACGGATTGCCCTGCGTCGTTATCGCTCGTTTTTTGAGCGCCTGCTGTCTCTTTAGGGTAGCGTGTTGAGCGGACGAAATGCCTGCGGCAGATCGTCCGCAGCTTTTTGTATCAGCCGATAACATGAATCGTAAGCACCCTGAAATATCCAGGCGTCGTGCTGGTGTCGATTCCGGCATCTAATCCATGCTCTCCCCCTCGATTGTGCTTCGTACCTAATGCCTGATGTCCCGGGCGAAATCGCGCGAAAGGCGTCGGTTGCGTTGATGTCCAGCGCACCATTTTTCCCTTCAGATCCATTTATGAACCATTCAGAAACTTGGCTGCGTCGCCACTACCTCAAGTTGCTCATTCTGTTTGGCGGCGTGCTGCTACCTTTATATCTATTTGGAACTTTGGCGGAAGATGTAGTCGAGAAGGAAATTTTTCTGTTCGACAAGCCTATTCTCTTGTTCGTCCACAGTCATGCAAACGCCATGCTCGATGCGGCCATGGTATTTTTTACCCGAGCTGGCTCAGCTGCTGCGCTCGCCCCTTTTGACGTTCTGGTTTTTCTCTACTTGCTACGACGGCGAAATCGAATGCAAGCGGCTTTTTGGGTTCTTGCGGTGGGAGGGGCGGCGTTGCTCAATATGCTCGCCAAACACGTTTTTGCCCGAGGTCGGCCTGATTTCTGGATTTCTCTTCTCCCTGAAACGACATTCAGCTTCCCTAGCGGTCACGCGATGCACTCCATGGCCGTGGTGGCTGCTCTGGTGGCACTGACGTGGCATAGTCGTTGGCGCTGGCTTGTGGCGCTGATCGGCGTGTGTTTCGTGTTCCTGGTCGGCTTGTCCCGGATATACCTTGGCGTGCACTTCCCGTCCGACATTCTCGCGGGTTGGACGGCGTCGCTCACCTGGGTGATCGGATTGAGCGTCCTATTCAAGGACGTTTGGCAGCAACGAAGACGCACCGGAACCTCGGTCGCGGCAAAGTTCGACTAATTGCGCCGCTCATGAAAGGCCGGCTGCAGCCTAAGGCTGGCTGACATGCTTAACACTGGCCCATCCATTGGAAACGCGTTCGAATGTTTCAGTCGTTGCATGCGCAAATCTTCGCCGGTTCGGTATCCAACTAAAACGCTCTATGACGATACGGGGAGCGGCAATGCGAATGATATTGAAGGAATTCGACTCACCTCTGGCGCGCGTCGAAGTCGCAGTGCCGGCTTGCACGGCCAGCGCTGAATAGCCTGCGATGTCATACCGTGCCGCAGTATTTCCCGCATGACTGGCATGCAGATGGCCGGCAAGCAGCAGGTCTGCTCTGCAACTTGAAAACATGTCCATTGCAATCGGCGCCCTTCGGACCAGATTCTTGTCGTCGTAGCGCTCGGGCAAATCAAAGGGATGATGCGTTACGATGATTTTTGTGATGTCATCGTCCAGTGCGCATAAGCGCGCGCGGACACCCGCAATCTGCTCGTCATTGACCCGTCCATGCTTAATGGTCAAGGAACGTGCGGTGTTGATCCCGAACACGGCAATCTCTTCATCAATATAAGCCGGGTCAAGAACGTCCGTGATATAGCGTTGATACTTTTCGAGCGGCCGCATAAAGCGGCTGAAGATATTGTGCAACGGTATGTCGTGGTTGCCCGGAACGATAATTTGCGGCGTCGGTAAAGCATCCAAAAACCGTCGTGCTTCTTTGAATTGCGCCGTGCGCGCGCGTTGAGTCAGGTCGCCGGAAACAACTACAAGGTCAGGACACGATTCCCTTACAAGCGCGATCAGAGGCGTGATCAGTGCATGATCAATGCGATCAAAGTGGAGATCCGACAGATGGACAAGCGTCCGCATGATTTGCTGCTTTCATATCGACGTCTTGCGGCACAATGACATTTAACGCGCCTGGACAGTTTCGGTAACGCAGAGGCGTCTCCATGACAGTCACTTCACCATCCGTGGCAACGCGAATGCGTTTGTGTCGCGTTTCAATCAAAACTTCTCTCGCGGCAACCGCGTCGAAGTCTTTTGCCTGTCGCAGCCGGCCGAAGAGCGCACGGATCGCGAGCAATAACAAACCCAGGCGCCCGGTACGGTGCGTGACATACAGGCACAACTGCCCGGAGTCAAGGCGCTTGCGCCCACCAATATTAAAGCCTTCCATCAAATATTCATTATTGCCGACAAAGATGAATGGCGTGCGGCGCTTATGTTCTTCATTATTCAAGCGGAGCGTCACGTTCAAAAACGGATAGCGACGCAATGCCGTCACGGTAGCCCAGAAAAAAGCGGGCCATTTTCCTCTTCCCAGTCGCCTCTGTTGTGTTTCACGATGTCGTACGATGTCAGGGTACAGTCCGAGGCTCGAATTATTGAGAAAGATCCGACCATTCACCTCGGCGGCGTCGATCTTGACGCTGTGCCGGGCCGCGATATTGCGAACCGCCGCATCAAGATCCAGAGGAATATGCAAGTCTTTCGCAAAATGGTTCAATGTTCCGAGTGGAAGGACTCCAAACGCGATATCGGTTCCGACCAGGGCTGACGCAACCGTATTGATGGTGCCGTCGCCACCGCCGGCGACAATTACGTCATACCCGTCCCTTGCTGCGAATTGGGACGCCTCAAGAATCTGGTCACCACTCCGTGCGAGCGTCACCTGCGCACTCATGCCATGGGATTGAAATTTATCGGCGAGACGGCTTGCCCATTCGGAGGTATGTCCGTTTCCTGCCGAGGCATTGATAATTACAGCTGTTCGTTTAGGAATAGTTGTTTGCACAGGTTACTCAGTGTAGGGGGACGCCATCGGGCGCCGCCGCGAAATATCGTTGGTGGCAAGGATGAGTCCCGGCCAGGCTTCGCTTCTTCATGCCATCGATCAAGCGTTATTCACGAACATGATATCTCTCATGTCGAATTAAAAGTGGCAATATATGTGGCAATGCAGCATAGTTCAGCTGTCTCCTCCAATCTCCTCCAAGAATTGGATTTAGCCCGCTCTTACCAGCGGGCTTTTTTTTCGTCAAAATTCTTGTCCTTGCCCGTTGACGCCCACGCGATATTGAACCCCGTGCAGGGATTTCGTTGACCCAACTACGGGTCTTGCAACCGTTGTCATGTGCGGAAATACAGAGATTGCCCGAAACGGCGCCAAATCCGAGTCAGACCGTTTTCAAACGCCAACCGTTACACTTAGCATCCGACTCCTGGAACCTGATCCAATGTTAAGAAGAAAAAATAACCAATCCACGATGTTATTCCACGGCTTGCTTGGCATTGCCATGGCGTGCTGCTGCATGCTCGGTGTTGCGGCCGATCTGCAATTGGAGCCGGTGCGGGTCGCACCCGGCGTGTATGTCGTGTACGGCGACCTCAAACCGGCCAGCTACGACAACGACGCATTGACAGTCAATCTCGGCTTTATCACCACCTCGGCCGGGGTTGTCGTCATCGACAGCGGTCCCTCTTATCGCGTCGCTCAAATGCTGCATCGGGCGATCCAGAGAGTCAGCAGCTACCCGATCAAATACGTCATCAACACAGGTCCCGACCCAGCGCGCTGGCTCGGCAACGGTTACTTCAAAAAACTCGGAGTGCCCCTGCTGGCCCATGAGGAAGCGCGCAAACTGATGGAAACGCGCGGCGCCGACCAGCTCAAGGCGATGCAGGCGCTGCTCCGGGAAAAGGCCCACGGAACCGAACTCGCGCTGCCACGAGGTTTTTCCAGTGACACCGAAGAGATACGCTTCAGCGACAGCCTGCTGCAATTGTTGTATTTCGGTCCCGCGCAAAGTTCTGGCAACATCGCGGTCTGGCTGCAGCGGGAGGAAATCGCGTTCGCTGGCGCCATCATGCAGTCCGATGCCTTGCTCGCGCTCACTGCCGACAGCCGCCTCGCCAACTGGATCTCTGCCTATGATAGCCTCGCCAGCCTGCGCCCGCGCCAGATCGTGCCCGGCCGCGGCACGCTCGGCAATCTGGCGCGCATGGACGCCGACACACGCACCTACCTCGCAACATTGCGAGCCTTGATCGACCAAGCCGCGCAGCGTGGCGCAACCAAAGCCGAAATCATTTCTCAGGCTGAGAAATCGAAAGAACTTACCGCGTTCAAGCGGCTACAGGGCTACGCCGAGCTGGCGCCAGCAAATGTTTTACAGGCTGTGCAGGAGAGAGACGGGCTGCGTTGACACCAAGCAGGCCGCGATATCCAGAAGGCGTTGCACACGGTACGCACTTGGTGTTGCGCGTTGGGGCTACGATCCCGTCATCCTTCTTATTTGATTTGCGCTAGATTACTATATCCAACCTACTATTTTTTGCGAAATTTATCCATGACCACTTCAACCTTCAACCTCCTCGTAACGCCTTCCGCCACTATCTTGAGCGACGCCCAGCGCGCCGAGCGAATGAGCAAGCTTACTTTCGGCCGCACCTTCACCGATCACATGGTCGTGATTCCCTACCGCGACGGCACCTGGCAACAAGGTGAAGTCAAGGCCTACGGACCTTTGAGCCTTGATCCTTCCGCGTCTTCGCTGCACTACGGTCAAGCCATCTTTGAGGGCTTCAAAGCCTTCGCCCAACCCGATGGTGGCGTGAAAACGTTTCGCCCTGAAGCCAACGGCGAGCGTTTTAACCGCAGCGCCAAGCGTCTGGCCATGCCCGAAATCCCGGTCGAATTGTTTCTGAAGGCCGCCGATGAACTCATTTGCCTGGATCGTGCTTGGGTACCGCAAAATATCGGCGAAAGTCTTTACTTGCGTCCTCTGATGATCGCCACGGACCCATACTTGGGCGTGCGTCCCTCCAATGAATACCTGTTCGTGTTATTCGCGTCACCGGCTGGAGCCTACTTTCCCAAGGGTGTGAAACCGGTCACCGTCTGGATCAGCGAAGACTATGTGCGCGCCGCTCCCGGCGGCACCGGTGAAGCGAAGTGTGCGGGCAACTACGCCGCTAGTCTGGTGGCCCAGGCGCAAGCCCAGGAAAAAGGTTGCGACCAAGTGGTCTGGCTCGATGCAGTGCATCGCGAATACATCGAAGAAATGGGCGGCATGAACCTGTTCTTCGTTTATCAAGAAGGCGGCAAAACCGTCATCGTCACACCCGAGCTGACCGGCACACTGCTGCCTGGCATCACTCGCCGCAGCCTGCTGGAATTGGCCAAGGATCTCGGTTTCGAAGCCCAGGAACGCAAACTCACAGTCCAGCAATGGCGCGATGACATCGCCGCCGGCCGCATGACCGAAGTCTTTGCCTGTGGCACAGCTGCTGTCATCACGCCCGTCGGCGAAGTCAAAGCCAACGGCTTCGAAATGCGCATCAATAACGGTGAAAACGGACCCGTCACAATGGCACTGCGTGAGGCTCTGTTGTCCATCCAGCATGGCAGCGCCCCCGACACTCACGGCTGGATGCATACAGTTTGTTAAGCTGCGATACCACTGGATGTCTGTATCGCCTTTTCGGCTTCTGGCGCAATCATGGAACAAGCAGCCATCATGTACGACATCTCCCTCAGCAGCACCGCCGATCTCGACGGTGTGGCCGCCCTAATGCACGCCAACTCGCCCTCTCAGGGCGGTACGCTAACCGGGGAGTTCCCACGCGACAAGGTTGCACACATGGCCGCGAGCGGCGCGCCGGTCGTGGTCGCCCACCGCGACGGTCGGGTGGTCGGCGTGCTGTTCAGTTCGGACAAGGACGACCCAGTTGCACCGCCACCGGTGCGGGCGATGCTGGCCGCTTGGCCGGGCGAGTCTGACGCCTATGTGTACGGGCCGGTGTGCATCGCCGACAGTGAGCGCGGCCGCGGCCTGCTGGCCCAACTGTATACGGCGCTGCGGGCTCACTGCCAGAGCCGCGAGGCGGTCCTGTTCATCCGCCGCGACAATGTCGCCTCGCTGCGCGCCCACCAGCGGCTGGGCATGCGCGAGGTGGCGGGCTTCACCTTGGACGACGTCGACTACGCGGTGTTGAGCGATCGCGCCCTGTTCTAACTGGGGGAAATCATCGCGCAGGGTCTTGGTCGAGTAGAGTGGCCGACGTAACCAATGGCAAGATGCATCGTGCACCATGTTAGCGCACGCAATGCGCCTGAAAAGGGCATTGGGTTTCACTGTCATGAGGCTTGACGTCGCGGGCCGTGCACCGTAGCCGTCGTCCCCACATCCCGGATGCAATTGGGAGTGCTGTAGGGCAATTTCCAAACATGAAATGGCAGGACCGTAGCGATGAGCACCAAGGATCAGAATTCGGCATCGAGTTCATCAATCTCTTCTGGCTCCAGTTTCGCTGCCGCCACCCATTCCTGCACCTGCGGCAACGCCATGATGCATTTGCAGTATGCGGTACAGACGGCATCCAGCTTCACGTTGTAGGTCAGGAAACGCGTGACCACAGGTGCATACATGGCGTCGGCCATGCACGGCTTCGCCCCAAAGAGATAAGGCCCGCCATAAGTGTTTAGGCATTCGTGCCAGATGACTGCGATGCGTTCGATATCGGCCTGCGCGCGCGCCCACACTTTGAAATCCTTGAAATGCCTCTTGAGGTTCATCGGTAGCGCCGACCGCAGGGCAAAAAATCCAGAGTGCATCTCGCCGCAGATAGCGCGGCAGTGCGCACGTGCGCCGCGATCGGCGGGCAACAGGCCAGCCTTGGGCTTGACTTCGTTGAGATACTCGCCAATCGCGAGTGTGTCCCACACCTTCACGCCATCGTACGTGAGGCAGGGCACCAGGATCGACGGCGCCACTAATAGAATCTCCGCGCGCATCGCCGGATCATCGGACGATATGACCTGTTCGTCGAACGGAAGCATGGAGAATTTCGCCAGCAACCAGCCGCGCATCGACCACGACGCGTAATTTTTACTGCCGATGGAGAGTGTAGCTTGGGCCATTTTGCGTATTCCCCTTTCACTGCCTCGTATGGGCATGACATACGGTAGACAACTCAACGAAAGGCTGAGCAAGGCTCGTGCCAGAAAGGTCATGGCCTGCAACTTGCTAGCGCCTTGGCTATTGCCCCCTCAACGGAGACGGGAGTATCCATGAAGTATCAAGTATATCAAGCGCATTCTGACATGATGGCGGGGATGCGCATGTTGACGCAGGGTGCCGTCAAAGCGCTGTCTCATCCCTGGTTGATTGACCACCCCGGCATTCGCAAACTCACCGCAGCCTATGAGGTGTTTTCGAGCACCGAGGTCACGCACACGCGGCCGGACTTTTGCATCAGCAGCGTAAGCGTCGTTAAAAATGGCAACGCCTGCGAGGTAGCAGTGCACGAAGAGGCAGCACATGTCGCGCCGTTCGGCACGCTATTGCATTTCAAGAAGGAAGGGGTAACCGGTCAGCCGCGCGTGCTGATCGTCGCACCCATGTCAGGTCATTTCGCGACACTGTTGCGCGAGACCGCGCGCACGATGCTGGCCGACCACGACGTGTACATTACAGACTGGCACAATGCACGCGATGTGCCGTTGGCGGCTGGCCGATTTGGATTGGACGAATATGCCCATTACCTGATCACATTCCTGGAAATCATGGGTCCGGGTGCGCACATGGTGGCAATATGCCAGCCTTGTGTGTCCGCCCTGGTTGCCACTGTCATCATGGCCGAAGATGGCCACCCGGCGCAACCGCGAAGTCTGACGCTAATGGCTGGTCCAATCGACACGCGCGTCAATCCGACCAAAGTAAACGAACTCGCCATCAGCAAGTCCATCAAGTGGTTCGAGCAGAAGCTCATTAGCACCGTACCGCTGCGCCACCCTGGCGCCATGCGCCGTGTGTACCCTGGCTTCCTGCAACTCGCGGCTTTCATGAGTATGAACCTTGAGCGGCATGTGGATTCCTTCAAAGGGCTGTATAACCACCTGGTTGAAGGCGATCTGGTAAAGGCCAACACGACACGCGCGTTCTATGCGGAGTATTTCGCGGTGCAGGATCTGACCGCCGAGTTCTATCTGGAGACGATACGCCACATCTTCCAGGAGTACGCTTTGCCACTGGGCAAACTGGAATGGTATGGACGCATCGTCAATCCGGCGGCCATCCGACACACTGCGCTTCTCACTATCGAAGGCGAGCATGACGATATCTGCGCAATCGGGCAGACAATGGCCGCGCAGGACCTTTGCAGCCAAATCCCGAGTTACATGAAGTTGCACTACATGCAAACCGGTGTCGGGCATTACGGCGTATTCAGCGGGCGGCGCTGGAAACAAGAGGTCTATCCCATCGTACGGGACGTGATCCACGTCAGCCAGTGAAGCCGGACCATGCTGAAAACTTGTCTTGCGTTTCAGCCGTAGTGATTGATGTCTGGTGGGCCGCCCTAAGCAAACCAGCAATGCAGATAAGTGCCAGCCATTACAATATCCTGGCGCCCCCAATCCAGACAAATCTGGTAACTGGGAAATACGTATTTCCGTCAAGCCGGCCGCTGCAGCGAACAGTAATACACCATGCTCAAGGTTGCGACAGTACGCTACCGCCTTAGGACACTCCGTATCCGGCGGTTGCGACAAGGCGACCAATCGAGCACGCATTTCAACACTACCCTGTTCGAATGGCTCTTTTCGAGCCTGTAGACGTTCGCGTCAGAAGGAATGCGAGCTGTCCAACTCCGATCAATTCAGCTTACGGCGGGCATGCGTCTGCACAGCGCTGTTGGTTCGACTGCACGAAAACGAATACCGTCAGCGCATCAAGACCTAGACACGCGATTAGCGAAGCAGGCAGATAGACGAGGCGGGTCATGAAATTGTAGTGGCCGATCGCGGAAGCGCGGCGCTACAATTCAAGATCTGCCGATGACCTGCCATTGCGTGGCGTTCATCGGGATTTCATCTTCTGAATCCATTTGCGGTAACTGGGCTGTCTGCATTCCAAAATTGATTCGACAGGCGAACCAATATTCAGAACTGGCAAGGATTTTTTGACCGGTCAGGTTGGCGGACGCTCCCATCAACATATCAACTCTTGGCAGATTCTGATTTCAAATGTGATATGCACATCAAATAGAACTAATATCGTTGCCGGAGTACAATCCAACCCCTATTCCAATATATCAAGGAGAACAGCGTGTCAAATCTACTGTCTGCAAGAGACGCCATCAAAGCAGAAATCGCTCATGTCACCAAGGGCAGAGACCACTACCAAATGCAATTAGAGATGCTGGAGAAAGCGCTGGCGGCACTGGAGGGCGTGAATGCTGCAAGCCCAGGGAAAACAGCACCGAACAAGCGTGCTGCCAAAACGCAGACTGGCCAGCGCCGCCAAGGCGTCAAAGCTGTCGGATCGCGCGCGATCCCATCGACTGGCGGCGACTTCTGGACCAAGCTGATCACGGATCAACCGCAATCGGCTCCGGACATCTTAAAGGCGGCTATCGCCCAACTTGGGATGACGCCCAGCCAGGATCTGAATGCAAAACTGTCGGCACGCATGACCAACGCCCTGACGCAATTGGTCAAGTCAAAGCAGATCAAGGATTCGGGCGCCCGCCGCGAGCGGCGGTTTTTCAAGTAGTTTGTCTTTAGAAAAGAATATTGCGCAGTCCATTTCATTAAGGAACGTTATCGATGTTTATCAAATCCCGAATCTTGCTGGCCAGCGCGGCTTGCCTGCTGACCCTGAGCGCGTGCAACGACAAAGATTCCGCGAAGAGCAAAGAGCCCGCTGCCGCCAAGGAAGCGATTGCCGCCAAAGTGAATGGCACCGCCATCAGTGAAAATCGCGTCGATCTGTTGGTGAAACAACGTAGCGCACAAGGTCAGCCCGATAGTCCGGAAGCACGCAAGGCGATCATTGACCACCTGGCGCTGCAACTAGTCATCTCGCAAGAAGCTACCAAAAAAGGCCTGGACAAGACCCCTGAAGTCGTCGATCAACTCGAACTGACCAAGCAATCCATTCTTGCCAACGCCTTTGTTCAAGACTATTTGGCGACCCATCCAGTCACCGACGACATGCTCAAAGCCGAGTACGAAAAGATCAAGACCCAGATGGGCGGCAATGAATACAAAGCGCGTCACATCCTGGTTGAAAAGGAAGCCGAGGCCAAGGACATCATCGCCAAGCTGAAAAAAGACCCAAAAACCTTCGAAGCCCTAGCCAAAGAAAAATCCAAAGACCCCGGCTCCAAAGTCAATGGCGGCGATCTGGGCTGGTTCGATCCGCGCAGGATGGTGCCCGAATTCGGCGCGGCAGTTGCCAAGCTGGAGAAAGGCAAATTTACCGAAGAGCCAGTCAAGTCACAGTTCGGCTATCACATCATCCTGCTGGAAGACTCGCGCATGAAAGAGGCTCCACCATTCGAACAGATCAAACCCGGCTTGATCCAAAAAGCGCGGCAGCAAAGCCTGCAGAAGTTCCTGGATGAGACCAAGGCCACGGCAAAAATCGAGATCGTGCAGGCACCAGCTGCCGGTCCGGCGCCAGCAGCCCTAGTCTTGAATCCGGCAACCAAGGCAAAGTTAGCGGACGCTACCAAGAAATAATCCCCAGTGTTTTGACCGAATTATGGTGTCAACCTATACGCCCGTGGATCGATGATCCGCGGGCGTATTTCAGTGAGGGGTTCACGGTAGAGTCGGGATGTGGCGCGGTAGTGCAATGCACCCCGTTTCCACACCCCTCTCATCGAACCGGACGTGCAGATTTCCCGCATCCGGCTCTCGGACAAGACCCTACGCCTTCGCCCACGCCTGACTGCGCCCTCGCGCGCTCAGGCGTACGAGTCCGAAGTACCCGTAAAGGTGCGAGAGTGGATACGTCCCACCCTTGCGTCGCCTGACCTTATGCTTGTTGCGCAACCACCGACGCAACCGCGTCGCCGTGTACCCCATTCCAAAATCATCGACTGAAATTTCAAAGCCCTTCATGCGTAGGCGCGTCAGCGATTCAAGTATCCGCAACAGCAGGTCAACACGAGGCAGGTCGCTCACCGTGGCTTCGCACCATCGAAACTGCGCAGGCTCAAGCAACTGGAAGAAAAGAACACGAAACTGAAGCTGATTGTGGCTGACTCACCACTGGACAAGGCCATGCTTCAGGATGTTTTGTCAAAAAAGCTCTAAAGCCTTCTCGCAAGCGAACTCTGGTCGAGGATCTGGTGAAACGATTCGATGCTGGAGTTCGGCAAGCATGAAGTGCGCTGAGTCTTTCGCGGTCCGTCTATTATTATCAGGCGGTGACACAGGACCAGACGATCTTGGCGATGCGCATCAAGGAAATTACCGAAGTGCGCGTGCGCTACCTTGTCATCAATCGGGTCCTCGAAATGATGCCGGCAATTCCAGTAAAGAACTCGCGATTCAGTCGGAATATAGTGGCCACGCCTATCGTGACCCAAGGTGACGCCCGCGAAATCCTGGATTCGATTGATGCGACATACTTATTCCCCCGATTCGCTTTGGCCCACTTTGGAAAACTGAACCAAGACTGTCTGCCTGGAGGCGTATTGTGCGGTACCGCACTGAACTGGAGTTGCCCCCTGCCCTATGCTGCAGAAAAAGGGGGCTCATGAACATCATCTACATTCACGGCAATGCCACTTCGTCAGACAGATTCAATTTCATTCTTCCCCATCAGACGGGACATGATGAAGTCCTGACGGACTCTCTAATATGCCAATAGCACTCTACTCAGACGATCTGGTGTCTGACGTCTATCCCAGAGCGGCGGCGATTAAAATCCGTGGGGGTGACTGGAATGCCTATTCACATCACATCACAAGGCACCATGACAACCAGGATGTTGTCGCTTGTTATGGTGGCGTCAGCGCCTACAAACGACAGTGTGCGATGGCTTATCTCGGAAAACGCGCACAAATTCATGGCGGCGTATGCAGCAGGTCACAGCCTTGCATTTTTACTCGGCAGTTCATCGCTGACCTAGAGGCAAGGAACAATGCCCAACGCTATCAGCGCTACCCATGGTTGGAGACCCTGATGAATCTGTTGGCAGAGATTGAACGATTTCAGGATGAAAGTTCTGTTGGTGTCATCTCACGGATAGCCCCGCCCAGGATGTGAGCGAACGTCTTCGTGGCGAACGCACTGGGTTCTTTACTTTGTCGTAAAACAACAATAATCTCTGTTAACGATTGTGGCCATTCCGACTGCAGGGATTCGAGATGAGTCCGTCCAACCATGGCACATGGCTCTGATTGCGACTGGCCGCAACATTTGAGGAAGCAAGGGCAATAGGATTCGATTTGAAAAGCTCGCCCGGATTTTCATCGTTTGTGATGACAGTCACTAAAGCCAGGCAGAATCGATGATAGCAGCTCGGATGACGCATACCAAAGAGGACAAAATGGGCCATCGTGGCGAGTCGTGGGTAATCATGCAAGTCGCATTACTGACCCTATTTCTTGTCGTGCCGCGGATTGGGGCCGCTTGGCCGAGTCCTGACATGTTTCGGCTTGCTGGATGGGCATTTGTCGTTACCGGCATTCTGCTGATGGCATGGAGCGCGCATAACTTAGGACGCTCCTTGACACCGTTTCCGCACCCGCGGCCGCAAGGCCAATTGGTTACTAATGGCGCATATCGATTTGTACGCCACCCCATGTACTTCGCCATTCTCATTGGTGGTCTCGGATGGGCGTTGGTCACGTTCAGTCCACTGCGGCTGGTACTTGTGCCTGCTCTTTTCATCTTCTTTGACTTAAAGGCCCGTCGCGAGGAAATCTGGCTGCAGGAACAGTATCCTGACTATGCTTCTTACAAAAGTCGTGTCAAAAAATTGGTTCCTTGGATTTACTGAATACAGCGGCAGCAGACAAAATGGTCTATTACTTAGCCGGCGCAGGTGCGGCGGCGGAGACCGCAGTTGCCTGCTCTTTCTGCTCAGCCGCTTTTTTGTTGGCGAGGTGTCGTCCCACGACACAACCACCAACCGCGCCAACGACTGCATGATGACCAGCGTAATGACCGGCGACCGCACCTGCCGCAGCGCCCTTCAGGCAGCCTTTGGCATTCGCCAGTCCTGACGTGCCAGCCAGTGCAACTGCGCATAATATTGCGGGGACAATTCTCGATTTCATGGTGTGCCTTTGAGACGTGATGATGTTTGCCAGCCATTAACGCAAGAAACGTCGGGAATGCTTGACGATGTTACAAAAAAGATGCCCTCGGCAGAATTACTTCTTCTCGAGGGCTAGCCTCATGGAGGAGTTGAGTTACAACTAGTTACGCTTGATACAGCTTTCGTACTTACGGGTCGATGCATCGGACGTTAATCTCTCCATACGCCACATTCACGGCGGCATCTCGGAGTAACAAATGGAAATGAACCAAACATCGAATCGCATCCACCCCTTGATGGCAGGTGCTGCAGCGTCAGTCATGCTGGTCAGCTTGATTGGTGTGGCCGCCATCACCGGCGTGTTACCAAATTCGCATGGCACCGTCGCACCGATGGCAAATGCCGCTGCGCCAACTGTTTTGCCGGTTGTGGGCAATGTTCCAGCAACTGACGCAACGCCTTACCAGTACGCTATGCAGGCCCCTGCCATGGCGGCTCCGGTTGTGCATCACAAACCTGTCACGCATCATGCGCCCACGGTTTATTCGCAAGCTGCGCCGTCTACGCAGTACGCTCAGGCCTCTTCGAATGATGGTCAGCCGTATCCGCAGCCCGTGCAACAACCAATTCAGCAACCAGCTGCGCAACATAGTACTGTGGGTATTGCGACCGGTGCGGTGATAGGTGGCTTACTTGGCAACCAGGTGGGCGGCGGAAACGGACGGGCCCTTGCGACCGTCGCGGGGGTGATTGGCGGCGGTTATCTGGGCGACGTAGTTGGCAAGAAATCAGGTTACTAAAATTCGAATATTATCGAAAAACATGCGCAAATCTTGCGCATGTTTTTTTGGCGTTCGGGACTTTGAATATTGATTCAGTTGAACTGGTCGCGCCTACTGAATTCAACTAGAAAATGAAATCATGATTTGCGACTACGCTCGAACGCAATGTACGAGACTAGCGTCGTGCGACCAATCTACCGTTGGCAATCTTGACATGCTCGCCTGAATGCCGCCGGCTGTTTCCCGATTCAGTAAAGGTGCGAACCGAACCATTGTTCATTCGAACGCGTACTTCCGTCACCGTGGTCGAGCGTGCGTGCTTTTCTATCTCGTTGCCGGCATAGCCGCCGCCTACAGCTCCTGCCACTGTTGCCACAGAGCGGCCAGTACCCCCGCCCACCTGGTTGCCCAGCACGCCGCCCACAACTGCGCCTGTAGCGATGCCCACGCCGCTACCGTGTGCCGCGGGTCTCTTATATGTGTGAGTCGAGATAACGGTCCCACAATTCTGACAAACCGAAGCATGCGCACTATGATGCGATGGCGCTGCCTGTACAGCAAGGGGCGCTACTGCCAATACCGTAGCGAACGCGGCGAATAACGCGGTGCGTGTCAGTAAAGGGGGGATGCGTAATAACGGTTGATTCATGGCTATCCTCAATTCTGCTGCGTTGCCATCCATGTGGAGAATCTACAGCGTACTATCAGCAGAGCGGTTTGTGAAGTTGTGAAACGTTTCAGAAGAAAGCACTTGTAACAGCGCGCACATGCAGGCCAGACAAGATAGGGTGGCGTGACGATTCTGGCGGGCGCCGAAAAGAGTTGGATTTCGGAAATTTTTGTTGTCCAAGGACGATTTGCGGCTGCATGGGCAAGGAACTATCCCGGAAAATTACTACCAGAAAACCAGCTCAGTGCTTTCACGCGCTTCTCAGCACGCTAAAGCGCCGGAAAATTTCGATCGGCATCGCATGCTTGAGCCTCCACACGATCGATATCGGCCTATCTCCCTCATGACTTTCAAGCTTGACGGGGCCGAGTGCAACAAAAGCATGTTCCGCATCCTCCCTGACAAAAAGTTGGAAGCCCCAGCCATTTTCACCGCTGTCGAGATAGCGGCGACCCGTAGAATTATTTGCACCTGCCATATTCTGCGTCTGCCAGTGAAAGCGCTCGGGACTGATCGCATAATCGTGGTATTGCACTCGATCAGCAAATCCCTCTCGCTTGTCCAGCGTCACAAACATTAACTCAATCTTTTCATCCTTCAGCGGCAAACACCCCTCGCCGAACCGAGGCCGTTTCGTTGACGTGATGTGAGCAACTGCGGTCTGAATCTCGCGTCGTTCATACCGAGCGTGCAATGTCAGCGGCCAATCCGATGGCGCATCAGGTAGCGGTCGAGGACTTATCGCACTATCCTCTCGTAGCCAATTCACAAGCTCAAGCAGTTCATCGCGCAAAGCTGGATGAGCCTGTATTAACGCTGTAAATCCTGCAGGGTCAATTAACTCCTCTGTACTGTGCAAGATCTGATGCGCGAGCATTTGCACGCGAGTCTCGTCGATTTCACCGGTAGTAAGAACCGTGGTCCAGGCATCCAGCGCATTCGGATCATTCGCATGCAAGATACTTCCCATCCGCTGACTTAACTCGGCTTCCCGCGGCCCGGCCAGCGGCACCGGCAAATTGGCATCGCGCATGTAGCTGGTCCATGAACGTTTATTCGCATACAGATCGCCAATATCGAATTCATTGTCACGCAAAAAATCCTTCATCCGAAGTGGCTGACCAGGACGATTAGCAGCCCAAATCCCCAACTCTTGCCTGATCCGTCGCGCATTCATTTGTAACGCTGCCCGTAGGCTCGTCAGCACGCGCTCACGCGCTACCCTATCAAATTGGATATAGCATCCCGTCGGCAGTAACCCGAATCCATTTTCAACCGCGTCTTTTAGCTGTGCTCGTGTCTGCCCGGTGATCGCTCTGAACAAAGTATCGAAACGGAAGCCTTCGGCATATAGGCCAACAAAATCTAAAACGAGGCAACTCTCCTTGCCATCGGCCAGCCGGAGGCCACGGCCAATCTGCTGCTGAAAAATTACCGGGCTTTGCGTCGGGCGCAACAGCAACAGCGTATTGATCTCTGGAATATCCACGCCTTCATTAAACAGGTCGCAGGTACAGATCAGTTTGATTTCGCCCGACCTCAAGCTCCGTACGGCGTCGTCCCGCTGCTCGGTCGTGTTGGCGCCGGTCAAACTTCGCGCTGGCAGCCCAGACTGCTCGAACCAGTTCGCCATAAATTGAGCATGCGCCACGCTGACACAAAATACGATGCCTTTAAGCTGATCCAAGTCCGACACGTACTGGCGGACGGCATTAATGACCAGCCGCCCGCGCACTGTGTTACTCGATATCAGCGCATCAAGTTGGCCTATTTCCTCGGGCCGGTTCCATTTGATGTCTCTCAGGTCGGTCTCATCAGCGGTCGCGTAATACTCGAACGGCGCCAACAATTGCTGGTCTAGTGCATCCCAGAGTCGCAGCGATACTGCAGGCGAGCCATCCGGTCTCGAATCAAAATAATCGTTTAGATTTTTTCCATCCGCACGTTCTGGCGTCGCGGTAAGCCCCAACAATAATTGAGGGCGAACCGACCGAACAAATTGATCGAATGTAGCGGCCTTGAGGTGATGCGCCTCATCGACGATCACTACGCGCCAATAATCAGCCCCCAACTCCTGCACCAGACCACGGCTGTGAACCGTGTGGTGGCGAACAAGTGCGTGTATTGCGAAGGCGAGTTTTCGCCATCAAGTAGTTCACCAAATGCAGGATCACGCAATACTTGGCGAAAGGTGGCGAGTGCCTGTCGCAAAATTTGAACGCGATGCGCAATGAAGAGCAACCTTGGGGCGCTACCCTCTTCACGCGTTCGACGTTCGTAGTCGAACGCCGCCACCACTGTTTTTCCTGTACCAGTGGCAGCAACCACCAAATTCCGCCAACGGCCATGCTGGCGCTCCGCCTCAAGTCGTTCAAGCATCTCAAGCTGGTACGCTTTTGGCCGGAGTTCAAACCACGTATGTATGGCGATCGGTTCTGAGTTGTCATTGCTTCGCCCGGGTCGCCGGCGCTGTTCTTGTAATGCTACTGTTAGCGCTAAGCGCTGCTCATCATTTTTCGGATCGTAGAGTTGAAACTCGCCGTCATTCCACAGCGTCTCAAAGTTTGCACACGCGGCGGCATATAAATCAAAGTCGCCAGATTCCGTGAACTTTACCGTCCATTCAATCCCACCAATCAACGCTGACTCTGACAGATTTGCACTACCGACGAACGCAGTGCCAAACCCTGTCATTCGATGAAATAACCAAGCCTTGGCATGTAGCCGATTGCGCCGCCCATCCAACGAAATGCGTAGTTCGACGCCAGGCAATTCTGCCAGCGCATCCACTGCCCGAACTTCCGTCGCGCCAATATATGTCGTGGTTAGAATTCGAAAGCGAGTACGCGGATTTTCCCCAGCGTCGAGCGCCGTTGCCAATTTGAGTACGTCGATGAGCTTACGCACACCGCTCCATGTGATGAAGCTGACGAGGATGTCGACGCGATCAACGTTACCGAGTTCTGCACGAAGTTCATTGAGAAGAGATGGATCACTGCGGGCAGATGTAAATATCCAAGGGCGTCGCAAGCCTGTTTGCGGGAATGTGGGAACGGCATCGGGCGCATGCACAGCACGCAGAATGCGTAGCGGTTCGGCGGGCAATTGCACAGTGGATTTTTCGCTCTGTTCCAATCGCGCTTCCCGAAGCATATGGGCGATCAGCTTCACTTCAGCTCGCACTTGTTCGGCGCTTCCGTCGGAACCACTTGATATGGCATCTAAAAGCTCAGGCAAACGGGATGTGACTTCGTCGATGAGATGTTCACGACGCTGGGCTTGGGAAGGCTGACTGATCACTGCGCAGTGAGAGGCTGCCAGTGCATCTAAGTCCGCCGCTTCGTCATCGTAAACGAGCCGTTCGTATAAGCCTGCTGGAAGACTACCCGCTGCTTTACTTTCTGCCATCGCATTACCTCAATATTTATTGTGCTCATTATTGTATTCGAGGCAATGGGGTATCGCTGCTAAAGGTTTTCCAAACTCAAAACGAAAAAACCCGCATCAGCACTGGGCTTGAGGCGGGTTTCTGGATGTCACTGGACTACTTAAAACCAATTCTTGGCGGTGAGTGCAGTCTTGCGCGAACCTGTCTCTGCACCCTATTCCCTGTAACAGGGAAAAATACAGCGAATTGATCGAATTTGTTCTGCATTCGGTTGCAGGCACCGTGGACAAACCCACACCAGCACTTGCGCTCCCGGTTATTTGAAGCAATTGACAGAATTACAGAACAGGGAACGAATAGGGTATGAGCAGGGAATTTTCAATTCGCATCCGCAGTTCGAATCGGCTTTCGGGATTCGAACTGCGGATGAATAGTTCGCCAGCGAATGGCCCTAAGTGAGAAAAGAAACCTAGCCTGAATATTTCATAAAAAGGGCAAGGATCGCCGTAAGTGATTGATAGAATGAGAGTTTACGAGAAACGCATTCATCAACACAAACAACGCGTTGCCCAGCATGAATTCTACGACAGAACAACTCCGATTTGCATTCGGCCCGGAACGACTGTATGGGCGCCGGGCATATCGCCGCTGCCTCCGATACCCCAACCCGGGCGGGGACGACCATCAACCTTGCTGCGCCGGGGGCCGGGTCATGAACCCACTGCAGTGAAAGCGTTGGCGATGGGATTGCCATCAGCGTCCTACCAGCAGGTTGGTTGGCGAGAGGGCACCAATACGGCATTGTCGTCGCGCTTCACTGCGTTGCGCGTGCGACCGGCGCATCGCGACTATTGGCGCAGCGAACAACGCGAAGAGGAATGGTTATTGATCGAATGGCCCGAAGGCGATGCTGAACCGTTGAAATACTTCCTCTCGACAGCACCGAGCGACGCCACACTTGAGCAACTTGTGTTCGTGACCAAGATGCGCTGGCGTATCGAACGCGACTATCAAGAACTAAAGCAAGAATTTGGACTGGGGCATTACGAAGGGCGAGGCTGGCAAGGGTTTCACCATCACGCAACTCTTTGTATCGCCGCCTACGGTTTTTTGATCACTCAACGCCTCAATCATCGAGGCTCTAAAAAAAACTCTGCTCGGCCAGAAATCCTTGCCCTACCCGACGATTACATCCCTCGCGGCAGCGGGGCGCACGCAACGCCACGTACCTGACTCCATTCCGACGCTGCGCGCACTCATCGCGCGCGCGATTGCAATACAGCTCCAGCGCTGCCCATGCTGCAACGTAGTTCGATACAATTTGTGACACAGTAAGATTAGCATCCGAGCGGCCAAACCGCCGTAAAGTCTGGACGTCATCAACGGCATACATGCCGCGCCCGACCTCGAAGCCCTCAGGCCAACTCCCCTAAGCCACCGTCAGTGTTTAAAGCATTGAAGTGCGTCGCGCCCGTGTGCCACGATGTACGCCTGTTGGTGGCCGATCACTGCCACCAATTGACTCTTGTCCTTAGCCCTTCCAGTGCATGTCTGCAGCGCTGCGAGAGTGGTTGCCGAGCCAGCGCAGTCCTGCAAGACTGGAACCGTCGAATTCTGTGATCCATCGCTCCACGAATGTACTCCGTAAATGCATCCCTTCACGTTCGCCACAAACTCGATCCCGACGCTAGACAATAAATTGAGAGCAATGAGGGGATGCAAACTGTTCTCGACGTCGCGTCGCAGCGTCTGCTGCGCGCTCCTGAGCCGGTAAAGCGTACTGTAGATATCAATGAGTTGAGCATCTGCTTGGCGAACCTGGGTCGTGATGTCGGCAAGCAGTGCCGTCTTCTCCTTTTGAAGCGCGTCCAATTGTTGCCTAAGTTGGGCTATTTCGTTTGCGTTTGCGCCAGTGTGGAGGGCGCTGTCGATTGCTGCCAGTACGACCGGGCCGGTCTTAGCGAGAGATGAAAAGCCGTTTGACATGTTGTCACCCGACTTCTTGAAGTCAGCGCTCTTGTCAACAAAGTAGTCTTTCAGCAGCCCGAAATCACTGCTTGGAGCATTCTTCGTAAGGGCCTGAAACGCCGTAAGACCTGTTGTCAGCTCTGAGATTCCTGACACAGTTCCAGCGATCGCACCCGCCACTTGCAGTAGGTTCGTGCTGCCCGCGGCCGCTTGTATCTGCGCACTCTGAGTCGAAAGAGAAGCGATTCGACTATCGTAGAAAGTTTGAGCGACGTACTTTTCAATCGCCAGGAGCGCTTTCAGAGAGCTGAGCTGAATGCCGTTCAACGCGACCAATTGCTTGTTGATCTCGTTAAGCTTGTCCTCCAAACTAAGTTGGCGGAGGTCGTCCCTCACAAATTTCAAATCCTTTTGCAGAAAAATATTCATATCGACAACACGCTGTCCATTGAGCGCGCGGTTATCGCACGAATAGAATTTGAAGATCGTGAAAGTCATCTGTGTATCGCTAGGAAAGTCCTTGAGGGCCATTAGTGCGCCGGTTCCGTCGTTACACACATAGGCGCGCACCATTTCCATCATTGCGTCAGAACGCGCAAACGCGTTATAGGAGACTACTTTCACCTCCGAAATAGGCTTCACCACAGGGGTAGTGCTTTTTAACCCATCAAAATCAGATCCGATTGCGAGAAACCGCGCATAGATTCCGTCCACGGCGACTCTGGAAATGAAATTGCCCAGGTAGTCGGTCAGTGAATAGGCATCCACCGGACTCGCGAGGTCCTGGGTCCAGACATTGTAGTTCGTGCCATTGCTGGGCCGCGGTTGGTAAATCGGAGCCATGGTGATCTCTTGGGTCGCCACCCGTGAAATGAAGGTGTTCATCACGGCTGCGTTTGCAGCAAACGCAGCGTCAGTGTTTGCCGCAGGATCGTAGGTGTAGACGTGGATAACCGAGCGATTGACGGGCGTCCTGACTGCCATGGCCGCAGCGAACTGATCTTGGTCGCGTTCAATTCCTTGCATTGCAAGCTTCTCGCAATTTGGCGGCGGTGCTGGTCTCCTGTTGTCGCACGCAAAAAGTCGGCCGTTTGCCTTCGACGAAAGGATTGCTGAGGTTATCGTATCCCGCAGAGAAGCGGTATTCGACTGGAACGGGTCTGCTGAATGCTGGCGAATTGGGTCAAAACTCGCGTCCTGCAGCGGTGTGAGCAGGAACACGTCACCTCCCGATGTGTCGAAGACGCCAGCGCCTTGGAGTTGCGCGGGTGTCAGTCCCTGTCCCATAATGCACACCACATCTCGAGGTTGATAGAAGTGCTCGCGGTACGACCTTATTTGGTGGACAGCATCGGCGCCCGGGTAAACCTTTGTATCGTTGTACATTTGCGTTGGGTACGTGACGTACGATTCAAAGTGTCGCGCGTATGAACTTTCGTCCATCGGCGCGATGGGCCTCGCCGCGCAGGAAAGCGTATTGCTAGCGGAAATTGACTGAGCCTGTGATGATTGCGCTGATAATCCTATCAGTGCTGCAAGCGCCCAGATTGCGCGAGCAGCACTCCAATGGGTCGGAACAGGTCGATGACCAATTGAAACCAGAAAGATCGACACGATATTGCCTCTCAACATCAATACCCAAAAAGAGAAACGAGAAAACCTTACCTCGCATTCAGTTCACACCTGCCATCGGCAGAGTGTCATCACCGACCCGCAGCAGTTGATGTGTTCAACAAAAATACCGGTCGCGCAGATCCGTATAAAAGCTTACTTTCGATGGTTTTTCGCGCCTCTGTCTTTGAGAAACGAAGCCAGGTCAATACAATCCATCAATTTTTCGTCGTAAAATAATTCAGCGTCCTTCATAAGCAAGTACCGAGATGAACGCCCCGCAGTCCATAGCAATGTAGTATGAAGCCGCGGAATGCGAAGTGCGCGGGACCTAATTGAACCATGTAGACGCCTTTCGACATATGTGATCGCCTGCGATAGCTCGACCGCATGGCTACCAAATAGCACGGTGCACAGACGCGCTGTTTTTTTACGGTACTGATCAATATCTGCAACCGCAGCAGGCATATGATTGCGCACTCATTTCCCGTTGCGTGTATTGCTATAAATGAATTGCGCAAGTTCGGGCCATGCAGTGCGATCAATCTCCACCGCGGTTCTGTAAGAAGGATTCTTAAAAATTATTCCCCCAAAAAACTGTGTGATCAGTTGCCGGTCGGCGAGTTCTGAATTGAACGCCGCAGCGACGACTTCCAGAAAATTTAGACGGCGTGCAAAATAGTTTCTCAGTAGTTCGGATTCTTTCTCTTGTATGGTGATCTTACCGTTTTCACATCGGAATCCCTCCCCCCCATTTCCCCTTATTATTTCCGAAAAAAATGTTGAGATTTCATCATGGTATTTTCCCTCTACTTTGAACATCTCTCCGTTTAGGAGGGCCGCAAGCATTGGTCTTTCCAAGTTTCTTAGGCATTCGCGCATGATGGATATTGGCGAAGGGGCTTCGACGCGGCACCATTCTGCAGCAAAGTCAATGGCAGTGCGTTTTTGCCGTCGCGCGTCATCATCTTTTCCTTGTCTATATGCATAATAAGCAGCATAGACGGCGGCTACAGCAGATATTATCGCCGCTGCGTCGCCGTAGGAAATATCAATGCCAAATAAAGTGTGCGCCGCCATCATGTTGAACCTTTCACGTAATTACTTAAGGGCACCTCTAAAAACCTCCCCATCCACACAACTGATTCAGTAAAATTCTGATTCCGAACTGATCGACGAGTCCAAGCGATGATGATTCCCAAGCCCAGCATGTTTGCCGAAGACGAACGTGGAAACAGACGTTCCAAACTGGGCGACCCGCTCGTTGGTTTGACCAATCATGTCGACTTCGTTGCCTTGGCAAACGAGATCGATCTTGCGTTACCTCGGCCGTCACGTGCCAAGGGCGGTCGACCACCGTATCGGACGGTCCTGATGGCCAAGATTCTGGTACTGCAACAACTATACAACCTTGCCGATGACGCGCTTGAGTATCAACTGCTTGATCGTCGCAGCTTCCTGCAATTTCTCGGGCTCACCGAGAGCAGCACCATTTGCGAAGACGATCTGGCTGTTCCGGGATCGCCTGGCGCAAGCTGGGCTGGGAGGCAAGCTGTTCGAACAAGTGCAACAACAATTACTGGCGCATGGCTACCTTGCACGCTGCGGTCAAATCGTTGACGCTTCGCTTGTCCAGGCGCCAGTCCAGCGCAACAAACGCGAAGAGGCCGACACTGTAAAGGAAGGCACGATGCCGGTCGCTTGGTCCGCGCATAAACGTGCGCAAAAAGATGTCGATGCGAAGTGGACCAAGAAGCACGGCAAGAGCGATTTCGGATACAAGCTGCACGCGAGCGTCGACAAACGCCACAAGCTTATACGCAAAGTCATCATCACGAATGCCGCCGTGGCCGACACCACCGTTTTTGAAGAGCTGCTCGATCCCAACAACACCAGTCGCGACGTATATGCCGACCGTGGTTACCCAAGCGCTGAGCGCGAGGCAACGTTGAAGCAGGCCGGATGGCGCGTTCAGATACAGCGAAAAGGCAGCGCCACAAAGCCGATTTCGCAAGCGCAGAAGCAGCGCAACCGCCGCATCGCGACACCACGTGCCCGCGTCGAGCACGTCTTTGGCGCAATGGCTCAGATGGGTGGCAAACTGGTGCGCTGCATGGGAATCGTGCGCACGACGTTCGCCTTGAATCTGAAAGCGGCCAGTTACAACCTGCGGCGACTCGTATTCTTGAAGGAACGAGGCATTCCGGCATTCTGATTCAGAGGCCGAGGCGGCCAATCCGAACGCAAAACCGATCCAGCAGTGCCACGCAAGAGCGCCAAAGCGACCGTTCTTACGTCACGAACATCAAAATTTCTGGCTCGAATCGGCCACCTTGATGACTGTGCCATTTTGTCGCGTTAAAAAGCGGTTATTCGAGGTGCCCTTAAGGAACCGCTGAACAATTGACGTTTTCTGCGCGAATCCTACCGACGCCGGGACGAATTCGTTCAGCGACCAAAATCTGATCTTTCTGGCCAAATGAAGCTGCCATATTGCATATTTTTGCTTCGTTTTACTCGGTTTTCGTCGTTCATGACGCACCTTGGGCATCGAGCATTCCCAAGCGTCGGCGCGCCATCACCAAGTTGGCCAGGCCGAATAGGGAAAACGGTTGTGCGGTGTTTTTTGCCAAGCCGCGATAGCGCGTTTTACGATGACGAAACAGGTTCTTCACCACATGGAATGGATGCTCGACCTTGGCGCGAACGCTTGCCTTGGTGTGCTCAAGTTTCTCGCGCAAGCGCCCCAGTTTGCTCTTGGGGAGCGCCTTGCGTTTGCTTGGCCGCAAAGCGACGTGCCAGGTGATGTCCGGATGCTGATTTTCTCCGCGCTTTTCGACGCCCTGATAGCCCGCGTCACCCAGCGCAATCTTCTCGTCAACGTGCAACAGCGCATGAGCCTGCGTGACGTCCGCGACATTGCCGGCCGTGCCGACCAGCGTGTGGACCAGGCCGGAAGCGGCATCCACGCCGATATGCGCCTTCATGCCAAAGTGGTGAGTCGGCCGAGGGAACTTCCCCCTCAGCCGCTCGCAGGTAGGGTCGAGCACTGGCGCGTTGATTTAG
>NZ_JBHRTP010000081.1:0-22230 GCF_042646465.1 Pseudundibacterium arcticum
TTCGGCGGCTCTGGCGATCGTGCTTTGGCCCATCTGGTTGCTCCTTATTGTTGATCGGACCGCGGAATCACTTTCAATCCGCAGATACGCAAACTATTTACACGCCCCGATGCGTCTCGATCCATTCGCGCAACCCATTGTTCATCCTGGCCCGCCCCCTTCGTCGGCGCTCTTGAGCGCCTCGACCACATCGGCGTCGTTTCCGCCCGACGACGCTGTCTTCAAACGTGAGTTCGACGATCGGGCTGATGATCTGGATCCACTGCGACCGAGATTGCGACACAGGGCGGCGCCGCAATGGGCGTTGCGATGGACGTTACCAACGAAGAGCAGGTCGATCAAGGCATTGCGACTGCTGTCACTGCTTACTCCGGCATAGATATTCTCATCAGCAATGCGGCATCAAGTCCGCAATCACGACCTTGGCGCCTTCGTGCGCCTATTCGCATGCCATTTCCTTGCCAATGCCGCTGGCGGCGCCGGTGATCCCGTGCCTTTACTTGAGTAACATGCAATTCCTTTATTTTCGAGTGGCAAGATAATCGTGAGCGACCGTGCCCAATGGCAAAGTAAGGTCTGCAAGCACATGCACCGCCGACAAAATTTCCAGCACCGGCAGGTCCGCAATGGGCGCGAGCGCGTGGGGATTGAGTTCCAAGGCCCCGGGCCCGCTCCACGCGCCCTTGATCGTGATTTCGGACAAGCTATATTGCACCAGTTCACAGATGCGCGGCGTGCCATCGACATGCGGAATGATTTTCAACAGGAAGCTGGGCGTTCCCATCGATTTTTTGACCGCCTCGCGATCGAGCGTTTTATGCTTGTAGCCCATGGTCCCGGTTGCAATCCGGTAGTCACTGTAATCCAGCGTGCCAATCAGCGTGTCTTTATGCACGCGCAACTCCGGCTCACCCAGTTTTTTCGGAAAGCCCCATAACTCGCGGCCGGCTGCAATCGGTGGATGATCGTTCAGATACATGCTGTGGACGTATCCGCCTGCCACGCCATCCAGGGTCACCGGAATCACCTGTCCGGCTTCGCAGTAATGGCCGAAGCCGGTCGAATCGGGCATGTTGATGAATTCGAATTTGACAATCGGCTCCACCAGTTTGAGCGGCGCCGGAATCAGCTTTTGCAGTTGATCCGGGTCGGTGCGGTAGGTGATGATGAGATATTCGCGGTCGACAAACCGGTATGGTCCGGGAGGAAACGCGGGGTTATGAAACGGCATTGCAAATGCATTGCGACGGATCTCATCTTCAGTCATGTTTTTCCTTTTTTAACGAGTAAGCTAACGGTCTGTCGGGTGCAGGGTCACTTCGCGCATGATTGCCACCGGCCACGGCGCTCGCCGGCGTATTGAATTTCCCGAAAGAGGACCCTATGGATAACCGACAAACCGTGCTGGTGCTGCATGGGGGCAGAGCTCTCGACGCAAATCAAGCCGGAATTTATGAAGAACTGTCAGCACAGAATACACACATCGACTGGGTGGTAGGAACGCCGATCGGCGCGATCAATGGCGCCATTATCGCCGGAAATCCGCCGCAGCATCGCGTCCGCAAATTGCACGAATTTTGCGACCTGGTCGGACAAACGGCGCCGTTCCTCTTTTCATTCGCAATGTTTGGCGCCTTTTTTCGCCGACTTGAAAATTCCGGACGTACGATGGAGACGGTCATCAACGGAATACCCGGGTTTCCCTGTTCGCCTCAGCGTCGACTCCCCCCGCATCGTGACGCCGCCAAGCCCAGCTGCGGATGCGTTATCCGCATCGCGGTCACTTCTGCACGGTCCCGGACAGCAGGATGCGAACGCCGGTCGCTGCTTTCAATCGGCTAGGTCTTTAATCACCGTCACGATACCTGAAAAGTGGAAGCGCGCGGTACTAGCGACGAGAGAGTTTCTTGCGGCGCCAACCAACCCAACCTAACGCCAGTCATGGCGCTTCCTTGTGAGCCGTAGAGCTAAATTCTGCGTCGGTCATAAAATCAAAAGAAGGCGGTCATCGCCGTGACAATCCCGATTGCTGCCGCGGCCACAGAGCCCCAAAGCAGCCACCGCCGTTTGGTCAACACGGTAATGGCTGCCAGTGCAATTGCTATCTGGATAAACGTCAATGCGAGAGCCAAGCGCTCATGGGGTTTAAGCTTTGCTTCGGATTCTTCTCCCAGTTTGCGGGATTCTGCCTGCAGCTTTTGGGCCTCGGCCTGAACTTCAGCTTTCTCTTTTTCCTCTTTTGCCTTGTCGGCCAAAAACCGTGCTTTGATTTCCGGTGAATTGGATAAGGCAGCGGCTGCATCGTCAAGGTGGCCCTTTATCGATTTCGCTTGGTAGAACGCCCACTGATCCGAAGCTTCCGCTTGTTTCAATATGCTTTGGTTTTTGAGGAACATCGCTTCGTTCTGCGCACTCCCGCTTTGGTAGCTGATTAACGCACCGATAGTGGCAAGAACAGCGGTCATCAATGCAATTTTTTGCGTTAATCCATCCCGCTTTTTTTCAACAGCTTCTTCAAACTCATGTTCGTGCGGACTTGGCACTTCGTATTCTTCTTCCATGGGGCGGCCTCTAAAAAGCGGGAAATCGGAGCGCACGGCAGTAACAGCAAAGAATATCATGCACCGTGCGCCACACCCCGGGGTCATCGCCGGCCCATGTCTCAAATGACGTTCGATGGATGGAATGCCAAAAAAAAGGCTCCTTTTTCGGAGCCATTTTTTCAGTCATGCGGAGTACAGATGATATCCGCTGTGAATCTCATCGGAGCGCATGTGTGACGGCTATTAACTGCATGCCTTGCCATGGTCAGCGCGGTAGCCTTCGATTTGGCATCGGTTTCGGTCCTGTCTGCGCCAGCCTTGGTTTTGCCGTAATACCTGGTGTTTTGGCAATGATAAACTTTGCTGCCGGTGTTCACCCAAACCTGCCCCCTATAGCTCGGAGGCTAGTTTTTCAGCACGCGCCACAGTGAGGCCTTTACCTGTATATAATTTACGGCAAGTCAAGGCAAGGCTGGCGGAGCTTCACCTGATAACGCAGCTGCACCAATGATCACCCCAAGCAAAACGAGGGATTCCAGGCGGAGAATGAAAACAAGGCGATGCATCGCGACAGGTAACGGCATTGCCCTCGAATCTGGCGTTACTACTGCGGGAAAGCCAATAAATCGGTTAAACGCGCCAGCAAAAGCAATCTCGGGGACGCGAAAGCAGCGTAATCGCCATGCCGCGCGCCCGAGTCGGGTATGTGTTTGGCGCGCTGGTCCAAATGGGTCGCAAGCAGGTGCTATGTATGGGAATAGGACGCGCCCACGTTTGCATTGAACCTAGATACAATTTAAAGATGCCACCGGCAAAGAAAAGAGCCCGCAGCGTTTCCGGCGCGGGCCCTAGCCTGAATGTTTCATGAACTGACATTACGACCGAAATTTGCTCGCAATGTCGGATTTCCGGGCCACCTAAAAATGGTTGGGCGAAACTTCCCCTACCCAAGCGAAATCGGGATGTTGGCAAGCGGGTTGGGTAGTGAAATTGACGGGCGGGAGGTCGATTCTCGGCGGACCGGACGAAATCAAGTCAGGAAGAGTTGACGATGTTTGCGGGTATAGAGACGAACAGCCGTTCGGCAAGCGTATACAGTAAATTTTTTACTGTGCAGGCGCTGGGCAGATGCAGCGTGATGCGCTGTTTGCTTTGCCGAACCTGGACTGCAATCTTGAACAGCTTGGCGATGACCGTCGAAGGTTGTGCTTGCGACAGCGCGGTATGCATCAACGCCTGGGTGCGCAGTTGTTGATGCAGGACGTAGGCGGCGGCATGCAGCAGCAGGCGCATGCAATTGGCAAGGAAACTGGTGCACGAAGTACGATCGGCGGCCAGATCTGTCTTCAAATGCTTGATGAAATTTTCGGCCTGTCCACGGGCGCAATAAATTTCTTCATACAGCATGCCGGCATCGAGTCCGACCAGCGAGGTCACCACGAAGCGTGGATTCTCGCCCAGCGCCATCACCTCGGCCTTGAGCAGCACGCGCCAGGTCCTGGACCACGAAGCTGCTGCATAGTCAAACTCATCAAACAGGCGCACCGCATCGGGCACCACGTCCTGAGTCTGCACGTCGGCCCACAACTGGCAGGCGCGTTGCTTGGCCGACTCGGCCAGCACTTGCAGTCTTTTATTGCCAGGAAGCCCGAAGATGAAGTCGGTATTGGGCATGGCGTCGATCATCGCCATCATTTCCGGGCCGCTGAAATGGCCGTCGCCGCGCACCAGAATGTGCGTGGCGGGAAACTGGCGGCGAATCAACGTGAGCACGCGGCGCATGATCATGGCGTTCTCGGCGCCCGTTGGTCGTTTGCCAGGGCGCAGTACGGCCGCCACCAATGCGCCCGACTGGCCGTCGAAGATCATCAGCGGCACGTGCTTTGATAGAAATGATTGTAAAACGCCAGCGGCTGCTGTCCGTAGGCCGCGTCTTCCGAATGGTCCAGGTCGAGCACGATGTTCTTTGGCGCGCTGGCAAAGCCGGCGACGAATTGTTCAACGAGAGCCTGACTGAACCGGTAAATATCCTTGCTGCTGGCCGCGTGTTCGAAGCGCGACATCGTCGCCGCCGAGGCCAGCGCAGTGCCGGCATCGAACGGCAAACGGCCGGCGCCAAGCTTGAACATCGGATCGTGGCGCAAGCTATTGGAATCGTTGCCATCTTCGTAGCCGCAGCCGATTTGGTAGATCCGCTGCGTCAGCAGATCGCACGAGAATGGGTAATGTAGCTGGCGTGCCGGGTATCGACCACGGCGGCATTGATGCGCTCGGTCAATCCGATCTGGCGATCAATGCCACGTAACAGCAAAGGTCCAAGGTCGGAAGACAAGCCGCCGCCGGCAAAATCGGCGTGGATGGTATGGCCTGGAATTGATGCAAACCGGAGCTGTTCTGGCGTAGAATTCATGTCGGGCAAGGTTCTGCTCGTGTTGATGAGTGTGTTTCTAGATAACTCACATTTTATCAATCACTTACGGCATTCTTGCCCTTTTTTATGCAAAATTCAGGCTAGATGCGTTTCGTTCAATTAGTTGCGCGACCCCGTTACAATCCGAAGCATTGTCAGCAACATATTCAGGATATCCAGGTACAGGCCAATGGCACTGACATAGGCCAGCCTCGAACTCAGCGCCGGTGTCGGGTAAACAATGCTGAAAACATCGTCGTCATTGACCTTACAGATGAAGACTACAATCAGTTGGTTATCGAGGTAGAAAATCCTGATAGCGTCATCAGTCTGCTATCCAACGAGTCCCACTAACTGCCTCATGCCTAACCCAACTTCAACATAGACGGCGCGAAAACGAGAAACAGTGGCCTACCTTGTCACCAAGTGGTAATCATCCAATAGTATCTTTCCATCTATCCGATTTCTTCCACACGTTGAAATCGGATTTGCTCGCAGCCTAGTCGCTGTGCCGAGCTCTACCGTAGCTGGCGGTCGGGAAATATTCTAGCACCAATAACCGAAGACGCAGTGGGCACGACTTTCCTCAATCTAAATGAGGGGTCAATCTACTCGTGCATTAAACGCAGCGGACAACTGTGCTGTCGACGCGTTACACTTCTTGCATGTCGCCGTTAAATGGGATAGCCCAGACATTTCATAATGTGTTCGTCCGCCTACAAGCTTCCCGCACGAATTTACATTTTCTGTACGGAAATTATAGGCTAGTCTTGCTTTGGCCAATCGCTGCAATCGTGATTGGCGCTATCGTCTGGCAATTGGTCGTCTTGAATCTGCATCACGATAAATTACTACTAGAAAAACAGACGCGAGATAAGGCTGAAGCATTAGCCAATAGTTACGCCTTCCATCTGGCGCCAACTTTGGAGGAGATTGACCAGATTGCCTTGCATGTTCGATACGATTGGCAACTTTCTGAGGGGCGGCTAAGCCTGGAGCAGGCTAAAAGAGCCGGGCTGTTTCCGCCATCATCCATCTTTTATGTTGCCGTCATTGACCGCAACGGCATGCCCGTCACTGGTACTTTGCCGACGCATGGCAGCGTCTCTTTGGGCGACAGAGAATATTTTCTCTTTCAAAAAACAGCGACCCAAGACCTGTTGTATATCGGCCCTCCTGTAATCGGCAGGATATCGGAAAGGAGCACTATTCTTTTCTCCCGCAGGATATTCAAACCGGATGGCAGTTTTGATGGCGTCGTACTCGTGTCTGTGTCACCGAGTTACTTTACCGCCGACTATAACGACTCAGCCCTCGGGATAAATGGTTTTGTAGGGGTTGTTGGTGACGACCATGTCATCCGTGCCACACGCACCGGCCAGACGGTCCATCCTCCAACCGCCCAAGCCCTGATTTCCGCCCCCCTGTTCGCACCGCCAGCACAGGGAAGCGCTCTCCTGGATGGCAACGAATGGTTTGCGGACAAACGCAGTCGGTACGTTGGCTGGCGCGCCGTTAACGGGTATCCGCTGACGGCAGTGGTTGGCCTTGACACCGAAGCAGTGCTGGCACCGCTGCGCCAACACGAGGCGCAAGTGCTCAGCAACTCAGTTTGGGCGACGTCGGCTCTGGCATTCTTCACCCTCATCGCCACCGCGCTTTCGTTGCGCCTGGCATGGCGCAAGCACAATATGGAACTGATGCAGAGCACCTACCGGATGGCGACGGAAGGCGGTAATGAAGGATTCTACATCGCCCGTCCGATACGGCTGGACGACGGCTCGATTCCCGACTTCGAAGTCATCGATTGCAACCATCGAGGGGCAGAGTTTGTTCGGCACCGGCGCGAAGAGTTAATCGGCAAAACCATCTTGGCTCTTTATGCGGGAGCCAATCCCGACCGCTTGATTAGAATATTGCACGAGGCGATGCAAACGGGTGCTTTCGAGGGTGAAGTTGAGGTGCCAAGTGAAAGCCCTGTTGCGACACGCTGGGTGCATTTGAAGATTTTACGCTCAGGCGACGATTTGGCTTTGACGTTGCGCGATATTAGTGACACCAAGGCGCATGTTGCCGATTTGGAGCGGCGTGGAAATGAAGATACGCTGACCGGTCTTCCCAATCGCCATTGGGTTCAACACTATCTTCCCAGGGCCATCGAACATGCCGCCGCAAACCACCTAATGCTGGCGATTCTGTTTATCGACCTGGACGGATTTAAGGCGGTCAACGATAGGATGGGCCATGCTGCGGGAGATGATGTATTGCGCAGCGCCGCCCGGCGCATCAAGGATGCAGTCCGACCTCACGACTGCGTTGTACGGCTCGGTGGCGACGAATTCGTCGTCATTCTAGAAACGCTCACCCATGCCACGGACGCTGCCCATGTCGCCGAACGCATTCTGTACGGGTTTCAGGATGCGTTCCGTCTCACCGCGGGAATACATTCTCTGGGTGCCTCGATTGGCATCAGCGTATTTCCGGACGATGGTACGGATGTCGACACTTTGCTGCAGAATGCGGATATCGCCATGTACTCGGTAAAGACGAGCAGGAAGCGAAACTACCGATTTTATGACCAACGATTCTATGAATCCTTGCGAAGTCGCCTGGAGCAAGAAGCTGAGCTGCGACTAGCCATCGAACGGGACCAGTTCGTGATGTACTACCAGCCGCGCATCGATATCTCCACCGGGATGACATCCAGCATGGAGGCACTGGTGCGCTGGGCTCACCCAACGAAGGGACTGATAAGTCCAGCGGATTTTATCCCGTTGGCAGAGGAGACCGATGTCATCCTAAGTTTAGGTGAGATGGTCATCGATAAAGTATGTGCTCAGCTCGCAGACTGGGAAAAGGCAGGAAAAGAGCCGGTTCCAGTGTCAATCAACGTGTCGTCCCGCCAATTTAATGAAACGGACATTGCAAAAATTCTGTCCGCTTCGCTCACACGTCACAAGATTGATGCGAGGCTGATTGAAATCGAACTCACTGAATCGTCAATGATGGGCGACAGTCAAGAGGTTGCGCGGGCACTCACTGCCATCCGACGAATGGGCATCAAGCTACTGGTCGACGACTTTGGCACCGGCTATTCGTCGCTCGCCCAGCTACAACGGCTCGACTTTGACTTGCTGAAAGTCGACCAGGCTTTTACGGCACGGCTTGAAAAGACAAAGGAAGGAAGCGTGTTTTTCCTCGCCATTATCACGATGGCACACGCCCTTGGAATGCGAGTCGTTGCCGAAGGTGTCGAAACTGAAGCCCAGGCCGAGATACTAAAGGCCCTTCAATGTGACGAACTCCAGGGATTCTATATATCGATGCCTCTTGCTCCATCAGATATGGAGCCTTTCCCGTTACGGCGGTCGCTTCCATTGACGGCGTAGCCTCTTTTTTCCGGAATGCCCGCACGCCTTGAAAATACCGCGACCGATTCGGCTAACACCCACGCCATCAGTGCTGCGAAATAAAGCCGATAATCGGCTCGTGAGCGGCATTGCGCTTCACCGGGTACCCTTGCTCATGTCGAGCGAGTCGACGTGCCGTTTGAACGCTGGCGATGACGATACAAAAAGACCGGACGCGCGCAGCAAAGAAAAAATTAACCTCGAAATTGACCAGCTTTGGGAACTGAATCAGCTTCCTCCTTGCCTATGCCATAGGACTTCTGAATTTTTCCGGCAAACTGATCACGTGTGCCGGCAATTTCATCGACCTGGACATTCTTCAGCTTGCTCCATTGCAGCGGCACTTTTCCTTTGAACTGTTTCTAGTTACCTTCAATTCGACCCATTTCATGATGCGATCCGCGCTGTCTATTCAGTCAGTTAAAGAATCATTGCGGTGCCAAAATGCCACGCAACATGCCTATCAATCGATTCGTCCCGAAGAATAAAAATTTAAGCTATTTCGTCGATCAAATGTTTTGACACGCTAATGGAAATTTTGACGAAAGAAATCACAACCATAATGTAATGGCGTCAAATACGTTGGCCAACAACTCCGCTGGCATGTGTGCATGACATGATGTTTCGTCGCCACAACATCTTACCTGCGGAGTGTCACACGTTCGCAGTCATTTTGCCTTTTCTGCCGCGCCCTGAACTTTCTCCCCACCTTTTTCAATATCTTTCCCAGCACCTTGGAAGGTGTTGCAGCCCGCAATAACACCAAACAAGACAAACATTGCCATGATGTTTCTCAACATGATCTGACCTCCTGAGAAATGCACAGCAGACTGGATATTTTGCGTTCACATTCTTGTTGATCAGGTTCCTGATCAACATTGACGGCCTATCAATGGCTGCAATTGTCCCGCCCGCCCGTGCCTTATTTCGCTCCCACTTCCTGCTTTCTTCATCCTTGTAATAGCTGCGTTTGACCGCAGCCCATGCCACTTTGTGTGCAGTTTTTTCCTCTCTCGTAGCACCACCTTTCCGGTTATTCTTGTTGGGGATATTCTTTCCACGCGATGTTGAAGGCTTCCTGATAAATATCCTGCACGCGGGCGGGCAAATTGTTACGTACACTTTCCGGTAACTCTTTCACAGAACCGTAGGACATAGTTTTCTGTCCGGACCACAGGTAGTTTTCAGGAAGAGCTTGTTATCGACCGATTTCACATCACCGACCGACTGCGCGATTTGCCCGGCACGATCCGTATTCTAAGGATAGTCTAAACTCAGCGTTACCACCCCATTTTGCAGTGTCAACATTGATTTGTATTGATTTGTATTGATTTGTATGCGTCCGGTGAGGTACGTATCGACGAACGCGGCAATAGAATCATCTTAATCGGGATAGGGGGACACCTCACGATGTCCCTGTGCCTGATGAAACTGAAACGACGAACCGATTCCGCGCGGTCCGCAAGAATCCCAACATCGTCAGGGGTGGCTAAACCGAACCGCATTACCGGTATCGAAGACCTCGCCGGACGTGGGTTACGGCGGCGTCATCCGATAGTTGTGCGACGCGATGTAACGCCGCTTCCGCCCAAGTCATGATGTGCCGTCACTTCGAACGCATTGAGAAGAAAATCGAGCGCAAGAAAATCGATGGCAACTTTGAGTTGTTACGGCAGAAGAATAACGTGGCGGAGTGACGCTCGCCCCGTGCGCCTCTTGTTCAGGGCACTTCTTTCAACGCCGACCTCTTCCCTCCGACCCCATTACCGCCTTTGGTTGTTGGAACCTGCAACCGTAACCGGGTTCCCCGTCGGGCATCTGAAATTACCCACATTTTATGTGGACAGCATTGTGGATAACTGACGCTGACAGCGGACAAAGCTATTGCCAGTAAGGCATGCGAGGGGGTGCCAAAATTAATGGCAGGAATATGAAAGGCCAATTTTTGTTGCTTGCTTGAGCTTGAGCGGCTTCCCGTCGCTCCTGCCGACGTCCGCAGCGGACGACGCGGCTGAGCGCCAGTCGCTGATGGGCACGATGGACCTGCTGAATGCCAAGTATGGTCACGGGACCCTGAAGCAATCGCGCGACGGATTACGCCGGTGGTGGGAAATGAAAGCAGACAGAAAATCACAGGCTTACACGACCAGCTGGGATGAAATTGCGTTGTTGATGTCGCCGAGCACCCGAAAGGTAAGACCAGCTGGAAAGACCTTGCAGCAGGCTCACTCTCCCGAGGGGCCCGTAGTGTAAGAAACAATGCCACGAGAAAATCAACTTGCAACTGCAGTACAGAGCTTTCACATGCCCGATTGCATCGGTGTCACTCTCTGAGAGACACAACACAGCCGTTCTACAAAAATGACGTAACATCCTCATTCGTTCAGCTCCAACGAAGGAAGCCGTCATGTCGCCAATCAAGCCCTATACAGTTAAAAGTACGCCTATCAACCTCAAGGACCCTGAATATGACAAATATCGTCCGTTTGGCGGATATGACGAAGTGAAGAAGGCTTACACGCCACTCCGTTTTGCAGAGATAAGTGACGAGCTTGAAGGCTCGGGCACCCAGGTCAACTACCCACTCGATTCCATCACGCTTGCAATGGAAGCTGGCATTTTCAAAGACAGCGACACGTTCGTCGCCAAGGCATTTGCCACGACAGAAGATGCTGCAGAATTCGTTGAAGCTCTACGGGGCCACGAATACTACTGGTTGAACGAACGGCATTTTTATGCATTTTCACATGCGCTTAACTGTGACGAGTCGCAAATGCGGACGTACCCAGAAATAGCTGATTTGATAGCAAACGAGATTTGAACGTCGCGTCAATGCGCCAAGAAATAATCCAGATAGGCATCACGTTCGGCCGTAGCCATGGCACCGTGCGAGTTTTGAAAATGATGACTTGGTTTTTCATTGTCTAAGCCACAGTGATTTGCATTGGTGACAGGCGTCTTCGTGGCTTGCGAGGCACTCATACCGGTTCTGTCGCGTCAATTGTGAAAATATAGAATATGAACGAGCGTGTGTCAGGGTAGCTGGACTGCCTCGGCCCGGATGCATTTGCTGCGATTGAGCGGCTGCCCGACGGGGCTATAGACATGATCGCCGCGCCGGATTTTTTCTCCGCTCAACGCACAGGTGGTCGCGTTGGGTGCTTTGCGCAGCGTCCAAAGCTGCTCGGTATAGTTGCACCGGGCAGGTTCGCGCCAGGACAGGAGTAATTTTCGTTCAGAAGGCTTTTCCAGAAATTGAATGATAATCATGATAGGGGCGTATAGGGTGTTCGGAATGCCGCAAAACTCCAGTCTCAGATATGCAGTGTCCGTTTGCGTTTTGCAAGAGCGAGGGTCTGGTTTCACACTTCCAGGCTATTTTTCGCGTCAGGATGACGGATTTGGCCTGCATTGCAAATGCTTCCACGGGCTGCAATTGGGAATTGTCTATGTTAATCTATTGGCTTTTTCTGCCAAGGTCATTTTACGAAAAAGCGTGACCTGATTGCAGAATTCGCGAAGCGCACAAAATTGCCCGCTGCCGCCGGTAACGATGCCGTGAGCACGCTCATTGCCATCATCACCGAACGCCTGAAAAAAGGCGATCACAGGTCTCGGGACATTCTCCGTCATCAAGCGCGCCGCGTGCAAGGCGCAAACGGCAACCGGGGCAGCCATCAAGATTGCAGCATCTAAATCGCCGAGGTGTTCCGCTGGTGTGACGCAGTAAGCTATGCATGGATCACGCCTAGTCTCCGCTGGTGTTGACCATGATGTGTTGGCGCCGATCCAATTTTCGATTCAGGCGCCGGAATTTCATTGACGCCGGGTCGGCCGGAGGAATTTCACCGCCAAGGTTGGGAGCAAGAACGATGAATGACGTGAATTCAGCAGAATTGCACTCTGTTTTGAGCGCGGACCTCAACCGCGTCGTGCTTGAGGTGCAAGCGCGATCAAAAGCTGAGAAAGAACTCCCCGCTTTGACCAGGGCGGAACTGGCTGAGCTGCTGTTCGAGCAAGTTGGCTTGAACAAGCGCGAAGCCATGGATATGGTCGAAACCTTTTTCGATGAAATTCGCAATGCCCTGGAACGGGGCGAGGCGGTCAAGCTTTCCGGCTTCGGCAATTTTCAATTGCGTGACAAACCGCCACGACCAGGCCGCAATCCGAAGACCGGCGAAGCAATCCCGATTGCCGCGCGCCGTGTCGTAACTTTCCACGCGAGCCAAAAACTCAAGGGTCTTGCTGCCAGTCCAGAATTGATAGTCATCTAGCATTCTCCCCTTGGCTAGAGCCAAGAGATAAAGTTAAGGTACGAACCCACTCTTATCAAACGAGAACAGCATGTTATTTTGCGGCATAAACATCCATTTGTTCCGCGTCGCGTTAAATTAGGCTCGCCACACCACCCTATTCAAGGGTAAATAATGGAGCGCGTCCCAGCCTATTTTCGGTAGGGCACGAGCGCCATCTATCGCGGAACGATGAGCGGTGAACTACCCCAGATTTGCCGCCGGTGCTCGTCAATGCAAGTTTTCGCGTTCTCTCAAAAAATCACGTGTATTCGATGTTCTGCGGCCGCCGGTTGGCATCGTCGCTGGGGCGGCCGACCCGCAAACGCTCCTGCATGCCCGATGATACGCGGGGGTACGCCTTGAACGGGCGACCTCGCCTTCGATCGGGTGAATTCGCTCATGCCGGCAAACTGATGGCGCGCAAGCGAAAAACGACTTTACGACTCTTTGCTTCAGATTTAAGCGCCAACTTGCTCCGAAAATTGCGTATCGTTAAAATCAAGGAAATGCGCCGCTTCGGTTGGGTATTTCACTGCCTGTCACTGCGCCCCCAGTTGCGGTCTTGCCATTCTGCGCGCGGTTTTACCTGGTATAGGCGCTTTGGGCTTCTGTTTGGCCTCGGCCAGCAAGCGGGCGCAATCCGTATGCTGGTCAGGGCTGCCGACATTCACCAAGGGCACCAATGCTGCTACAGGTGCCAGGGCACCGAGCGCAATCGCGCCACCAGCCTTCAACGCCAGCGCACCCTTCTCCACCCCTACATCAGGATTTTTAAAACTGCCAGCAACATACAACGGCGATCTGAAGGAAATTATGCGCAGACCCTTGCTCTTCGGTATGATATTTAGCGCCAGCAATTCTTTGGTCAGATCAATATGACCCCCGATATTGATGATTGCATCCTCGGTATCCAGCACGAAAGTGCGGGTCTGCATGATGCCATTGACGATAGCAAAGTCACCTACGAGGCAATTCAGTTTTACCTGATTGTCGCCAAAAAGTTTTTCAGAAACGCGCGACAGCTTCCGATGGCGCGGCGCCAAAGGTGCGCGCTAGTGCCGGGTGTCAGAAATTGTTCAGGAGAGCACGATGACCGCTGCTGATGGCGAGCATCTCGAACGAGATATCAGCAGCCGCAGAATTTCGACGTAAAAAAGCCGGAGCTTTCTCATAATGAGGCGCAGGTTGTGGCCGGCACCGCATAGCACGGCGTGCATTGCATCGCCGAGCGCGCCCTTGAGCCAGTTCCTGCCCAGTTTGCCATCGGCCTTCATGTGCCCAATCGTCGGTTCGATCGCGCTTCGCCGCTTGATCATCGTCTTCAGTCCGCGCGTGACGCCACGTTTCTGCCCGGATTTCCAGACCTGCACGCCGTCAATTTCGACGCCACGGTAGCCTTTGTCAACGAAGGCCATTTCAGGTTTGACATCAGAGAGAATCTCCGCTTGTTCCAGCGCCTCGTACAGCGTGTGCCCGTCGTAAGGATTGCCAGGCATCGAGCGCGCGCCAACGACCAGGCCTTCTTTGAGCGTCGTCACGATCGACACCTTCACGCCGAATTCGTATGGCGTTCTGGCCTTGCCCTTGCTGATGCACTCGACCTCCGGTGCATGCAGCGCATACAGTTTGTTCTTGTCCTTCGGTTTCTGCGCCAGAATTCGCTTTGTGCGACTGAGCAGCTCTTTCAGTTTGGCGCGCGCATGTTCAGGCACCTTGTCGATCTGCCGCTCAACGTCCCGATGCACTCGGCCCACGCGCGTGCGCAAGGTGCGCAGCACACTCTTCATCCGCTTGAGCTGGCGCGCTTGTGCATAGCGCCCGATCTGCATCGCCAGCCGCGGCGCCTCGCGGTTGTAGTTTTGCCGCAGTGTCAGGCCGCATTCCTGGGCCGCCTTGACCAGATGTTCGCGCGAGCGTTCCAACAACCTCGAATCGGTCGGATGCGCGATCGCCTTTTCCATCACGGTGGTGTCCACGATGACTTTCTTCGCGCTCGCGTCCTTGATCACCGCAGCCCGCTTGGCCGCCTTGATGGTCTGGGCCAGCAGTTCTTCCATCCAGGCTTTGCCAAGGCGCTTGCGCCAGCGTGTCAGGCTCGACGGGTCGATCGGCGGTTCCTTCTGCAGATACGTCTCGCCCGTAAACACTTGCCAGTATGGGTTCTCGACCCAACCCCACACCACCTCTTCATCGGACAAATCGTAGGCATGCTTCAGGTAAAGCAGGCCGGCGATAAGGCGCGGACGCGTTGCGGGGCGCCCGCGCTTGGATCGGAACGCATCGGATGCCGCCTGATCAATCGCATTCCAGTCGATCAGCATGGCCAGTTTGAGCAATGGGTGACGCTGATTCAGATGCTCCATCAACGGATAGCCAAACCGTTGTCTGGACTTCGGAATTTCAGGCTTTGGACCCACAAAAACCTCGTCGAAATTTGCAAGGAAATGAATAGAAATATTTCATATTGCTGCAAATTTAGCAAGGGTTTTTACCCTTCAAACCCGCACCAGCACTGGCTTTCAGGCACACTCGAAGGTCGTCGTGCAGTTCTGAGCGAAGAATGAGAACGCATCGCGCGGCGGCAAAGCAAAGTCGGGCAATTAGCATCGAGGCAGCCCAGGGGATCTTGACCACGATGGGGGGGGAAATACGCTCAGGGAAATCAGGATAGGTCAGGAGAGTCGCAGATACTAATTATCTGCCGTCATGCTGTTTCGCTTCCTTGAACCGGCACGACGTCTGTGGTTTGATGAATAAGACAATGACCGCCGGATGGCTGGCGCGGACACGTCGCTCCAACTCGACAACGCGGGCCTCGATGTCGGGCGACCGGAGTTCATCTGCAAATTCCACACTGAGCGCCACCAGAATTTGGTGTGGCGCCAGATGCACCGTGAGGGCCTCATTCGCGTGTACCACGCCTTCAATTTCTTCCGCGATTTTTAAGATCGAGTCAAGCGTGCTCTGGTGCGCGCGTTCGCCAATGAGCAGACCTTTGGTTTCTCGCGCTAACACCAATGCAGTCATCGCGAGCACCAGGCCGATCAGAATCGAGGCGGTCCCGTCGAGCACAGGAAGATTCAAGTTTACCGAGAAATAGATGCCGACGAACGCGATCAAAAGTCCGATCAGGGCCGCGCTATCCTCCAACAGCACGATGAACGAAGGCGGGTCCTTGCTGTGCCGGATCGCCTTGAAGAGGTCGGAATAACGCTTTTCGCCTTTGAACTTGCGTATTGTGAACCACCATGAAGTGCCTTCGAATAGCGCCGAGAGGCCGAGCACGATATAACCGACGCGAACGTTTTGAATCGGCTCAGGATCCAAGATATGTGTAACGCCTTGGTAGATGGATACTCCCGCCCCCTAGCATAAAGATCAGGAGCGCGACCACGAAGCTCCAGAAATAAATTTCCCTGCCATATCCGAGGGGATGATCGCGATCAGGACGGGTCGCTCCGCGATGCATACCATACAGAAGCAGTAGTTCGTTTCCGCTATCGACAGCAGAATGAATGCCTTCACTGAGCATGGCAGAACTGCCGGTCCAGGCTGCCGCAACGAACTTGGTAAGTGCTACCAGTAAGTTGCCGGCGAGCGCAAGGTAGAGGATCGTTCGGGAGGACTTGTCTGGATGAAGGGGCATTATGCATCCATGGAAGTGCCGGCCCTGGCATAGCCGACAGGGTTCAATACAGGTGGTAATAAAACCCGACTAATACGGGTGGCAATAAAACACGACCATGGCATCACTCCTCACCGTCACCGCCCGCCCTGTTTCCCGACGGCATTCTTCCCTTGCAGATTTTTGCGCCGCCGTCGCCGCACGTGCTCCTGAACGCGACTTATTCCTTCAGTGGCGACTGCGCCAATAGTATCACTCGCCTTTTTAGGCGGCCTGGCCGCAAACACGGGCGGAGCAAAACCCTTTCTGGCATGAGGCGCGTGACATTCTGGCGTGCATTGGCAATGGGCGTGACGTCGAGCGTCGATGCCGTGTTTGATGCGGCAATATAAGCAATCTCATTTCGGGAGTCTTGTCAACGGACAGGGGAATCGGCTTCGGTACGCCGGTGGCCGTGGAAAGTGACAGCACTTTTCGGATCGCGTCCCTAAGGGCAGAATCTACATTCTTGCCGTACTAATTCAAGGTGCAGGTCGCCTAAGCGCGATGCCCATCGTTTTTCTTGATAGTCCACTCCGTTGCGCCCTCTCACGCTCGCACGTCACTTCACCGCTCTGCGCTTCGCTGCCTTCGCGTCGACAGCATCCCTGAAGCCTGCGCCTGGCACGAACTTCGGGACTTTTCGGGCCGGAATCTTGATTTTCGTGCCCTTACTTGGGTTGAATCCTGCACGCGCGGCGCGGCTAACCTGCCTGAAAGTTCCGAAGCCAACGATAGCAACCGTATCGCCTTTCTTGACGGTCGCAACAATGGTCTCAGTGATAGTCGCAATGATGCGCGCGGCCTCAGCTTTCGACAGCTCATGTTTGGTTGCAATCTTTTCAGCGAGTTCTAAACGATTCATGTAAGACCTTAAAGGAAAGCGTCGCCCGAGGCCACGGAAATGGCTGGATGCATGAAATGCAATGCCAGAGCCAGCATTTGGGTTCATCCGCTTTTCAAAGACCGCAGTCTACCCGAATGCCTTGATGACTACACTTAATGCGACAGAACTATCGATCGTTGCCAGCACCGCTTGTAGTTCTTAGACAGCGATTGCGACAGAACTATCGATCGTTGCCAGCACCGCTTGTAGTTCTTAGACAGCGATTGCGACAGGCTCACGACCGACCAAGACCGGGCGGATCATCCGATTACAATCCAATGAAGCCTATTTGTGCGCCGGATTTTTAGTATGAGGCTTTTTACCAAGATCCTTCCAGTTCGTTTCCGCAATTTCGACCCCGAAGTGCTTTGCTGCTGTCTTAATATTTTCGAACGCGACATCTCGTTCTGCGTCAGATAGGTCATCTACCTGATCGAACCGCGCCAGCGCGTTCTTGACATGTGAGGCATCGGTCATAGGCTGTTTGCGCTGCTTCGGAAATGCAAATGCGCTCTCAGGTAAATGGTCCCGGTCCTTGCTGCTTAACTCGCCATGTTGTGCATGCGGCTTCCATGTTGTCTGGGTCATGTCACCTCTCCTGGTTTAGGGTCAGTTCAGTTCATGTCAGTGTCTGTCGCATCAAATTTTTTTGACCTTTACGACATACGATATGTGGGATAGTTAGCGTCCATTGACACTATCTATTTTAGTCAATTTTTGAGTCTTTTAATTAATGCGACACCCATTTTTGGCCGCACTGTACCTGCGGATTACCTGCGCGCTTTACTTTCTGCGTCGAGGGACAGAAATTTAGCCCCAATTACAAACCACTCTTCGTTTGATATGACCCGTTTCGCTAGTGGCCACAACTCCTCTTCTTCTTTGGTTAATCGCTGAAGCACGTTATTGCAATAGAGTTCGATGGACGAATACAATGCTTTTACTTCAATCACGCCTTGATTGAACCCTTGCTGGACCCATTCCCTGACTGATCCGAGAATACGCAGCCCGATGGCACTTAACGATTCCAGCTCGGCCAGCAAAGAATCGGCTTCTTTTGTTGCTTTCTGGATCGCGGGAATCACGTAAACCTCGACTTTACGTCGATGACAAGATACATCCAGTTGGGCAAGCTGGCTGACGACCGATTCAAGAATCACCCGGTCAAGGCGCCGCTTGTCCGCGCAGCTATCCTGAAATAATTGTCGGGCGGTTGATAAGAGGTTGTGCACCCTCTTTTGCTCCGCTGAAAGACTGAGCAGAGCGTAAGTCGTTGTTAGCATTTTGTCTCCTTCATGCACGTCACCCCTATATTGGGGAGTTCATAGAATCAGATGGAATCAGAACAACCGTGGGGGACACGGTTGAGACGAGGGCGGAAGTATAAGAAGGAAAAATTCAGAGCACAAGACACTTCGGCGCGCAATTAGCTGCGGCTGCATGAAATGCCACACAAACGATTCCTTTGTGGAAACATTTATGCTGAGACCATCCATCCTTCCCAATCACGCAAAAACGGCAATCGGGCCGCCGGCTCGTGGCAGCCCGATATCACATTCAACTCGCCGACTTCGACTGCGTCGAAAAAAAGCGCATCATTTCTTGAGAAGCGTCAGGTCCCTTGCCATCGGTATAACTGCCGCGGCTGCTACCGCCGAACCAGGCGTGACCCGCACCATGCACCAGCCACTGCTCGGCCACCACCTTGCCGTCGGCATCTTCGTGCACCGTTTGCGTATAAGGGTGGCCGGCCCCGGCTTGCCCTTTCTTTATCTGCGCCGCAGCATGCTGCGGCATGGATTGCGTCATGATGTGATCACCGTTGCGCGGATGGACAATCTTGTCGCGGTCGCCGTGGAACACGATGATCGGTATCGCTTTCAGGCGCGCGTTTGCGGCCGGTGCGCCGGCGCCTTTCATAGCTGCCAAGGCCGACGGCAAGTCATTCGCCGCTGCATATGGCAAGCCGGAGTGGATGCCGACCGCGGCGTAAAGCTCGGGATAGCTGGTGCCCATGATAACAGCCATCGCACCGCCTGCCGACAGGCCGGCGATGTAGATCTGCGTCGCATCCACGTGATGCGTCTTGATGATCTCCTGTGTCATCCCTGCGATGATGGATGGCTCGCCTTGGCCGCGCTGCTGATCGACAGCGTTGAACCAGTTCCAGCACTTCGATCCGTTGGCCGACTGTGCCTGCGCCGGATACAGGACCAGGCAGGGCTTTTCCTCGGCGATCGCATTCAACCGGGTGCCGGCGGCGAAGTCATCCGGATTCTGCGTGCAGCCGTGCAGCATGACCACCAGCGGCAGCGACTGACCGTGATAGGCGGTCGGGACGTATAGCTTGTAAGCGCGGGTGCCGGCATGATTGGTGAAGGAGCCGGCCAGAAATGTTCCCGGAGCGAGCGCACTGCCATCCTCTTGCACATCGAATTGCGGCGCGAAGGCCGGCATCTCGAAGCGCGCTCCATCCATCGGCGCGTGAATGCCGAGCCTGGCCAGCAAGTCCGGCACAAACCCGCTGGCCGCGCCTGTATTGTCGCCTTTCGCGTCCGGCGCCGGATTGATGTCGCGCATAGCGCGCGGCGCGGAAGCGTTGCCGGCCCGCGCGCCTGCCGGCATCAGCTCCCGCAGCGTCTGCTGAATTTTTTCGGTCGCGGCGCCGACGCCGTTTTTTTGCAGCAGGGAAGCCGCTTCGCGCATTACCGCGAACATTTTTTCATTCATCTTCATTGGGTATTCCTTTTTCGCAGTTAGCGGATGCGCCCTGCGAGGGCGCTTTTGACGGCGGGACTGGCATGCAAGGCGCCAAGAACAACCAGCGATTCGATCGTCGCGAGAGCCAGTTCCGGTGACACGTCGGCGCCGATGCTGGCCAGGCCCAAAACCTGGATCTGCAGTTTCTGCCCCGCCCTCTGCACCGCTTCCAGATCGGCGCGCGAATAATGCTGCAGTCCGAGCACCAGGCTCTTGCGGGCGATTGTCTGGCGGACCACTTCGGAATGCGTGGTCAGCTGGTTTCGGATCGCTGTGCGAATCAGATCGGTTCGGTTGGAGTAAAAACCTTCCTGCACGAGCAGGTCGATTTGTCCGAGATCGACGAGTCCCAGATTGATCGTGATTTTCTCGGTTTCGCTTACTTTCGGACGAATTTCATGCACACTCATATTGGCCTTTACCATCCATCAGACATCCAATTGACATCTGTATGGATGGTATTATAAGACGGAAACGGCGATTGTCAAGGCGAAATGCTGCCACAGACGCACCACCTTCATGGATCATGCCGAGCTGCATCTTGAACCTCGTTGCTTAATGGACCATGCAACGGTACCCGCTTTAGATCCAGACCTCGACCGAATGTGCGTGGCGGTCATCGACCAGCGGAATGGCCGGGCCGGGCCGCTCGATACCATCGATTGTCAATCTCGCGTTGCCGTCCGTGGTGTGCGGCAGCACGGTAATGTGGTAATCCGTTTTCCGATAGCGGTAGATCACTTCGAATGACTTCCAGTCGGCAGGCACGCACGGCGCAAAATGCAATTGCTCTGCTTCGAGTCTCAGGCCCAGGAGTGATTCGACGATGAATTGGTACATCCAGCCGGCCGAGCCGGTGTACCACGTCCAACCGCCGCGTCCGACGTGCGGCGCAAGTGCATAGACATCCGACGCCAGCACGTAAGGCTCCGTCTTATAAACCGCAATCGCATCCACCGACGCGGCACGATTGATCGGATTGATCATCTTGCACAGTTGCCAGGCTCGCTCGGCGTTGCCCAAGGCAGCAAACGCCATCGCGGCCCAGACCGCCGCGTGGGTGTATTGGCCGCCATTCTCGCGCACGCCGCGCAGATACCCTTTGATGTAACCGGGATTGGGTTCGAACTGGCCGAACGGCGGATCGAGCAATTGGATCAATGCCCCCTCGCGGCGCACGAGTTCCCTGTCGACAGCGTCCATTGCTTGGCGCGCGCGCTGCGCATCGCCCGCGCCAGCGGCAGCCACAGGTAATCATCCGAACAATGGGTGCGCACTCCCCGTCCCGCCGGCGGATGCCACCAGTGCTGGACGTCGCCTTCGGGAAACTGGCGCGACGCACAGCGCAGCAGATGCTCGCGCACCAGCGCCGGCGCGGCGTGGACAAGCGACCTCACGTCTTGAAGCTGATCGCGGAAGCCGAATGCGCCGCTCGCTTGATAGAACGCAGTGCGCCCCCATAACCGGCACGCCAGGATCTGGATGGATGAAACGCTTTCACGGCGTTGCGCGGTATCTGGAAAACTATCTCGGCTGGCGCCGAATGCTCGAGTATTTTGGGCAAAGCATTCATGCCATGGGCGTAATCATGAACGGCATGGCCGCGCATGGCGGAGCCGTGCCGTTCGGCGCGACATTCCTGGTTTTCTCCGATTACATGCGTCCGTCGGATCCGCCTTGCCGCGCTGATGGGCCTGCATGTGGTCTACGCTTTTACCCACGACAGCATTGCACTGGGCGAGGACGGCTCCACGCATCAACCGGTGGAGCAGCTTGCCAGCTTGCGCGCGGTGCCACGCCTGGTCGTGGTTCGCCCCGCCGATGCCAACGAAACCGCTAGCGCCTGGCGCGTTGCGGTGGAAACATGCGACCGACCGGTGGCACTGGTGTTGACGCGGCAGAATGTCCGCACTCTCGACCGTACACAATTTGCTGCCGCCGACGGATTGCAGCGCGGTGCATACATCCTGGCCGATGCTCCGAACAGTAAACCTGAACTGATCCTGATCGCCAGTGGCTCGGAAGTCGCACTGATCGTCGCAGCGCAGCAACAACTGCTGACGCAGAACATCCAGGCGCGCATTGTCTCGATGCCGAGCTGGGAGATGTTCGATGGCCAGTCGCAGGAATACCGCGGCATGGTGTTGCCGCCGGCAATTGGCGCAAGGCTCGCGGTCGAAGCGGGCGTGGCACAAGGCTGGCATCGCTATGTTGGCGACCGTGGCGATGTAATCGCGGTGGATCATTTCGGCGCGTCGGCGG
>NZ_JBHRTP010000082.1:0-117582 GCF_042646465.1 Pseudundibacterium arcticum
TTTCTTGCTGCACTGCTTTATTTTTCTGCCGTGCCACCCTGCTTCCGTCTTGCTTTTCCAGGCCGCGCATCGCTGCGCCGGCCGCTTGCACCGGGCGCTGTTTCCGCCCCTGCTCAACGGGAGCCGAACTATATCAAAGGTTGCGGAAGATTGGCAAGCGTTTATCGACGAAAGCTTTCATTCCCTCTTTCTGGTCCTCGGTCGCGAAGGTGCTGTGGAACATGCGGCGCTCGTACTGCACGCCTTCCGCCAGCGTGCTTTCATAGGCGCGATTGATCGATTCCTTGACCATCATTACCACCGGCAGCGACATCGCGGCGATGGTGGCCGCAGCGGCCAGCGCTTCGTCCAGCAATTTGTCGGCCGGCACAATGCGCGACACCAAGCCGGCGCGCTCCGCTTCCGCCGCGTCCATCATGCGTGCGGTCAGGCACATGTCCATCGCCTTCGATTTCGATACCGCGCGCGGCAGGCGTTGCGTACCGCCGGCGCCGGGCATGGTACCGAGCTTGATCTCCGGCTGTCCAAACTTGGCGCTGTCGGCCGCGATGATGAAGTCGCACATCATGGCCAACTCGCAGCCGCCGCCCAGCGCATAGCCTGCGACCGCGGCGATCACCGGCTTGCGAACGTGGCGGATCTGCTCCCAGTTGCGCGTGATGTAGTCGCCCTTGAACGCGTCCATATAGGTGTAATTGGCCATCGCGCCGATATCGGCGCCGGCAGCGAACGCTTTTTCGCTGCCGGTGATGACTATGCAGCCGATGTTTTCGTCGGCATCGAATTTGAGCATCGCGTCGCCGAGCTCATCCATCAACTGATCGTTCAACGCATTCAGGGCCTTGGGCCGGTTCAGGCGGATCAGCCCTACTTTGCCGTTGGTTTCGACGAGGATGTTTTCATATTGCATGCGGCCTCCTGGCAACTGATGGTGAGCAAAAGAATAATTGTATCCGCTAGCCGGCATTTGGCGTCCATTCGCACCGAAATTGACTGACCAGGAGCCTGTTTTTAATTACAATCAACGCTCGCAAAGCATGGAGCAACCGCGGCATCGCAACGGCGCCCGCCGCACCCTTGCCACATATACTCCATTAAACACATTCAGTATCCGCACGAAATTATTAGATAATTTAGGCATACTCCAAAAGAGTATGCCTAATGCGGCAAAGAACCGACACTCTGGCCCCTTTGTCTTCACCTTGATTACCTATCGAGCGCCATCATCGCCAGCACCTTCCGCCTTTACCTGTCGCGCAAATTGTCGGCCGATCCGATGTTGCGCAATTACGATTTCCGCCGTTTCTGGTTGACTTGTGCGATTGCCGGTTTCGGCGAACAAATCAGCAATCTCGCGATCCCGCTCACCGCAGTGCTGCTGCTGCACGCGACGCCGAGCCAGATGGGCATGCTGATCGCGTTGCAAATGGCACCGTTTGCACTGTTTGCGTTGCCATCGGGAGTCTGGCTCGATCGCCGTAGCAAGTTCCCGGTCGTGCTGTGGACCGAGTTCCTGTTCGCCTTCGTGCTGGCGATCATTCCGCTAGCCTACTGGCTCGGCTTGCTGTCGATGCCGCTGCTGTATGCGGTCGGCTTCCTGCTCGGCATCGGCTTCGTGCTGGGCGGCAGTGCGGCCCAGGTATTCCTGACCCACCTGGTCGGACGCGAACATCTGATGGACGCGCAGAGCAAGTTCGCCGCCACTGACTCGGTGTCGCGCCTGATTGGGCCCGGCATCGCGGGCCTGCTGGTGCAATGGCTGACTGCGCCGTTTGCCATCTTGATCAATGCCGCCGGATTTCTGCTGTCGTGGTGGAATCTGGGCTATCTGCGCAATCACGATCCGCGTCCGGCACCGTCCGATACGCATCCGCTGCGCGACATGGTCGGCGGCATTGTGATGATTAAAACCCACCCGATATTGTGGCCGCTGGCCTGGGGCACCGCGCTGTGGCACGTGCTGTTTAATGGTTATCAGGCGCTGCAGATCCTGTTTGCGACGCGCGAGCTGGCGATGTCGCCAGGCGTGCTGGGCATGGCGCAGATGCTGGGCGGCTTCGGCGTACTGGCCAGTTCCATGCTGTTGAAGCCACTGTCGAAAAAATTCGGCACCGGCAGCGCGATCCTGATCGCCATCGGCGGCACCGCGTTCGCGTGGCTGATGCTGCCGCTGATTCCGGCGACGCTGCTTGGATCGTCCCTGCTGAGCGCGATCGCCTACGGTGTCGTGATCTTCCTGTTTGATTGCAGCACGATGCTGTATTTCATGCCTTATCTGGCACTGCGCCTGAAGTTGACGCCGGATGCCTATCTCGGGCGCATGGTGTCGACCATGCGCTTTCTGACCGTCGCCGGGGCGCCAATCGGCGCCTTGTCGGCTGGCTGGATCGCGGAACACTTCGGCCTGCGCAATGGTCTGGCGACCGTCGCGGCGGGCGGCGTGATGCTGACCATGGCCATGTTTTGGCTTTCTCCGTTGCGCACCATCCGCGCTTAATTTTCGGATTTGCTTGGCCGGGCATCCACTTTGGCCATCGATATATGTTGCGCGAGCGCAAAAACCAGGCACATCAAAAAGCAGTAGACTGACGTTTCGCAGGCATGCGCTGCACTTCCAGTGGAGCAAATCATGTTCAAGAATATCCTGGTACCGACCGATGGCTCCCCGTTATCCGATATCGCAGTCAATGCGGCCATCGAGTTTGCACAGGCGATGAGCGGTAGCAAGCTGGTGGCGCTGTCGGTCGCCGAGCCTTATCCGTTTTCACCGCTGACCGAAAGCTCGATCGCCGCTGATTCCGGTATCTACGAAGAAAAGATGCGCGAAGTGGCGGAGCAGCGGGTGCAGAAAGTCGCGGATGCGGCCAGGCAGGTGCAAATCCCGTGTGAAACCGTGGTCGCGCAGTCATTTAGTCCCTACGAAGAAATCATCGCCACCGCTAACAAGTTCGGCTGTGACGTGATTTTCATGTCGTCACACGGACGCAAGGGCCTTAACCGCTTTTTCGTCGGCAGCGAGACGCAAAAGGTGTTGGCGCACACCACGATACCGGTCCTGGTGTTCCGCTAACCGACACCCGCGCCCTGCGCCATACCTCAGGTGCCGCTTTTCGGCAGCAGCACCCACATCATTGCGCGTTGCTTCATTCGGCCGGCCTTCTCGCCGGCTTCCGCACCAAAGCCCCAAAAAACATCGGCGCGCACCGCATTTTTGATCGCGCCGCCGGTATCTTGCGCCATGACCAGCCGCTGCAACGGCAATTCACTGGCGGGCAGCGTGCTCGATAAAAATACCGGCACGCCGAGCGGCACATATTGCGGGTCGACCGCAATCGAGCGCTGCGCAGTCAATGCGACGCCGAGTGCGCCTTTCGGGCCCTTTTTCGGGTCCGCCAGTTTTTCTTCCTTGAAAAACACATAGCTCGGATTGGCGTTCAATAACTCCTGCTGTCGCGTCGGGTTGGCGGCCAGCCAGGCCTTGATGCCTTGCGCTGACGCCTGGTCCAGCTTCAATTCGCCCTTGTCGACCAGGTAGCGGCCGATCGATTTATACGGATACCCATTCTGGTCGGCATAGGCCACGCGCACGGTTTCCTTGCTGTCGGCCAGCTGGACCCGGCCCGAGCCCTGCACTTGCAGGAAGAATGCGTCGATCGCATCGTCGACCCACAGCAATTCCTCGCCGGCCAATAGATTGGACTGGCTCATTTGCTCACGCGACGGGTAAGGGACGATCTTGTTGCCGACCTGCCGACCGCGCAGACGCATGCTCTTCAACTCTGGATAGACGCTGGCCAGATCAACTGTCAGCAGATCGTCCGGCACCCGATGCAGAGCGACCTGATAGCGGCCGCCGCGCTTGCGGGCGCCGTGTAGCAGCGGCTCGTAGTAGCCGGTCGCGAGGCCGGTTTCCGAGCCGTCCGGATTGAATACCTGGTAGGGGGCGAAGAATGACTCGAAAAAGGTCCGCACCGCCTTGCCATCGCTGGCATCGACGTCGCGCGCTATGGTGCAGGGTTCGCGCCAATCGGCCTTCTTGATCATCACCTCGCACGATGCCAGAAACGCCGGCCACGCATCGCGCAGCTCATCCTTGTCCCAACCAGGCAAGGCCGCATAGCTGGTCAGGCGCAGTATTTCAGCCGGCTTCGCAATGGGCGGCAGCACCACCGGTGGCTTTATCGTGCCGGGGACAGTGGGTTGCGTGCTGCAGCCGGTCAACGCCATGGCGACGCATACGCAGGATACGAGTAAACTAGTGCGGGTAATTGACATTGAGGATACGTGATATGTGGTTGTTGATGCTGGAAGCCGGCGGCGCTGGCTTGGTGCTGATTTTTATCGTCTGGTGGACCATGTTTGCCAGTCCGAAGCCGTACCATCCGCCGTCACTGAATGATGCGGAAACGCCGCAGCCCGATGATGAGCAGCGGCAGGAGCCGCACCATTAGCAAGGTCGAGTGCGCCGGCAGCAATCAGTGTAGCGTGCGCGGCAGCGACAGCACGAATTCCGGGATTTTCGCCTCGAACCGCTCGCCGTCTTCGGCGACACAGAAATAATCGCCATACATCGACCCTTGCGGCGTCGGCAACGCGGTGCCGCTGGTGTACTCGAACTGCTCGCCCGGCTGCAGCAACGGCTGATGACCGACCACGCCGAGTCCGCGCACCTCTTCAGTGTGATTGGTGGCGTCGGTGATGACCCAATGACGCGAGATCACCTGCACTGCGATATCCCCGCTATTCTTGATAGTGACCGAGTACGTGAACACGTAATTGTCGCGGTCCGGTGCGGATTGTTCCGGCAGATACTGGGTTCTGACAGAGACGGTAAGTTCGTAAGTTGCCATGAATAGCCCTTATATGGAATCCGCGCTCGCTCCCGTCCGCCAGACGCTAACAATGTTGCCGATGTCGGACCTGACAGCGCGTCGATAGTGCTCTGAAATTCTGTAAAAACGGGTGATTCGATATTGCGATTGTATCGAATCATTGCACACAAAATCAGTTCGCGACACAAGGGCGGACATGGATCAGGGGTTAAAATAGCGCACTTTCTGCATTTTTCCCTGCAATTCTTAAACGCTGGTTCTTAGTCGCCATTTCTCTCGAGCAATTTTCATGACCACTTTTCGTATCGCGCCCAGCATCCTGTCCGCCGACTTCGCTCGCCTGGGGGAAGAAGTGCGCAATGTCGTCACCGCCGGCGCCGACATCATCCATTTCGACGTCATGGATAACCATTACGTTCCCAACCTGACCATCGGCCCGCTGGTGTGCCAGGCCATTCGTCCGCATGTGCAAGTGCCGATCGACGTGCATCTGATGGTCAAGCCGGTCGATCGGATCATTCCCGACTTCGCCAAGGCCGGCGCCGATATCATCACCTTCCATCCGGAAGCATCGGAACATATCGACCGTACGCTGCAATTGATTCGCGATAACGGCTGCAAGGCCGGGCTGGTATTCAATCCCGGTACACCATTGCATTTTCTGGAGCACGTCATGGACAAGCTCGACATGATCCTGATCATGTCGGTCAACCCCGGCTTCGGCGGACAATCCTTCATCCCGCAAGCGCTCGACAAGATCGCCGCCGTGCGTCAGCTCATCGACGCGTCCGGCCGCGAGATCCTGCTGGAAGTCGATGGCGGCATCAAGATCGAGAACATCGCCGCGGCAGCCAAGGCGGGTGCCGATACCTTTGTCGCGGGATCGGCGATTTTCGGCCAACCCGATTACAAGGTGGTGATCGATGCGATGCGGCGCGAACTGGCGTCGGCGCGCGCGTGAACGCACCATGAGCGCACCCACCATGAGCGCACCGGAACGCAGGCCGATTGCTGGAATGCTGAGCGGCATCCGCGCCGCCATCATCGATCTGGACGGCACCATGCTCGACACCGCACCCGATTTCCTGGTCGCGATCAATCGCATGCGGGACGAACTCTCGCTCGCGCCGCTGGCGCTGGACTGCATCACGCTGTTCGTCGGCAAGGGTTCGGAAAACCTGATCCGGCGCGTGCTGGCCGTCGATTTCGACGCGCCGCAGGTGGAACAGCATTTCGACGCCGCGCTGGCCTCCTACCAACGTCATTACCACGCGATCAATGGCGATCACAGCAGCATCTATCCCGGTGTCCATGAGGGACTGCGCGCCATGCAAAACAAAGGGCTGCGGCTGGCTTGCGTGACCAACAAGCCAATCGCGTTCGCGCGGCCGCTGCTGGAAAAGGCCGGATTGCGCCACTATTTCGAGCTGGTTTATGGTGGAGATTGCCTGCCGAACAAAAAGCCGCACCCGCTGCCACTGCTGCAGGTATGCCGCGATTTTGCGCTGCAGCCGCGACAGGTGGTGGCGATCGGCGACTCATCGAACGATGCGCAGGCGGCGCGTGCAGCCGGCTGCAAGGTGCTGAACGTACCGTATGGCTACAACCACGGGCAATCTATACAAGAGGTCGATTCCGATGGTATAGTCGACACGCTGCTCGATGCAGCCGCACTGATCTCCATAGATAATTGCGCGTCTTAAATACAACTACAAGCAGCTTCCTCTACACAGATAATGTTTCTCGATAATAAACGCAACCTCGTACAACCGGGCTCGATTGAGGCCTGGCTATGGCGACGCTGGCAAAGCTGGGCTAAGTAACCCGTGATTTGCTGCCGGCTGCTCCTGTGCAATCGGCAACGTTTTTTTAAACCCACACCGCTCGTTCTACAATGACGGCCTGGAGAGAAACATGACTGAACTCGAATTCAAATCGCTGGCCGCGCAGGGCTATAACCGCATCCCGTTGATCGCCGAAGCCCTCGCCGATCTCGAAACCCCGCTCTCGCTGTACCTGAAGCTGGCGCAAACCCAGAACGCGGGCAAGAACACCTTCCTGCTCGAATCGGTGGTTGGCGGCGAGCGATTTGGCCGCTACTCCTTTATCGGCCTGCCGGCCAACACCTTATTGCGCAGCGTCGGTACGCGCTCTGAAGTATTGCGCAGTGGTGAGGTGATTGAGCAGCACCAGGGCAATCCGCTCGAATTCATCGCCGAGTTCCAGGCGCGTTATCACGTCGCCGTGCGCCCCGGCATGCCGCGCTTCTGCGGCGGCCTGGCCGGTTATTTCGGCTACGACACGGTGCGCCATATCGAACACAAGCTGGCCCATTCGATGCCGAAGGATGATCTCGGTCTGCCCGACATCCAGTTGCTGGTCACGGAAGAACTGGCCGTGATCGACAACCTGTCCGGCAAACTGTATCTGATCGTGTATGCCGATCCGACCCAGCCGGAAGCATTCTCCAAGGGACGGCAGCGGCTGCAAGACCTGCGTGCGATGCTGCGCCGCGGCGTCGAGACGCCGGTAACGTCGGCCTCGGTCCGCACCAAAGTCGTTCGCGAGTTTGCCAAGGATGATTACCTGAAGGCGGTCGCACGCGCCCACGAATACGTGATGGCCGGCGACGTGATGCAGGTCCAGATCGGCCAGCGCATCAAGAAGCCCTACGTCGATTCGCCGCTGTCGCTGTACCGCGCATTACGTTCGCTGAATCCGTCGCCATATATGTACTATTATAATTTCGGCGACCTGCAGATCGTCGGCGCCTCGCCCGAGATCCTGGTGCGCAATGAAAGCAGCGCCGACGGCAGCAAGAAGATCACGCTGCGCCCGATTGCCGGCACGCGCCCGCGCGGTGCGACACCGGAACGCGACGAGCAATTGTCGAAGGAATTGCTGGCCGATCCGAAGGAGATTGCCGAGCATGTGATGCTGATCGACCTGGCGCGCAACGACATTGGCCGCATCGCCGAAACCGGCAGCGTGAAAGTCACCGATCGGCTCGTGATCGAAAAGTATTCCCATGTGCAGCACATCGTCTCGAATGTCGAAGGCCGGCTGAAAGCGGGCCTGTCGAATCTCGACGTGCTGAAGGCGACTTTCCCGGCCGGCACCCTGACCGGCGCACCGAAAGTGCGCGCGATGGAAATCATCGACGAACTGGAACCGGTCAAGCGCGGCATCTACGGCGGCGCCTGCGGCTACTTGTCGTTTGGCGGCGAAATGGATGTCGCGATTGCGATCCGCACCGGCGTGATCAAGGACGGCATGCTGTATGTGCAAGCAGCGGCCGGCATCGTCGCCGACTCGATCCCCGAGATGGAATGGCAGGAGACCGAGGCCAAGGCGCGCGCCGTGCTGCGGGCGGCAGAACAGGTGCAGGATGGTCTGGACGGAGAAATTTAAATGCTGCTGATGATCGACAACTATGATTCATTCACCTATAACCTGGTGCAGTATTTCGGCGAGCTGGGCGAAGAGGTGCGCACCTTCCGCAACGACGAAATCACGCTGGAACAGATCGCGGAACTGAAACCGGCGCGCATCTGCATCTCGCCCGGGCCGAAGACGCCGCTGGAAGCAGGCATCTCGGTGCCGCTGCTGCAGCATTTTGCCGGCCAAATACCGATCCTCGGGGTCTGCCTCGGTCACCAGAGCATCGGCGCGGCGTTCGGCGGCAAGGTCATTCGCGCCAAACATGTGATGCACGGCAAGACCTCGCTGATCGCACACACCGGGATTGGCGTGTTCAAGGATTTGCCGAGCCCGTTCACCGTGATTCGCTACCACTCGCTGGCGATCGAACGGGCATCGCTGCCCGATTGCCTGGAAGTGACCGCCTGGACCGACGACGGCGAAATCATGGGCGTGCGCCACAAGCAATTCAATATCCAGGGCGTGCAATTCCATCCTGAATCCATCCTGTCGGAGCACGGCCATGCCTTACTCAAGAATTTCATCGAAGATCGCGTTTAGTTTGCTGTCAGCGGCGCTGGCCGCGGGCGTAGCCCACAGCAGCGTGTTGCAGGACTGCGGTCAGCAGGAAAAGACGGCGTCCGGGTACGACAGCTGCATCGTCGCAGCGCAGCAGCGCTCGTTGCGCGCACTGCGCCTGATCGACAGTGCGATCACTGCGAAATTTCAGTCGAACACGAAAGACAAGCATGCGTTCCGCCAGTACGCCACTACCGAATCGCATTATGTGCGCGAACGCAAGGCGCGCTGCGGCGCTGCGGCCAGCGAAGCGGCAAAGAACCGGATGGACCGTCAGCAGGCACAGCTGGTGTGCGAAGCGGAAGCCAATTTCGCGCATGTCGCCCAGCTCACGCAGCGCTATCCCCAATAAGCAATAGTCATAGCAAGCCCAATCAGGAAACATCATGCCGATCACCCCACAGGAAGCGCTGCTGCGCTGTATCGAACACCGCGAAATTTTTCACGATGAAATGCTGTCGCTGTTCCGCCAGATCATGAAGGGTGAAATGTCGCCACCGATGATGGCGGCGCTGATCATGGGCCTGCGGGTCAAGAAAGAAACCATCGGCGAGATCGCGGCGGCGGCGCAGGTGATGCGCGAATTTTCGACCAAGGTACCGATGGCCGACACCCACAACCTGCTCGACATCGTCGGCACCGGCGGCGACGGCGCCCATACCTTCAATATCTCGACCGCATCGATGTTCGTCGCGGCGGCAGCCGGCGCGCGGGTCGCCAAGCACGGCGGGCGCAGCGTATCCTCGTCGTCCGGCAGCGCCGACGTGCTGGAGGCGCTCGGTGCCGACATCAACCTGAAGCCCGAGCAGGTCGCGCAATCGATCGCACAAACCGGCATCGGCTTCATGTTCGCGCCGAATCATCACGCCGCGATGAAGCACGCGGCGCCGGTGCGCAAGGAGCTGGGCGTGCGCACGATTTTCAATATCCTGGGGCCGCTGACCAACCCGGCCGGTGCCGACAATATCCTGATGGGTGTATTTCATCCCGATCTGGTCGGGATCCAGGTACGGGTATTGCAGCGGCTGGGGACCCAGCGCGCGATGGTAGTCTGGGGCCGCGATAACATGGACGAAGTGTCGCTGGGTGCGGCCACCATGGTCGGTGAACTGGTCAACGGCGAAATCCGCGAGTACGAAATCCATCCGGAAGACTTCGGCCTGCAGATGGTCGCCAGCCGCAACCTGAAGGTCGCAAACGCGGCGGAATCGAAGGAAAAGATTTTCGAGGCCCTGCAGGGAACGCCGGGAGCGGTATTCGATATCGTCGCGCTCAATGCCGGCGCCGCACTGTATGCCGCGGGCAAGGTTGGCTCGATCGGCGACGGCTTGCTGAAGGCGCGCGAAACCATCGCGTCCGGCGCGGCGCGCGCCAAGCTCGACCAGTTCGTGCAAGTCACGCGCCAACTCGGTGGTCAAGCTTAGGGCGTGAAGAGGCGCCATACGCTCCACCAATAATCACGCAGCACTACACCAAGAAGAAAGCATGTCGGACATACTGAATAAAATTCTCGACGTCAAAGTCGACGAAATCGCAGCCGCGAAAAAATACCGTTCACTCAACAGCCTGCGCGACGAGGTCGAACGCGACAAGGATGCGCGTGCGGCGATTCGCGGCTTTGAGGCCAGCCTGCGCAGCACGATCGCTGCCGGCCGGGCCGGGGTGATCGCCGAGGTGAAGAAGGCGTCGCCATCGAAAGGCGTGCTGCGTGCAGATTTCAATCCGGCCAGCATCGCGGCCGATTATGCGACGCATGGTGCGGCCTGTTTATCGGTACTCACCGACGTGCAATTTTTCCAGGGCGCGCCGGAATACCTGCAGCAGGCGCGTGCCGCCTGCGCGATTCCTGCATTGCGCAAGGACTTCATGATCGATCCGTACCAGGTGTACCAGGCACGGGCCTGGGGTGCCGATGCGATTCTGTTGATCGTCGCCGCACTCGATCACGGCCTGATGGCTGAAATGGAAGCCTGTGCGCATGAACTGGGCATGGGCGTGCTGGTCGAGGTGCATGACGGTATCGAACTGGACGCCGCGCTGAAATTGAAGACTGCGCTGCTGGGGATCAACAACCGCAATCTGCGTACCTTTGAGACTTCGCTACAGACCACGCTCGACTTGCTGCCGCGCATTGCGCCGGACAAGCTGGTGGTGACCGAATCGGGCATTCTCGCCGCCGATGACGTGAAGCGCATGCGCGACGCGAACGTGCACGCGTTCCTGGTCGGCGAAGCGTTCATGCGGGCGCCGAGTCCGGGCGCCGAACTGCGCCGTCTGTTTGATCACTGAGATACTTGATTTGCCCGCACGATCGCGTTGAACGGCCAGTTGGGTTGCATCAACCTGACACGCGAGCGGCCCAAACAAGGCATTGCCGCACAGGCGGGAATCGAGGTTGATGAAACATCGACCCGGCTCCCCGCCTGCAGCGAAAAACCTGGCGGCCGGAGTTTAACGCTGCATGCTCGGCCGCGGCAGCAGCTTTACCGCAGCGGCACCGGTTTTCTTGCCTGGCGCCGGCGTGGCCAACGTGAAGCCGAGCGCCGGTGCTTGATCCGCTTGCAGTTTTGCGCTGAAACGCAGCAGCTCGTCGCGCCGAAACGCATGCACCTCGACCGCAGCGCCGACCCGGTAGCGCGACAGCAGCGACTCCAGATTGCCGGATCCGCCGGCCATCGAGACCCGCAGACCATCGAGCGCGACCAGCAGGTCGCCGGCCGACAAACCGGCACGATGCGCCGCGCCGCCTTCATACACATTGGCCAGCTTGCAGTCATTACCATCGCGCACGGTGCGCACATCGAGGCTGGCCTTGGCTGGCGGCCGGTTGTCGCTCAAAGTGACGCCGAACGGCGCCAGCAGCTTGGCCAGCGGCAGATCGCCGGTGCCGTGCACATAGCGCTGGAAGAAGGAGTTCAGTTTGAGGCCGGACACTTCATCGAACACGGCTTCCGCCTCGGCCTCGGTCACGCCGCGCTGCTTCTTGCCGGGTGTATAAAAATCACGGCCATAGCGTTGCCACAGCGCGCGCATCACGTCGTCCAGCGATTTCTTGCCGTCGGTTTTTGCGCGTATCGTCAGATCCAGCGCCAATGCGACCAGCGAGCCCTTGGCGTAATAGCTGACGATCGCGTTCGGCGCATTTTCGTCCTGCCGGTAATACTTGGTCCAGGCGTCAAAGCTCGATTCGGCCACGCTCTGCTTGTTGCGCCCACTGCCGCGCAGCACCGCATTGGCGGTCTTCGCGACCAGCTTGAAATAGGCTGGCTCGTCGATCAGGCCGCTGCGTACCAGCATCAGGTCGTCGTAGTAACTGGTGAAGCCCTCAAACAGCCATAACAACGAGGTGTGGCTTTCACTGTCCAACGCATACGGCGCAAACGCGGCCGGCTTGATACGCTTGACGTTCCAGGTATGAAAATATTCGTGGCTGCACAGGCCGAGGAAAGTGCGATAACCGTCGCTCATCTCGGCCGCAGCCGCCACAGCGGACGCCTTCGCCGGCAGATCGGCGCGCGAACAGATCAGCGCGGTCGATGCGCGATGCTCCAGGCCGCCGTAACCGTCGCCGACCGCCATGGTGAGAAACAGATAGCGATCCATCGGCGCGCGTTTGGTCTTCGGTTCGAAGAACGCGATCTGCGCCTCGCAGATCCGCTTCAGGTCGGCCGTCAGCCGCGCCATGTCGAGGTTCGGCACCCGACCGGTGACCACGATGTCGTGCGGTACGCCATGCGCATTGAAGGTGGCCAGCTCGAATGCGCCGGTCTCGACCGGATGATCGATCAGCTCGTCGTAATTGGCCGCGATGTAGGTGCCAAAACCGTAGCGCTTGGCCTTCAGCTCCGGCAGCGCTGTGGCGACGCGCCAGTTGCGGTAATCGGCGCCATCGGGACGCTGGATATCGATCACATGCGGCGCATCGTCCTGGCCGTGGACGCGCAGGAACACACTGCTGCCGTTGAAAAATCCGTGACTCTGGTCGAGATGGGCGGCGCGCACCGACAGGTCCCACGCATAAACCAGATAATGCAGCATCAGCGCGCCGTCGCACGGTGCGGCCTGCCAGCTGTGCTTGTCGAGCTTGCGCAACGCGACCGCGCGGCCACCGGATTCGGCCTGTATCTGCACGATATTGCGCGCGAATTCACGGATCATGTAGCTGCCGGGGATCCACGCCGGCAAGGAAAATATCTGGCCGTCGGGGTCCGGTGCCGCGACCGTCAGCGTGACTTCGTACAGATGCGCGGCCGGATCCCTGGCGGCGATGCTGTATTGCACTGCATGTTTGGTATCCGCGTTGGTGTAGTCTCTGATAGTCACTCTCATCTCACACTCTCATGTTAGCGGCGATAAACGTCATGGCCAGCGCCGCGACGACCACGCAGGTCAATTGAAAACGCAGCGTCAGAAACCAGTCCGGCATCCGATACCACCGATACAAGCGCTTATCGACCTGATACGCGGCGACAAAACCGAACATCAGCGCTGCGAAGCCGAAACCCATTTCCAGCGAGCGCGCGAACCAGGCCAACGCGGCCGGCACCACGCCCCAGATCATGGCCTTCTTGGTTTGTTCGACCGTAAAATGTTCACTGGCGAGTGCCGCGCCCCAATGGATGCCGCCGAGGAAGGACAGGATCGCGATGCCATAGCCGATCTGCGCGCGAATGCAGACGCCGAGCCAGTCTGGATGCACCAGCCAGCACGCGAGTGACAGGACGACGAAGGGAAGCAGGCCGGCAATGCCGAGGATGCGCGCGAGGCGCTTGTTCAGGAAATGCGTGTTCATCGAGTGAAGCGCCATCGCCGACGCGCGGCCGGGCGCTGATAAAAAACGCATAGTGTAACGGATGTGCGGCGATTGACCGTTGTCGTGCGGACACACCCGACCATCGGCTAGGTCAGATCGGCCGGTGTATCGATATCGTGCAGGATGCCGGGATCATCGACTTCCACTTCGGTCACGGCACATGCCTTGAGCAGGCTGCGCGCGCCCTGATCGCCCTGCAATTGCAGCAGTCGGGGCAGGTGCCGACAGCTGAAACCGACCGGATTGCCGCGTTGACCGTGATGCACCGGGGCGGCGATATCGGCGCCGGCCTCGAGCGCCGCCAGCAAGGCCTGAAGTGTCGCCGGCCGCAGATACGGCATGTCGGCCAACGCGATCAAGCAGCCCTTGGCGTCGGGCGTATGCGCGAGTGCGTGCCGCAGTCCGTGCGCCAGCGACATGGCCATGCCATCACCCGGGTTGGGACAGGTGGTGACCACACACCCCTGGCTCTGTAATATCGCAGCGAGTTGATCTGCACCGGGGCGCAGCACCGCAACCACGGTCGGCACGGCGGCCAGCAAATGGCTGGCGCTGGCACCGGCGACTGTTACCCCGCTCGGCAAGACTTGCAGCAGCTTGTCTTGCAATCCGCTCGGATCGAAACGCGCGCCTTGGCCGGCGGCCAGCAATATGGCCGGGTATTTGGCCATGCGCAGCCGGGCGCCCTGGTCCGTCCGGTCGTTCATTGCGGCCGGCAGACGCAACGCAATGACCGCATCGGCCACACTCCGATCAGGCCGATGCCAGGTCGAACGGCAGCTTGCGCAGACGCTTGCCGCTCAGTTTCGCGATCGCGTTGGCAAATGCCGGCGCCAGCGGCGGCAGGCCAGGCTCGCCCATCCCGGTCGGGGGATCGTTCGACGCGACGATATGCACGTCGACCTGCGGCATGTCGGTCATCCGCGCCATCGTGTACTCGCTGAAATTTTTCTGCTGCACCACGCCATCCTTGAGCGTAATCGCGGCGCCAGGCAAGGTGGTGCCGAGCGCCATCAGGACCGCGCCCTGCACCTGTGCTTCGACCGTCATCGGATTGACCGCGCGATTGCAGTGGACGCCGGCCGTGACCTTGCGCAGTTTCGGCGTGCCATCCTTGATCGACGCCTCAACCACATAGGCCACCACCGAATTGAACGATTCGTGCAGCGCGACGCCCCACGCGTGACCGGCCGGCAAGGCCCTCTTGCCATAGCCGGATTTATCCACCGCCAGATTCAGCGCCGCCAGGTGGCGCGGGTGCTTGTTGCCGATCAGTTGCTTGCGGTAGGCGACCGGATCGATGCCGGCCTGCTGCGCCGCCTCGTCGATCAGGGTTTCCATCACGAACGCGGTGTGGGTCGAACCGACCGAGCGCCACCACAACACCGGCACGTTGACCTCGGCGTTGTGGACCGACAGCTTCATCGGCACCTGATATGGCTCGCCCATGCCTTCGGTCATCGTGCTGTCGATGCCGTTCTTGACCATCATCGACTCGAAGGGCGTGCCTTTCAGGATCGACTGGCCGACGATGGTGTGGTTCCACGCGACGATCTTACCCTTGGCGTCGAGCCCGATTTCGGCGCGGTGCAGGTGTGCCGGCCGGTAATAACCGCCACGGATATCGTCCTCGCGACTCCAGATTACCTTGAGCGGGCCCTGCTTGCCACTGGCGTGGTACGCCTTCGCGACATTGACCGCTTCGACGATGTAATCCGAGGTCGGCACCGCGCGCCGGCCAAAGCCGCCGCCAGCCATCATGGTGTGCAGCGTCACCTGTTCCGGCTTCAGTCCGGCAGTGCGTGCGATCGCGCCCTGGTCGATGGTCTGGAACTGGGTGCCGGCCCAGACCGTGCAGCCGTCCGCCCGCAAGTCGACCACGCAGTTGAGCGGCTCCATCGGCGCGTGTGCCAGATACGGAAATTCGTATTCGGCGACGATTTTCTTTGCGGCCGTGTCCAGTTTCGAGATATCGGCGTCGCGCGCCACGATGCCGGGCTGCCCGGCCAGCGCACGGTAGTTCGCCATTTGCTGGTCGCTGCTGACTTTGCCGAGACCCGTGCTGTCCCAGTCCAGCAGCAGCGCGTCGCGTCCCTGTTTGGCCGGCCAGTAGCCATCGGCGATCACGGCCACACCCTTGCCACCGCGGTCCGTTGCCACCTCCAGCACGTCGACTACGCCGCGGATCGCCTTCGCCTTGCTGGCGTCGATCTTGGTGACCTTGGCGCCGAACACCGGCGGCCGCGCCACCACCGCCACTTTCATGCCTGGCAGATGGTGATCGATACCGAATTCCTGCTTGCCACTGGATTTGGCGCGGGCATCGAGGCGCCGCGTCGGTTTGCCGATAATGCGAAAATTCTTCGCGTCTTTCAGCGCAACCTGGTCCGGCAGCGGCTGCTGCATCGCGGCCTCGGCCAACGCACCGTAGCTGGCTTTTTGGCCCTTCGGCCCGTGTACCACGCCCAACGCAGTCCTGCATTGCGCCGGTTGGACCAGCCATTGCTGGGCGGCGGCGGCGATCAGCATCGCGCGCGCCCGTGCACCGATTTCGCGATACTGCTGATACGAGTGGGCGACCGAACCGGAGCCGCCGGTCATCTGGATCCCGAACAACGGGTCCTTGTAGGCGTCGCCGGCCGGTGCCAGCTCGCCGCGCATCTGCGACCAGTCGACATCGAGCTCTTCGGCGATCAGCATCGGCAGGCTGGTGTGCACGCCCTGGCCGAATTCCAGTCGGTTAACCGCGACCGTGATGGTGTTATCGGGTGCAATGCGCAGGAACGCATTGGGCGTCGACACTGGCTTGGCCGCCGCCTGCGCATTGGCAAACTTGTTCGCGCCCGGCACCACAAAGCCGAGTACCAGACCGCCGCCGAGGACGCCGGACACTTTCATGAAGTTACGGCGCGACAGACCGGTCTTGCCGTTATCGACGAGGCCTTGTGCTGCTGCATTGATCCATTCGATTCGCATGATGCGCTCCTGGTGGGACAAGTGATCGGTCAAACTGGGGAGATAACGGGATGCCTGTGCGTGGACGGCCGCGCTGATCGCGGCGGTCGCTTCAGGCCAGCGCTTTGGCCGCGTCCTTGATCGCCGCGCGTATCCGCTGATAGGTGCCGCAGCGGCAGATATTGCCGCTCATCGCGCCGTCGATATCGGCATCCGATGGATTCCGGTTGGCCTTGAGTAGCGCGGTGGCGCTCATCACCTGGCCGCTCTGGCAATAACCGCATTGCGGTACGTCGTGCTTGACCCAGGCGTCCTGCACCGCTTTGCCAACCTTGTCGGCTTCCATCGCTTCGATGGTGGTGATCTTCTGGCCGCTCGCGGCCGAAATCGGCGTCACGCAGGAGCGGATCGGCTGGCCGTTCAGATGCACGGTGCAGGCGCCACAGAGTGCCGCGCCACAGCCGAACTTGGTGCCGGTCAGATTCAGATTATCGCGCAGCGCCCACAGGATCGGCGTCGATGGATCGGCATCGACTTGCATGTCGCGACCGTTGATATTCAATGTGACCATGTGGACTCCTTGAGGGCCTGCGTTGGCACGCACGGCGAATTGTCGAACCGCCAATATAACGGAATTTTGACGCCGCTGTCAGCACATTGCGGCCAGACAATCGCCCGTTGACCACAGCGCCAAACGGCAGCGACGAAGTGGCGCGCGGACCGCATCGGGATGCCGCTGGTTTGGAATTGGCGGGAGTATAGGGCAAAACAATGTGGGAAGCCCCCGATTTAACTCGGGCTCAAAAAATACTGCGTCCAGTATTTTTATTGCACGCGGACCGAAAAAACAACAGGGAGCGCGCTGCCGATGGCGCCATGCAGGCGGGGTGCCGTCGCAAGCCATGGACGGCACCGGCAACACGGTTTATTTCAGTGAAGCGAATTTCTCTTCCAGCGCGTTGGCGTCGACCGCGCCCGGGATGCGGGTGCCATCGGCGAAGAAGATCGCCGGCGTGCCGGTGATTTTCAGCTTCCGCCCGAGCGCAAACACCTTATCATTCGGCGTGTTGCAACTGGCCGCCGCGGTGGGCGCCGCCTTGCCGTCCAGCATCCAGTCGTCCCACGCCTTGTTGCGATCCGGCGAACACCAGACGTTCTTCGACTTCACTGCGGAATCCTCGGCCAGGATATTGAACAGGAAGGTGTAAATCGTGACGTTGTCGACATCCTTGAGGGTATGGCGGAAGCGCTTGCAGTAACCGCAGTTCGGGTCCTCGAACACCGCGATCACGCGCTTGCCGTTACCCTTGACGGTCTTCAGCGCCGACTCCAGTGGCAGATCCGAGAACTTGATCTTGCTGATCTCGTCGATCCGGGCGCGGGTGAAATCCTTGTGGGTCTTGGCATCGATCACGCGGCCGACGAACAAATACTGCGCTTTATCATCGGTATAGATGATGTCGCCGCCGGTGCGCACCTCATACAGGCCAGAATACGGGGTCTTGGTCACGGACTCGACGATCGCGCCCTCGCCCAGACGCGCCGCGACCAGCTTCCTGATCGCAGCTTCCTGCGTGGTTTCCGCGCTGGCGGCGACCGCAGCGAGCGACAACAGGCCGGCGATGGCATAGTGGGCGGAGCGGGAGGTGAAACCTGTATTCATGGTCTGTTTTCCTTGGTTATTCTTGGTCGTTATTAGTGCCTAGTGCCGCGCGCCCTATCGGAGCTTGCCCAGCGCATGCGAAATCAGCCGCCGCTTTAAGACCGGCATTTTGTCGAGTAAGTTCAATCCGGCGTTGCGCGCCAGCCGCAGCGGCTCGAAATCGGTGCCGAACAAGCGCGCCAGACCGTCGGTCGCCAGCTGCATCAGCAATACCTCTTCCTTGCGCGCCCGCGCATAACGCGCCAGCACCCGCGCATCGCCAGGGTCGCGCTGCGGCTCGCGTTCAGCCACCACCTTGAGCAACGCAGCGACGTCGGCAAAACCCAGATTCATGCCATGCCCGGCCAAGGGGTGCACCACGTGTGCGGCGTCGCCGACCAGCGCCACGCGTGCGGCCGTCATCGCGTGCGGACGGATCAGCATCAAGGGCACCGCCTTGACCACTTCCGGCTGCAGCGCGCTTAACTGTCCCAGCTGCGCGCCGGCCAGCGCTGTCAATCGCTGCGCCAGCTGCGCCGGCGCCTCGCGCAGCAAGGTCTCGGCCAGCGCGTCCGGCGCCGACCACACCAGCGACACGCGCTGCCCCGGCAATGGCAGCAGCGCGACGATGCCCTCGGTCGCGGTAAACCATTGATAGGCGACGCCGTGATGCGGCTTCTCGCAATCGAAATTGGCGACCACTGCGCGCTGGCCGTAAGGCCGGTAATCGAGGCCGATATCGCATTGCCCGCGCACCCAGGATTGGCCACCATCGGCGCCGACCAGCAGCGACGCTCTTAGCATTTCGCCATGCTCGAGCCGCACCGTCGCCGCCGCGCCATCGTGGCACAAGGCGGTCGCGCGACCCGACACCAGCCGCACGTTCGGCGCAAAGCGCAGCGCCGCATCGAGCGCCTGATTCAGATTGCTGTCCTCGACGATCCACGCCAGCGCGCCGACACGCGCACCGTACGCATCGAATCCCAGCGCCCCCGCATGCTGCGCATCGTCGCCGATGACCTGCATCGCATCGACCGCCGCCACCCGCGACGCATCCAGCGCATCCCACACCCGCACCGACGACAGCAAGGCCCGCGCCACATGATTGAGTGCATACACCCGCACATCCCATCCAGCCGCAGCGGCCACTGGCGCGCCCGGCGGACACAGCAAAGTAACGCTGTGCCCGGCCTGCGCAAAACCGAGGGCCGCCACTTTGCCGATCGCGCCATTGCCAACGATGCAAACATCGCTTTGCTGCCGCACCGGATGCGAAACAGCCGGAGAAACCGTGCTTGAACTATTCATTCCTGCATTATAGCGTTTGCAAATACGCCAGTTTGCTATTGAGAATGCGCCCCGCCGCACCGGTCATAATCGGCTTTCGCGAAATCTTCGCAGAAACCCTCTTGCATAATAAATTTCTTTTGCTATAATCTTGCCTCTTGGCCTGGTAGCTCAGTCGGTAGAGCAGAGGATTGAAAATCCTTGTGTCGGTGGTTCGATTCCGCCCCGGGCCACCAAGAATGTACGTTACAGAACGCCAACCTTCACCGGTTGGCGTTTTCGTTTGCGGGATTCGCAGTCCTCGTGTCCGGTCTATTTCCGGTTTGCGGTCGGTTCCAGAAATCTTGCCCCCACTGATCTCTACCCCTTAACGGTTATGCGCGACATTGCGGGCGGTAAGAACTCTTGAGGCGTCTTATCCGGCACTGCGTCTTGCACTCACAATGCGCCGACCTATAATATTTCGTATGAGGTCTAGCCTCAAAGCCGATTTGTTGGTATCAGCGCGTCTGGTCCACCCCTTCTTAACTGCTCAAATACCCTGACTCGCCAATACTATATCCGCCCACCATTTTTTTGGAGGATCATGCCATGAGTGCGACGTTAGAGAAAAAATCTTTGGACAAGCCGGACGAAGTCCGACCATTCAAAGACGGCAAAGGCAAGGTAGCTGTGTTTACACTCGGCAACCACACAATGGGCCGTGCCGAGTTCGAACCTGGTTGGCGCTGGAGTCTGCATGTGAAACCGATAGCAGGAACGGATTCTTGCCAGGCCGCTCATACCGGCATCATCCTTGAGGGTCGGATGGTCGTTAAGATGGATGATGGATCTGAGATGGAATACGGGCCGGGCGACGTCTTTTATATGCCACCTGGGCATGATGCCTGGGTAGTCGGAAACCAGCGTTGTGTGGCGTTCGATGTAACAGGCGTCGCAAAATACGCCAAACCCCAATAAGACGGCTCTTGGCCCTGAATCAGCGGTTCTACAATTCCACCCCTTGAACCATTGTGAAATTCAAGGGCTTGGAGGATCCTTGGGTCGGTGGTTCGATTCCGCCCTGGACCACCAAGAACATCGATGGGTTACGCAACTGCCGCAATTCTGACGGACCTGGCCCGCCATACTTCTTCGTCCAGTTCGAAAACGTCGCATCCGAAATCCCGATTCTGCGGCACACTCCTTCCCTGCCACCTTTTTAATTCTGTGTACGTTAGCGCACAGAAAGAACCTATTTTTCTCTATATCTTTGCAACACGAGTTCTACATATCGCAGGTCAAGCAACGGATTTTCCTGCGTTGCCTACTCAAGCACATCGGCAAATGCACTGATGAACCGATTAGCTTGATCGAGTCCTCGCGCATTGGCGATCGCGCTTCGTCCTTGATTACAATCGGAAAGGATTTACCATGAAAAATATTCGCACTGTTCTGATCGCTGTTTCGGCACTGGTATTAGTCAATGTCGCTCAAGCACAAACGCCACCTGCCACTGACCCTTCTGCCGCCGTTACTGCTCCTAAGGCAACCGATAGCGCGAACGCCGCCTCCTCCGCTGATCCATTTGTACAAAAGCGCCAGGCTGACAGTATCGCCAAAAAGGAATACAAGGCGCGTAAAAAAGCCGCCAAAAAGCAAATGAGCGCGGAACAGAAGGAAGCAAAATCCGAGTTGAAGGCGGAGAAATCAGAATCGACTGATATCCGCAACAAAGCATTAACAGAAACACCAGCGATCAAGTCAACAGGAGAGGCAGCAGAGCCAAAATCCAAATAAGTGTGTCGGCCGCTGGCCGCTAGTGCACTGCTAACGTTCATGTCGCAATGAGCGGCGCTACTGGCCGATGTTTTCCGCTGAGATGATTGAGCAGTCATGGTGCGGTCGGCCGGCGGGATGCATCGCTTGCGTTCCGGCGCCAGACGATATTGCAACTAGACCGGCACGATGGCGGTGACTTCAATTTCGAGCCGGGCCTGGTCTTCTATCAGTCCCGCCACCTGCACCGCGGTCATGGTCGGGTAATGCCGGCCGATGACCTCGCGGTAGGCGATCCCGATTTCCTTGTAGGCAGCGACGTATTCCTTCTTGTCGAGTACATACCAGGTCATGCGCACGATGTGTTCCGGGCCGGCCTCGGCTTCGGCCAGCACCGCGACGATGTTCTGCAGCGCTTGCCGGGTCTGCCCCGCGAAATCGCTGGTATGGAAGCGCCCTTGCGCGTCCCATCCGATCGTGCCGCTGACGCAGATGGTGCGGCCAGTGGCGGCGATGCCGTTGCTGTAGCCCTTGGGGGTGATCCAGCCGGGCGGTTGCAGGATATGCATTTTCTGTGTTCCTCTTATCTGTCAATTCGGCTGCGCGGTCAGGCGCCTTTGGGCTTGGAATCGGATCCACGCAGCAGCTCGCGCGCGATGATCAGCTGTTGCACTTCGCTCGCGCCTTCATAGATCCGCAAGGCGCGGATCTCACGATACAGACGCTCGACCGGCTGTTCGCTGACCACCCCCAGCCCACCGAACATCTGCAGCGCGGCATCGATCACTTGTTGTGCGGTTTCGGTCGCGGTCAGCTTGGCCATCGCCGCTTCCTTGGTGATGCGCTGACCCTGATCGCGCATCCATGCGGCGCGATAAGTCAGCAATGCGGCGGCGTCGATGCCGGTCGCCATTTGCGCCAGCTTGGCCTGGGTCAGCTGGAAGTCGGCCAAGGTCTGACCGAACATCTTGCGCGTGGTCGCGCGCTGCAAAGCCTCGTCCAGCGCACGGCGCGCGAAGCCAAGCGCGGCGGCGGCGACCGAGGTGCGGAAGATATCGAGGGTTGCCATCGCCACCTTGAAACCCTGCCCGGCGTCGCCCAGGCGCTGGCTGGCGGGAATCCGGCAATTGTCGAACTTCAGCCTGGCCAGCGGATGCGGCGCGATCAGATCTATCCGTTCGGCGATCAACAAACCCGGCGTCTCGGCGTCGACGATGAAGGCCGAAATGCCGCGCGCGCCGGGCGCTTCGCCGGACCGTGCGAACAGCACGTAAAAATCGGCAATGCCACCGTTCGAGATCCAGGTCTTCTCGCCGTTCAGGATGACATGCTCGCCATCGACCGTGGCCGCGCACTGCATCGCGGCGACGTCGGAGCCGGCGTCCGGCTCGGACAAGGCGAAGGCGGCGATCGCGGCGCCCTGTGCAACGCGCGGCAGGTAATCGCGCTTCTGCTGCGCGCTGCCGAACAGCGTGATCGCGCCGGAACCGAGTCCCTGCATTGCGAATGCAAAATCGGCCAGGCCGGAATGGCGCGCCAGCGTCTCGCGGATCAGGCACACGGCGCGGGTATCGATGGCATCGCCGCTGGCGCCATAGGCGGTGCCGCCGATCGCGTATTTGAGCCAGCCGGCCGCGCCGAGCTGGCGCACCAGATGGCGGCAGGCGGCGTCGACGTTGTCGTCGTGCTGCTGCGCAATATGCTGGCCGGCCCAGGCGTCCAGCGCCTGCGCCAGTTCACGATGCTGCGCCGCCAGGAACGGCCAGTCGAGGTAGGAGGTATCTGCCATGTCTATTGTCTCAGTCGCCTTAATCGCCTTAATCGCCTTCAAAGACCGGCTTTTGCTTGGCCACGAAGGCATGATAAGCACGGTGGAAATCATTGGTCGCCATGCAGATCGCCTGCGCCTGCGCCTGCGCCTCGGCCTCGATCGCTTCATCGACGCCCATATTCCATTCCTGTTGCAGCATTTTCTTGGTCACGCCGTGTGCAAAATTAGGGCCCTGCGCCAGCTCCAAAGCGAAGCCTTGCGCGTCGGCCTGCAAGGTTTCCGGTGCGCACAGGCGATTCAGAAAACCCCAGCGCTCGGCTTCTTCGCCGCCCAAAGCACGGCCGCTGTACAGCAGCTCGGCGGCACGACCCTGCCCGATCACGCGCGGCAGCAGCGCGCAGGCGCCCATGTCGCAGCCGGCCAACCCGACCCGCGTAAACAGGAAGGCGGTCTTGCTGCGCGCAGTGCCGTAGCGGAGGTCGGACGCCAGCGCCAGCAGCGCGCCGGCGCCGGCGCAGATGCCGTCGATCGCCGCCACGATCGGCTGCGGGCAGGCGCGCATCGCTTTCACCAGATCGCCAGTCATGCGGGTGAACGCCAGCAGGCCGGGCATGTCGAGCTTGGTCAGCGGTCCGATGATGTCGTGCACGTCGCCGCCCGAACAAAAATTGTCGCCGGCGCCGGTCACCACGACCGCCTTGATATCGTCGGCATAGGCCATCGCGCGGAACAGGTCGCGCAGTTCGGCGTAGGAATCAAAGGTCAGCGGATTCTTGCGCTCGGGCCGGTTGAGCGTGACGGTCGCGACGCCAGCGGCGACCTCGAGGCAAAAATGCTGGGCCTGGTAGTCCGACAACTGCTGGCGATTGCCTGGCAGCTGGTGCGGTTGGCCGGGAAGATAACGCATGATATTTCCTTATTGACTTGATTGTTTGCGATTGCTACTGGTGCCGATTTGGTGCCGCTCGCTTGGCGCCGGCAGGATGGGTGAAACCCATCTCGTTGGCGCCGGCCAATGATGGGTTGCACCCATCCTACGGGTGCCGGTTATCCGGCTGTTGTGCTTCTCGACCTTACGCCTTGACCTTACGATTTGTCCTGCGCCTTGTTGTCGCTCAATGCCTGATTCAACTGCCCCTTCATTTGCGACAGCAGCTGCAGCAACTGGCCCTTGTCCTGCACCGCCAAGCCGCCCATCAATTCCACGATCCAGCCCTCGTGTTCTGCCGCCATCTGTTCGAACGCGCGGCGCCCGGCCGGCGTCAGCCTGACGCTGTAGGCCCGGCGGTCGGTCGGGTCGGCGACGCGCACCACCAGCCTTTCCAGTTCCAGCTGGTCGGTCAGGCCGGTAATATTGCCGCCGGTGACCATCATGCGTTTCGACAACTCGCCCATGCGCAGGCCCTTGGGATAGCGCTCCAGTTGCGCCATCAGGTCGAAGCGCGGCAGTGAAATATCGAAGTTGTTGCGCAGACGGGTGCGAATTTCATTCTCGATGATCAGGGTGCAGGACAGCATGCGCAGCCACAGCTTCAGCGACTGGTGATGGTCCTGCGTCAGCCGGGTTTCCCGGTCGACCGACGCTAGCGGCGTGTCGTCCGGGGTATCGACCGCGGTATTGTTCCGGATTGCAGCCAATTTGCGGCCGTTCTTGCCCGTTGCACTTGCCGGGATCTTGTTGCTCATTGCGCCGCCCTCACATCACTTCGCCGCCGGCCACGGCAAGGGCCTGACCGTTCATCGCGCTCGATCCGGGCAGACATAGCCAGACCACCGCGTCGGCGACTTCGTCCGGTTGCACCAGCCGCTTTTGTGGATTGCGCGCCGCCAGTTCGGCGCGCGCCTGCTCGGCGCTGCGGCCAGTCTTGCTGACGATGTTGGCGATTGCGTCATGCACGATGTCAGTCTCGGTATAGCCTGGACACACCGCATTGACGGTCACGCCCTTGCTCGCCACTTCCAGCGCCAGCGCACGCGTCAGGCCCACCACGCCATGCTTGGCGGCGCAGTAGGCAGTCACATAGCCATAGCCGGCCAAGCCGGCGGTACTGGCGACATTGACGATGCGGCCCCAGCCCGCCTGCAGCATCGCAGGCAAGGCCAGCTGGGTGCAATGGAAGGTGCCGTTCAGGTTCACCGCGATCATCTGCTGCCATAGCGCGGCATCGGTCTTGCCGAACGGCGCCGACACGGCTTGGCCGGCATTGTTGATCAAGATGTCGACCGCGCCGAAGGCGTTCACCGCCTGCACCCACGCCGCCTCCAATGCGGCGCGCTCGGTGACGTCGGCGCTCACCGCCTGGATCTGGCCTTGCGCCTGTAACTGCGCGACCGTTTGCTGCAGCGCTGCCAGGCTGCGGCCGAGCACGGTAACCCGCGCGCCCTGCGCCAATAGCGCGCGCACAATCGCGGCGCCAATGCCGCGGCCGCCGCCGGTGACCAGCGCGTGTCGTCCTGCCAGTTGCTGATGGCTGTCCATGCTTAACCCTCCAGCAATTTAGCGGCGATCTGCTGCGGACTCAGGCCGCTGTTGGCGGCGGCGAGCTGCTTTTCCCGCTCCAGATTGCGCTCGAGCTGGTCCTTGCCGGCGCGGTATTGCTTGGGCCACTCGATCTCGTGATAACCAATCTTGGCCGCTTCAGTCAGTGTCCAGGCCGGGTTCGCCAGATGTGGCCGCGCCAGCGCGCACAGATCGGCGCGGCCGGACGCGATGATGCTGTTGACGTGATCGGCCTCGAAAATGGCGCCCACCGCAATGGTGGGGATGCCGACTTCGTTGCGGATACGGTCGGCAAATGGCGTCTGGAACATGCGGCCGTAGACCGGCTTTTGCTGTTTGCTGACCTGGCCGGAAGAGCAGTCGATCATGTCGGCGCCGGCCGCCTTGAACAGGCGCGCAATCGCGACCGCGTCATCCGGCGTGATCCCGCCCTCGACCCAATCGTGGGCCGAGATGCGTATGCTGATCGGCTTGTCCTGGGGCCACACCGCACGCATCGCAGCGAATACTTCGAGCGGGAAACGACAGCGGTTTTCCAGGGAACCGCCGTACTGGTCGGTGCGGTGGTTGGTCAGCGGCGAGATGAAACACGACAGCAGGTAACCATGCGCGCAATGCAGCTCCAGCCAGTCGAATCCGGCCTTGGCCGCCTCCTGTGTGGCCTGCACGAAATCGGCCCGAATACGCAACATGTCCTGCACCGTCGCGGCGCGTGCATGCTGCGATATGCCAGCCAGATATTGCTGCTCCGATGCAGCGACCAGCGGCCAGTTGCCGTCGTCCAGCGGCAGGTCGATGCCGTCCCATTCGGGCCTGGTCGAGCCTTTCGGTCCGGCATGCCCGAGCTGCATCGCGATCTTCGCGTCGGTGTTGTGGTGCACGAAATCGACAATCCGCTTCCACGCCTGGGTGTGCTCCGGCCGGTACATGCCGGGGCAGGCCGGGGTGATGCGGGCGTCGGCCGACACGCAGGTCATCTCGGCAAATACCAGTCCGGCGCCGCCCATCGCGCGCGCGCCCAGGTGTACCAGGTGGTAGTCGCCGGGCGTACCGTCGAGCGCGGAATACTGCGCCATCGGCGACACCACGACACGGTTCTTCAGCACCGTGCCGCGCAGCCGGAACGGCGTAAACATCGGCGGGATGCTGTGCCGGTCGTGCGCCGGTCGCGGCAGGTCGGCCTGCGCGAATGCGTGATCGGCGATCCATGTTTCAAAATTCTCGACATAACGCTGGTCGCGCAGCCGCAGGTTCTCGTGCGACAGGCGCTGGCTGCGGGTCAGCATCGAATAGGCAAACTGCTCGGCCTCCATCGCGGTGTAACGCTCGACGTTTTCAAACCATTCCATCGAATTGCGTGCCGCGCTCTGGATCTTCAGCACCTCGAGCTCACGTGCCTGCTGGTAGACCTGCATCACTTTCTCCGCGCCTTGCTCGCCGTGCTGCGCAAAGCAGCGCGCCAGTTCGATCGCGTCTTCCAGCGCCAGCTTGGTGCCGGAACCGATCGAAAAATGCGCGGTATGGGCGGCGTCCCCCATCAACACCACCGGCACCCGCCTGCCGTCGATCTCGTTCCAGTGCACCCATTCCTTGCAGACGATGCGCGGGAACTTGATCCACAGCGCCGAGCCGCGCAGGTGGCTGGCATTGCTCAGCAAGGGATTGCCGTCGAGGTATTTGGCGAACAGCTTCTCGCAGTAGGCGATGCCCTCCTGCTGGGTCATCTGGTCGATGCCGGCTTTCAGCCAGACTTCTTCCGGCGTCTCGACAATGAAGGTCGCGGTATCGCCATCGTATTGATAGGCGTGGGCCTGGAACCAGCCGTGCTCGTTCTTCTCGAACGCAAAGGTGAAGGCCGGGAACAGCTTTTTGGTGCCGAGCCACACAAAGCGGCACTTGCGTGGCTCGATGTCGGGCTGGAAGGTGGCAGCATAGCGGGTACGGACCCGACTGTTCAGGCCGTCGCAGGCAATCACCAGGTCGGCGTTGTATTGGCGCGCGATTGCTTGATCGTCGGTGACGTCGGTTTCAAACACCAGTCGCACGCCGAGTTCTTCGCAGCGTTCCTGCAAGATGTTCAACAGCCGCTTGCGGCCGATGCCGCAGAAGCCATGGCCGCCGGAGGTCACCGTGCGTCCCTTGAAATGAACGTCGATATCGTCCCAGTGATTGAACGATTGCAAAATGGTGCGCGCGGTCTGCTCGTCGGCATTGACCAGATTGCCCAGCGTCTGGTCGGAAAACACCACGCCCCAGCCGAAGGTATCATACGGCCGGTTGCGCTCGATCACCGTAATCCGGTGCGCCGGATTCTGCTTTTTCATCAGCAGGCCGAAATACAGGCCAGCCGGGCCGCCGCCGATACAAACTATATTCATTCCCATTCCTGGCTTCTTTTCACTTTGTTGCGCAAATTTCGCAGGCCGTCCTGGCGCCATGCCTCGGCCGCAGGACAACCACAATGCTGACTGCTTTACTGCATCTTGCAAGCCGCCGCATAGGCGTCGCTATGGTTGGTAAATACCGGACTCAACAGCCGGTTCGTGATGCGGCCCTGGCTATCCTTGCCGATCACGCGCAAGTAGTAGTTCTGTATCGGGTACTGGTTGTGATTGAACCTGAAGTCGCCACGCACCGACTTGAAGTTGGCCGCCCGCAAGGCTTTGCCCAGGGCCGCCTTGTCGTCGATCTTGCCTTTCACGCCGCGCACCGCCGAGTCCATCAGCATCGCTGCGTCGTAGCCCTGCGATGCATACAGGGACGGCAGGCGGCCATAATCCTTCAGGAAATCGGCGACGAAGCGCTTGTTTTGTGGATTGTCCATGTCGTGTCCCCATTGCGAGCTGTTGAACATGCCGAGCATCGGTGCGCCGACCGCCTTGATCACGTCTTCGTCGGCCGAGAAGCCGGGACCGAACAGCTGGATGTTTTTCGACAGGCCGGCGTCGACGAATTGCTTGATGAAGTTGATACCCATGCCACCCGGCAGGAAGATGTAGAGTGCATCCGGCTTCTGGGCGCGGATCTGCGCCAGTTCGGTGGCGTAATCGAGCTGGCCGAGCTTGGTATAGATTTCATCGGTGACGTGGCCCTTGTAATAGCGCTTGAAGCCGGTCAGCGCATCCTTGCCGGCCGGATAATTGGGCGCCACCAGCGCGACATTTTTGAAGCCCTTGTCGTTGACCGTCTTGCCGACCGCCTCATGCAGATTGTCATTCTGCCATGCGACGTTGAAGAAGTATGGGTTGCATTGTTCACCTGCATATTGCGACGGGCCGGCGTTGGCGCTGACATAGTAAGTCTTGGAATTGAAGATGGTCGGACCGACCGCCAGCATCAGGTTCGAAAAAACGATGCCGGTCATCAGGTCGACCTTGTCCTTCTTGAGCATCTTGTCGACCAGCTGCTTGGCCGCATCTGGATTCTGCTGATCGTCGCCGCTGATCACTTCGACCGGCAGATTGCCGAATTTGTTGCCGAGATGTTTCAAGCCCAGATTGAATCCATCGCGGATATCGACACCGAGACTGGCGCCGGGGCCGGACAGCGTGGTCACCATGCCGACTTTCACGCCGGCCTTGACCTCGTCGGCGGCGTGGGCAGTCCAGCCGACCGACAGCGCCAGCAACATCGCAGAAATTCTTGTTATTTTCACGTTCGTCCCCTCGGTCGACAAATACATCAAAATCGGTTCAATCTGGGCTGCTTAGTTGCCTACTTATGCGCTTGGCTACGCAGCCTGCCGGAGTTTAAAGCGCTGCAGCTTGCCGGTCTCGGTGCGCGGCAGCGCGCTGCAGAAATTGATCGCGCGCGGGTATTTGTACGGCGCAATCGATTGCTTGACGAATTCCTGCAGCTGCTTGATGGTCGCGGCATCACCTTCGACACCCGGCTTCAGCACCACATAGGCGGTCACGATCTGGCCGCGCTCCTCGTCCGGCAGTCCGACCACACCGCACTCGGCGACGTCGGGATGCTGCAACAACGCGTCTTCCACTTCGGGCCCGGCGATGTTGTATCCGGCCGAGATAATCATGTCGTCGGTGCGGGCGCGATACCAGAAATAGCCGTCGGCATCCATCTCGTAGGCGTCGCCGGTCAGGTTCCAGCCTTCATGCACATAGTCGGCCTGACGCGGGTCGTTCAGATAACGGCAACCGGTCGGCCCTTTCACCGCCAGCCGCCCGACCACGCCGGCCGGCACCGGTTGGCCCTGGTCGTCCAGAATGCAGGCCTGATAGCCGGGGATCGGTTTGCCGGTGGCACCGGGCCGAATATCGTCGCCCGCCGCCGAGATAAAAATGTGCAGCAGCTCCGTCGAGCCGATGCCGTCGATCATCGCCAGCCCGGTGGCCTGGCGCCACAGTTCGCGCGTTGCCCGCGGCAATGCCTCGCCGGCCGACACGGTTTTTTTCAGGCTCAACAGATCATATTTTGCGGCCAGCGGCGCCATCTGGCGGTAGAACGTCGGCGCGGTAAAGCAGATCGTCGCCTGAAAATCCTGGATGTTTTTCAGCAGCGCTTCCGGTGTCATTTTTTCGAGCAGCACGGTGGCAGCGCCTGCCCGCAGCGGAAACAGCAGCAGGCCGCCCAGGCCGAAGGTGAACGCCAGCGGCGGGGTGCCGATGAAAATGTCGTCGGCATGTGATCGCAAGATCGAGCGCGGGAAGCAATCGCAGATGGCCAGCACGTCGCGATGCGTGTGCATGGTGCCCTTCGGCTTGCCGGTGGTGCCTGAGGTAAATGCGATCAGCGCGATGTCGTCGGCGGCGGTATCGCAAGCCTTGAACTCGGTCGGCTTGGCCGCCATCAGCTGCTCCAGCGCGGTGGGTGCGTCGCCGTTGAAGTACACCACCTGTGCCAGTTGCGGCGCGCCACTGCGCGCGGCATCCATCTCGACGCGCAGATCTTCGGCACACAATGCTGCGCTGACCTGCGCCTTGTCCAGAATCACCGTCAATTCCTTGGCCCGCAGCAACGGCATGGTCGGCACCGCGATCAGGCCGGCCTTCAGCACCGCCAGCCAGCAGGCCGCCATCATCCGATTATTGGCGCCACGCAACAGCACCCGATTGCCCGGTACCAGTTGCATGTCATCGCGCAGCACCTGCGCGATCTGATTCACCTTCGCCAGCAGCTGCGCGTACGTCCACACGCCCTGATGGCTATGGATCGCCGGCCGCTGCGCTTGCGCTCCGACCGCCATCCGGTCGAGCAACTCGACCACACAGTTCAGCCGGTCCGGATACTGCAGCTCCGGCAGCTCGAACAATAACTGCGGCCAGTGCGCTCGCGGCGGTAAGTTGTCACGGGCAAAGGTGTCCAGGTAAGCGCTTGCGCTCATGTCGGCTCCGGTCGATCTGTTGCGATCTGTTGTACGGCGGGACGGCGTGCAGGGTGGTATCCCTGCGCGCAAATTATGCACGCAAGTGCGTGCACGAAAATTCACTTAAAACGCTACGATTTCTTTCAACAAAATATACTTTAGATATAAACTATCCAAACCGCAAGTAATTTTGCAAGATTGCTTGCTGTGTTGATTTGTAGCAAATTCACGCAGGACAAGACCGGCCTGCATACCCTGATATGCGGCAGCCGATTGCAGCTTGTTAATATTGCGGATGCAGCACGCTGGCAATATCAAACGTAGCAGACTGGTTGCGTCTCACCTTGCCGCCAAAGGAACCGACATGGATCTCACTGTGCTAATCGAGCATGGTTTGAATGGGCTGCAGTTCGGCCTGATGCTGTTTTTGCTGGCCGCCGGCCTGACGCTTATCTTCGGCATCATGGACTTCATCAATCTGGCGCATGGCTCGCTGTATATGATCGGCGCCTATTGTGCGGCGACCTTCAGCGCGCTGACTGGATCGTTCTGGCTCGGATTGCTGCTGGCGCTGGTCGTCACCGCCCTGGTCGGCGCAGTGCTGGAGATCGCGATCTTGCGCCGGCTATACCGGCGCGATCACATGTCGCAGGTGCTGGCGACGTTCGCGCTGATCCTGATCTTCAATGAGGCGGCGCGCATGATCTGGGGCGTGCAGCCGCTGATGCTGAATACGCCGCCGCAACTGGCGCAACCGGTCGAACTGCTGCCGGGCTTTTTCTATTCATCGTTCCGCCTGTTCATCATCGCCACCGGCTTGGCGGTCGCGGCCTTGCTGTACCTGATCGTGGCCAAAACCCGGCTCGGCATGTGGGTCCGCGCCGGCGCGTCGAACCGCGAGATGGCGACTGCGATGGGTGTCAATATCAAGCTGATCTTCACCTTGCTGTTTGCGTTTGGCGCCGCGTTGTGTGCACTGGCGGGCGCCCTGCTCGGCGCGATCCTGTCGGTGCAGGTGGGCATGGGCGAAAGCATCCTGATCCTGGCCTTTGTCGTGATCGTGATCGGCGGCATCGGCTCGATCCGCGGCGCGCTGGTCGGCGCGTTGCTGGTCGGCGTGGTCGACACCTTGAGCCGAACCCTGTTGCCGAGCCTGTTGCGCGCGCTGATGCCGATCGACGTCGCCGCCAACCTGGGACCGGCGCTGGCGTCGATCCTGATTTACGTGCTGATGGCCGGCGTGCTGTTCTTCAAACCGCAGGGCTTGTTCCCGGCGCGCGGATAGGACCACGATGAATTCATACCCCACCAGCAAAATGCATCATGCCCTGTCGCTGCGCTGGTGCGCCCTGTTGCTGGCCGTGCTGCTGATTTTCCCGCTGGCCGCCAATGTGCTGGGGCAGGCGTTTTATATCGGCCTGGCCAGCCGCCTGCTGATCTTTGCGCTGGCCGCCAGCAGCCTGAACCTGATCCTCGGCTTCGGCGGCATGGTCAGTCTGGGCCATGCCGCCTACTTTGGTGCCGGCGCGTACACGGTCGGCATCCTGATGCAATACGGCGTCGCTTCGGCGTGGCTGGCATGGCCGGCCGCCACCTTGCTGGGCGCCGCGCTGGCGCTGCTGATCGGCGCGGTGTCGCTGCGCACGCGCGGCGTCTATTTCATCATGATCACACTGGCGTTTGCGCAGATGATGTACTACCTGTTCATCTCGTTGAAAGCCTTTGGCGGCGACGACGGCATGAGCCTGGCGGCGCGCTCAAGTATTGGCATTGGCGGCGGCATCGGCGTCGAGCTGGCATCGGATAGCACGTTTTATTACGTGGTGCTCGGCATCATCACTGCCGCTTTGTTTCTGCTGCAACGGCTGATCAATTCCCGTTTCGGTCGCGTGCTGCAGGCTGTGCGCGAGAATGAGGCACGGATGGCAGCGATCGGCTATCCGGTGTTCCGCTACAAGCTGGTCTGCTTCGTGATCGCCGGTGCACTGGCGAGCCTGGCCGGCGCCTTGATGGCGAACCAGAACATGCTGGTCAGCCCGAATCTGGTGCACTGGACCCAATCCGGCAGCCTGATGGTGATGGTGATTCTGGGCGGCAGCGGTTACTTTTTCGGCGGCCTGATCGGGGCCGTGGCGATGCTGCTGCTGGAAGAAATTCTGTCGGGCTATACCGAACACTGGCAGCTGGTGCTGGGCCTGATCCTGCTGGCCGTGGTGTTATTGCTGCCGAACGGCCTGGCCAGCCTGGCCGATCGCTTGCACCGATCGCATCCCAAGCGCGCAGCCGACGTATGACGTCCACCTGCATGAAGCCCGATTCCCCGCGCCCGGCACTGCTGGAATTGCGCAATCTGGTCAAGCGTTACGGCGGCCTGGTCGCGACCGATCACCTGAACCTGACGCTGATGCCGGGTGAAATCCATGCCATCATCGGCCCCAATGGTGCCGGCAAGACCACGCTGATCCAGCAGATTTCGGGCGCCATCACACCCAACCAAGGCAGCATCCTGTTGGACGGGAGTGACATCACGCAGCTGCCGATGCACCGGCGCGTCGCGCTGGGCCTGGCCCGCTCCTACCAGATCACCAATATTTTCAGCGCGTATTCGGTGCTCGACAACTTGGCGCTGGCGGTGCAGGCGCTGTCGGGCGGCAGCATGCGTTTCTGGCGGCCGGTGGTGACCGAGAACGCCTTGTTCGAGCAGGCAGCGGCAATCGCCGCACGGGTCGGATTGGCCGCCCAACTCCACCGTATTGCCGGCAGCCTGGCGCACGGCGAACAGCGCCAGCTGGAAATCGGCCTGGCGCTGGCCACCAATCCGCGCATGCTGTTGCTGGACGAGCCGATGGCCGGCATGGGGCAGGAGGAATCGGCGCGGCTGATTCCGTTGATCACCGACTTGCGCCCCGACATCGCGGTGCTGCTGGTCGAACACGACATGGACGCGGTGTTCCGGATGGCGGACCGGATTTCGGTGCTGGTGGCCGGCCGCATCATCGCGTCCGGCGCGCCGCACCAGATCCGCAGTAATCCTGCTGTCAGGCAAGCCTATTTAGGCGATGAATTAGGCGATGAGTTGAGCGGGGATTCAAGCGGTGAATTGAGCGGTGAAGGGGACGATGAATTGCGCGATAACACCCGCGAGGCCGCGAAATGAGCGCGATCCTGCAACTGCAGCGCGTTGAAACCGCCTACGGCAGCAGCCAGGTGCTGTTCGGCATCGACTTGACGATCGAGCGCGGCCAGGTTGCCACCCTGCTGGGTCGCAACGGCATGGGCAAGAGCACCACGGTGCGCTCGATCCTCGGCCTCGCCCGCATCCTGCCCGGCGGCAGCATCGTATTCAACGGCCAGCGCATCGACCAGCTGGCGCCGGATCGGGTGGCGCGGCTGGGCATCGCGCTGGTGCCCGAAGGCAGGCAGATATTTCCGAACCTGACGGTGCGCGAGAACCTGGTCGCGTTCGCCGCCAACCGCAGCGGCGCCGCCGATCCCTGGACCCTGGACCGGGTCTATGCGCTGTTCCCGCGGCTGCAGGAGCGCGCCGCCAACATGGGCAATCAATTGTCGGGCGGCGAGCAGCAGATGCTGGCGATTGGCCGCGCGCTGATGACCAATCCGCATTTGCTGATCCTGGACGAGGCGACGGAAGGCCTGGCACCGCTGGTCCGCGAAGAAATCTGGCGCTGCCTGGCGCAATTGCGCGCGCTCGGGCAAACCACGCTGGTAATCGACAAGTATGTGCAACGCCTGATCGCGCTGGCTGACCGCCACACCGTGATCGAGCGCGGCAAGGTGGTGTGGGCCGGCGATTCGGACGCCTTGCGGCGGGCGCCTGAAGTGTGGCAAAGGTATGTGGGCGTCTGATCTGGTTCAGGCAACGGATTGGAACACATACTGGCACACATATAACAAATCTTCCGCATATGCATACTAATTAGTTTTTATATACTGGCACTAAATTGCAATTTCCTGGCAATGCCATGCCGTGTGAAAACTTACAATAATTTCTGTCACCCCAGCCCTTCGACAGACTCAGGATAAACTGGCCTTCGGCCACGCTGGGGTCCAGCGGCATCCGTTGCGCGGGGCCGATGCCTTTTCGAATGAATACCTCTAGCACACACTGAAAGACACTCGATCCCAGCGTGGCCGAAGGCCAGTCCATCCTGAGCTTGCCGACGGACTGGGATGACGACCCAATTCATCATCATCTGCATCGAAGTTGACGGCAAATAGCCACACAATAATCACAAATAACGACAAATCAAAACGTAGTAGTACTCCATGCCGCCACCAAGCTTTTGCTTTTGCCTTAATCTTGGTAGGATTCGTTTTGTTCAGGTGCAAGGCCACAACATCCGTTGCCTTGACTTATTTCCCGCTGGAAACCAGGCTTCAGGCCGCAGCACACACGTTCTTATGCCAAAAAGCCAAACCCGCAAGCCGATCGAAATCAAGATATCCACCGTGGTGGCCATTTCCACCATCTTGCACGAAACCGATCCGGCGATACTCGATGCTGCCTTGCAACAGTTGACCGGCGGCGTATCCGATTTTTTCGATGATGAATTTGCGGTCATCGATGTCGGCGCACTCGACCTGCCCAATACCAGGATCGACTGGGCCGCGCTGATCGCCTTGCTCAAGTCCTACCATCTGAACCCGGTCGCGGTGCGCAATGCCGCGCCTGAAATGAGCGCCGCGATCGTGGCGCATGGCTTGAGCCTGGACGTCGTGGCGAAAGCGCGCGACGACATGGTCGCGCCGCCGGCCAAGGCCAGCCCGGCCCCGGCTACCCAGCCTGCGGCCGCCAACCCGGCACCAGGCACGCCGCTGACCACCATGATCATCGACACGCCAGTGCGCGCCGGCCAGCGCATCTATGCGCGCGGCGCCGACCTGATCGTCACCGCAGCAGTCAATAATGGCGCCGAAATCATTGCCGACGGCAGCATCCACGTCTACGCGCCGCTGCGCGGTCGGGCCTTGGCGGGTGCCAGCGGCAACGCCGCCGCGCGGATTTTTTCGTTTGGCATGGAGCCGGAACTGGTCTCAATCGCCGGCATGTACCGCACCTTCGAGAATGGTTTCCCGGCGGAACTGGCGGGCAAGCCGGCGCAGGTGCGGCTGATCGGCGACCGTATCGAGGTCGCGCTGGTCAATCCGGCCGGGCGCTAATCCGATTCATTATTTACAGTTCAATCGCATCGACTAAAGGAGCTTTTTTGTGGCAAAAATCATCGTTGTGACGTCCGGCAAAGGTGGCGTGGGCAAGACCACGTCCAGCGCCAGTTTTTCGTCCGGCCTCGCGCTGCGTGGCCACAAAACGGCGGTGCTCGATTTTGACGTCGGCCTGCGCAATCTCGACCTGATCATGGGTTGCGAGCGGCGCGTGGTGTACGACCTGATCAATGTCATCAACAATGAAGCCAACCTGAACCAGGCGCTGATCAAGGACAAGCACTGCGACAACCTGTTCATCCTGCCGGCCTCGCAAACCCGCGACAAGGATGCGCTGACCGAAGAAGGTGTCGAGCGGGTCCTGAAAAACCTGGTCGACATGGGGTTCGAATACATCATCTGCGATTCGCCGGCCGGCATCGAGCACGGCGCGCTGATGGCGCTCACCTTCGCCGACGAAGCGATCGTGGTCACCAATCCGGAAGTGTCGTCGGTGCGCGACTCCGACCGCATCCTCGGCATCATCCAGGCCAAATCGCGGCGCGCGCTGAACGGCGGCGAACCGGTCAAGGAGCATCTGCTGATCACCCGTTATTCGCCGAAGCGGGTCGATGCCGGCGAGATGCTGTCGCATTCCGACGTGCAGGAAATCCTGCGGATTCCGTTGATCGGCATCATCCCGGAATCGGAAACGGTTCTGCATTCATCCAACCAGGGCCATCCGGCGATTCACCTGAAGGGTAGCGATGTGTCGGAAGCCTACGAAGACGTGGTGTCGCGCTTCCTGGGCCACGATGTGCCGATGCGTTTCACTGCCTACGAAAAACCCGGCCTGCTGCAGCGCATCTTCGGAGGGAAGTAACATGGCCCTGCTCTCATTTCTGTTCACCAACAAACCGAAAAGCGCCAGTGCCGCCAAGGAACGGCTGCAGATCATCATCGCGCGCGAACGCAGCGGTCGCGGCGGTCACGACTTCCTGCCGGCACTGCACAAGGAACTGATCGCGGTCATCTCCAAGTACGCCAAGGTCAATCCTGAGGACATCAAGCTGTCACTGGATCGCCAGGGCAATCTGGAAGTGCTGGATGTGAACGTGGTGCTGCCGGATCCGGAATTCGGAAGCTAAGTGGTAGATACGTTTGTGTTTGTCTATCCGGTCGAGATGAGAATGGCTGTCGCGGCAGCCATTTTCGCCACCTGTCCTGTGCCATGAAAATCGCCCTGCTCGAACCCCAAGCGAGCCAGTCCGTACTGATCTGCGATACGCTGACCGCGTTCGGGTATCAGTGCCAGTCCTTCACCACTGTGAAAGAGCTGCAGCAGCAGTTGCGACGCGGCGACTGCGCGCTGCTGATCATCGCCTGGCCGATGCCGGAGGCGGCCAACGTCGACCTGATCGGCTGGTCGCGCGAAAAATTGGGACATGATTTGCCGCTGCTGCTGATCGGCGACGGCGTCGCGCCCGATGCCTTCGCTGCGGCGCTGGACGCCGGCGCCGACGATTATCTGATGACGCCGATCCGGGCCGCAGAGCTGGCGACCCGGATGCAGGTCCTGTTGTTCCGCCGCTATCCGCTGCCAGATACCAGCCAGCAGGTGCAGTACGGCCATTACCGGTTCGACCTGCGCACCAGCCTGCTAACGCTGAACGGGGAACCGATCGAACTGACCCACAAGGAATTCGCGCTGGCGCTGTTGCTGTTTCGAAACCTGGGACGGCCGCTGTCGCGTGCGACGATCCTGGAAACCGTGTGGGCACGGGATCTGGACGATGACGAGATGCCATCGCGCACCGTCGACACCCACGTGTCGCGGGTCCGCAACAAGCTGCAATTGCGACCGGAACATGGTTACCGGCTGGCACCGGTCTACAGTTACGGCTATCGGCTGGAGCAGGTGACGGAATGATCGGGGTCGCAGCGATCGAGCGGCTCGGGCTGGTTGATTTTTGCAACACCGGTTTGCAAGTGCCGTTCGCACTGAGATCCGCCCGCCCTGAGTAGGTCCGTTCGCCCTGAGTAGCGAAGCGTATCGAAGGGAGCGTATCGAAGGGCGCATTTTGCAGGCAGAAACAGGCTTCGATACGCCGCCGCGCGGCTACTCAGCCCGAATGGCTAACCCTAACTAGTGGGCAACTACAGGGCAACGAGCAATTGACAGCCCGGTAGCGTGACTCACGTAAAACCCGGCACCGCACCGCATCCCTTATAATAGCGGGTGACTATTATCCGGTCTCGCGACCCGAAAACCCCCGAAATGCAACTGCTCGCCGTTGGCCTCAACCACACCACCGCGCCCGTATCGCTGCGCGAGAAGGTCGCCTTTGCGCCGGACCAGCTTGGTCAGGCGGTGGTAGCGGCGCGCGGCTGGTTCCAACGGCTCGAGCCGATTTCCGGTTCGGGCAGCGCCAACGACGAGGCAGCGATCCTGTCGACCTGCAACCGCACTGAACTGTATGCGGCCAGCCAGACCGCCAATCCGCTCGACGCCACCGCGCATTTCCTCGCTGAATATCACAAGCTGCCTTACGCCGAACTGCGCCCACATCTGTACATGTTGCCGCAAGACAATGCAGTGCGCCACGCCTTCCGCGTCGCTTCCGGCCTCGATTCGATGGTGTTGGGCGAGCCACAGATCCTCGGCCAGATGAAGGACGCCGTGCGTCAGGCCGAAGCGGCCGGAGGCCTGGGCACCTATTTGCACCAGATGTTCCAGCGCACCTTCGCGGTCGCGAAGGAAGTGCGCACTACCACCGAGATCGGCGCCCACAGTGTGTCAATGGCTGCGGCGGCGGTACGCCTGTCGCAACGCATCTTTGACCGGGTTGCCGACCAGCACGTGCTGTTCATCGGCGCCGGCGAGATGATCGAACTGTGCGCCACCCATTTTGCCGCCCAGCACCCGAAATCGCTGACCATCGCCAATCGCACGCTGGAACGCGGCGAGGCGCTGGCGCACCGCTTCAACGGCCGCGCGATCCGGCTGGCCGAATTGCCAGAACAACTGGCGCACTTCGACATCGTGGTGTCGTGCACCGCATCGTCGTTGCCGATCATCGGACTCGGGCTGGTCGAGCGCGCAATCAAGACCCGCCGCCACAAGCCGATGTTCATGGTCGATCTGGCGGTGCCGCGCGACATCGAAGCTGAAGTCGGCCGGCTCGACGACGTCTTCCTGTACACCGTCGACGATCTCGGCGCCGTGGTGCAGACCGGCCTCGAAAACCGACAGGCCGCGGTAGCACAGGCCGAGGCGATCATCGAAACCCGGGTGCAATCGTTCATGCACTGGATCGACACCCGCTCGGTGGTGCCGCTGATCCAGGACTTGCAGGAACACGGCGAAGCGATGCGCCTGCTGGAACTGGAGCGCGCGCGCAAGATGCTGGCGCGCGGCGACGATATCGAGCTGGTGCTGGAAGCGCTATCGAAAGGCATCACCGCCAAATTCCTGCACGGCCCGCAACAGGCCCTGCATCAAGCCCAGGGCGACGAGCGCGCCCGGCTGGCGGCATTGCTGCCGCAACTATTCCGCACCAAGCGCTAGCTGCGCTGACCACTATCCCGCGCGGCCGCCCGCGCCGTGCCCGCTTTCAGCGCCCGGCACCTTTGCGGTTCCGAATCGCGAACCCCGCCCGACTTGCTAACACTGACCAACACAGAAGACACCATGAAACCATCAATGCTGGCCAAACTCGACCAACTGGCCAATCGCCTGATCGAACTTGACGCGCTGCTGATGCAGCCGGAGGCCACGTCCAACATGGACCAGTACCGCAAGCAGACGCGCGAGCATGCCGAGCTGGGGCCGCTGGTGGCCCTGTACCGCGATTACCAGCAGGCCGAGGCCGACGTCAGCGATGCGCAGGAGATGTTGTCGGACCCCGAGATGAAGGAGTTTGCCCAGGAAGAAATCAGCGCTGCCAAGGCGCGCATGGAGCAGCTCGAAATCGACCTCCAGAAAATGCTGCTGCCGAAAGATCCGAACGACGAACGCAACATCCTGCTCGAGATCCGCGCCGGCACCGGTGGCGACGAAGCCGCGCTGTTCGCCGGCGACCTGCTGCGCATGTACAGCCGCTACGCCGAGCGCAACCGCTGGCAGGTTGAGATGATGTCGGAGTCACCGTCCGAGCTGGGCGGCTACAAAGAAGTGATCGTGCGCATCGCCGGCGCCGGCGCCTATTCGAAACTGAAGTTCGAGTCCGGCGGCCACCGCGTGCAGCGCGTGCCGGCCACCGAAACGCAAGGACGCATTCACACCTCGGCCTGCACCGTGGCCGTGATGCCGGAAGCCGACGAGCTGGCCGATGTCGTGATCAACAACGCCGACCTGCGCATCGATACCTTCCGTGCCTCCGGTGCCGGCGGCCAGCACATCAACAAGACTGATTCCGCGGTGCGCCTGACCCACCTCCCGACCGGCATCGTGGTCGAATGCCAGGACGGCCGCAGCCAGCACCAGAACAAGGCGCAGGCAATGCGCGTGCTGGCCACCCGCATCATGGACGGCCAGCTACGCGAGAAGCAGGCCAAGGAAGCCGCGACCCGCAAGAGCCTGATCGGCTCCGGCGACCGCAGCGAGCGCATCCGCACCTATAACTTCCCGCAGGGCCGCATGACCGACCACCGCATCAACCTGACGCTGTACAAGCTCGACTTCATCATGGATGGCGAACTGACGGACCTTACCACCGCGCTGGCGGCCGAGCATCAGGCGGAGATGCTGGCGGCGCTGGGGGAGAATGCTTGATTGGCGTGGCCGGCACGGTGACGGATCACGCTTTGGTCGTGCCGGGCGAAATCAAGGGGTAACGGAAGGGCGGCCACCAAGAGACACCCACGATGCGCGCTCGAATGCCCGTCGACCTCAAGGCGGCGCCTCTTGCTTCTAGTCGTTTCCAAACTCCCTGGGCCACTCATGGGCGAGCATCGCGAAGATCACGTCGTCAAACCACTCTCCACGGAAATGATAGCTTTCCACGTGATGAGCCTCTTGACGGAAGCCCAGCGCTCGGAACAGTGTCACGCTCGCCGTGTTGCGAGGGTCGACTGAACAGATCAACCTGCGACAACCCCACTGCCGGAAAGCGAGGTTGATACCGGTCGCGACGACCTCACGTGCGTACCCTTTGCGCTGATGAACTGGCCTGAGCGATAGACCGAACTCGATTGGATCCTCCGTTGTTGCTGGGAACCGTACTTCGAAGTCGCCGATCAACTCGCCGGTTTGCTTGTCGCGGATGGCAAGTTGACACCATTCACCGGCTTGGCCAAATTTTATGTTCGACTGCCTAGAAATGAAATCGGCCGCCTCTTTGGCGTTGGCAGGTTGCCAGCCTTGATACCTAGCCACCTCCGGATCCCCACGATATTCTGCGTGAAATTATATTGGACACGCTGGCACAACCGGCGCATCAATTTCCGACTCGGCACATAGCTGAATGAAATATTCGGACATGCAGACGTGTAGGCTCACTAATGTCGGTTCTTGGCTGGCTTGGAACCGTCGGCGGAAAGTCGCTTTGCGGCCACGAGGATAGTTCGCTACTCTCTGAAAGCGGTCAGCCGTCGCTCGTCTATAAACCACTGTGGCGTGGTCATGGCGCTCATCAGACGATGGACAGTCGAGTTGCGTCGGTCGCTTCGTTATTCAGCGCACGCTGTCGTGCAATGCCACCGTCACCAGCCAACGCCTGATTATTTGTTCATCGCTCTGGGAGATGCCGGCCAGCAGGTCTTTTTCCACTGATTTGACGCGAGCACGACATTTTGCGAGAAGCTGCCGACCAGCCTCGGTCACCTCGATCTGCTGAATGCGCCCATGTATCGCGTGCGCACGACGCGATACAGCACCATTGCGCTCCAGGTTCGACACGATGACGCTCATCGTCTGAGGCGTCAGCAATGACAGACGCGCCAGATCGGCACCGGACGCGCCGGGGTAGGCCGCGAGCATGGTCAGCACCGAGAACTGCGGTAGCGTTACCGCGAGGTCAGAAAGTGCGCGCTCCATTCTGAGCCGATGGGCAGCACCCGCTTGCCGGAGCAGATAACCGATGTGGCCTTGTTCGCCCCGCTTGCCTTCGCCAACGGCTGGTACGGCGGCTTTGCTTCGAGTTTCGTCCATATTGTCAGCATTCGAACATCATGTTAGAGTTGTGACATTATCCCACGTGCAAAGGAACAACACAATGACACTTTTCGACCACCAACCACGCATAGACAGGAGCCGCTACAATCGAACCGCTCCGGCCGTAACCGCTGCCCTCCACGCCCTTGGCAAAGCAGTCGACGATTCGGGACTCGACAGGTCGCTGACCGAACTGATCGAGCTGCGCGCCTCACAAATCAACGGCTGCGCGTTTTGCGTTCAGTACCACTTGAACTTGGCGCGCCAACTCGGGGGGATCCCGGCCAAACTCGATCTGGTAGCCGTATGGCGCGATGCGGGCGTGTTTTCGGCGCGCGAGCGGGCCGCCTTGGCGTGGACCGAAGCACTGACACTCATGGCCGGAAATGGTGTGTCCGACGCCGTCTACGCTGAATTGCAAGGACAGTTTTCGGAGTCTGAGATCTCGTTCCTGACCGCCGCTGTCGGCGCCATCAATGTCTGGAACCGCATTGCCGGCGCGCTGCGCTTCGCACTGCCAACAATCGCCGAGCCGGCCGTTCCGGGAGCCTCGCATTGAATACCTTGACGACAGTCGCACAGTACATAGACGATAAGGACGGCGTCCGTAGTTGCTACCCCGTGATGGCGCAGTTGCGCCCGCATCTGGCATCCGAAGACGACTTCCTCGCACGCTGGAGTCGGCAGGTGGCGGACGGTTACCGCCTGTTGGCACTGCTCAATGGCCCTCGCGTCGTGGCACTGGCAGGCTTTCGTGTGCAAGAGAACCTGGTACACGGTCGCTTCCTGTACGTTGACGATTTAGTGACCGATGAGGCACTACGCGGAGGCGGCCATGGGGAGCAGTTAATGACCCGCCTCAAGCAGGAGGCGCGTGCTCTTGGCTGCGGCAAGCTGGCGCTGGATACGCCGCTGTCCAATGCGCTGGGACACCGCTTCTATTTCCGCAACGGCCTGCTCGCCACGTCGTTGCGCTTCAACATTGCGATCAAGGGGTAGTAGAAAATGACTACGTTACTGCACATCATTGCAAGTGCCAGGGGCGGCCTGTCGCACAGCCGCCAGGCAGCTGAGGCGACGGTCCGACGGTTGATCGAGCAGGATCCGACGCTGACCGTGATCGAGCGCGACTTGGGTTGCACACCGGTAGCGCATCCTGATTTCCAATTCATTCAGGCGAGTCTGATGCGAGAGGCTGAACGCGGTGAACCACAGCGCGCGGCTCTGGCACTATCGGATGCGCTGATCAATGAGCTGGATGCCGCCGACTTCGTTATGCTGTCCATGCCGATGCACAACTTCATGGTGCCGTCTGTGCTTAAGGCGTGGCTGGACTACGTCGTACGCCTAGGGCGGACGTTCCAGATCACGGCTGCCGGCAAAGTTGGCCTGCTTCGCGATCGGCCGATACGCGTACTGATGGCCTGCGGCGGAGCCCTCGGCGACGGCCTTACCGGACAGCCCGATTTCGTGACGCCTTATCTGCGTTACGTTTTCAAGACTATCGGCATTACGGATCTGCAGGTGCTGCCGCTCGAGAATCTTCTTCGAGGCGCAACGGCGCAGGCTGCCACGCAGATGCACTTCGACACTTGGTGTGACGGGCTCAGTTCGGAGTGGCTCACGTAGAGAAATCGCTGAACGCACGACTTTCGATCGGGCGGGGCCGGAACGCTTCTACGCATTTTCGGGTCGCAGATTGCATGAAGTGGTCGGAATGTCTCTCGCTGCAGGGGGCGATGTCGGCGCATCTACTGTCCGCTTTCGCCAGACGTGAAGGTCGGCAGTGGGTCGGGTACGGCCTGTCGTGACCGGCAGAACCCGGCCAAGAACAGGCACACAGTTTTTCTTTAACATGTGTTGTTCGTCAAACGGAGAGCATTCGAAGCCATGCAATATTGACCTACTGGAGTTGGTGCGCAAACCAAAGTTGACCTAAACCGCTACGCGTTGAGGATTTCACTTTATGCCTCAACATCTAGGGCCGCGAGAGGCGGCTTCTTTAACCTGAAAGGAGAACGAAAATGGCATACGGGATCGTGCATTACTTCCCTGGTGGTACGAAGGAGCAGTACGAGGCGTCAATTGCAGCGGTGCATCCCAGCAGAGAGAGCCTGCCGAAAGGCCAAATCTTCCACGCGGCTGGTCCGTCGGCTGGCGGCTGGACGATCGTGGCTGTCCACGACTCCAAGGAGAGTTGGGAGCAGTTCCGCGACGGCATCCTGATGCCACGAATGCAACAGGGCATCAAGGGCGGGTTGACCCCACCACCACAAGAAACGGCGTTTGACGTCCACAACCTGCAGCCGTAACAGCTATCCGGTATTGATAACGGGCTATCGCGACTGTCCGGTAAAGACTAAAACCGCACGGTCAACGCTACAGTTCAGCCGACGCGAAAAGCGCGCAGCGGTTTTCGCGTCGGCTGGAACTGATTGTCAGGTCCGTGTCGTTGTAGTATTAAATCGTGCCTCTGCTTCTCGAAATAGAGACTTGACCTTGTCGATATTCCATGGCCGTTCGATTAATGTTTCGTGGTCCCATTCGCTTCTCGGTTCATCCGGCTCAAAAAAGTCACCGCCATAAACATGTATTGCACACGTCATCTTGCCAATTGGATTAAGGACAGAATGGATAATGTCGCGACCGAGTGTAGCTACGTCGCCGACTCCCAGAGATTTGGCTCCTGCCGCCTCAATGGTCGCTTCTGTTCTTCGCCAAAAAATGTTGTCTTCTCTGCCAGCATATATACCGACAACTGAAAACATCTGGTGATTGTGTGGCATGAGACACATGCACGGTGCCCAGACGAAGTTGATGATGGTTAGATCAGGCGATCTATATATTGGAGTAATACCTGCATGTTCCGGCTCACCAAGCTCAGACATCATCCCCACGCTATCGGCAACCGCTTCTACCACCACCTCGCGAATTGCCCCCTGCCCCTCAGCGACAGCAGTCATGCAGTCCTGGATAAAACGATCCTTATCGAACAAAATTTTGTCCTCTTCCTCTCTTCGTTTATGGCGCTAACGAACAGCGTTTATCTGGCGCGAGGCGACATGCGAAGCAACCACAACTCCTGCTTTGCGGCGGATAAACCTTGATGAACTGAACCGCCGCCTTGGCGGTGGAGTGGGCAGTGTAAGATCCGAGCGCCAGTTCAGTCAATGTTCAAGGGAGGTTGCTGGCATGCGCACGCGAGTGCGGTGGCAATGTCGGGCGCGGCCGGCCAAACCCTGCTCATCGGGGGCCAAATTTCTACTCTCTCGGAATCCCACTCGAATGTTTGTCCTCGACTTCACAAAGATGGCTGGATAGTTGACGGCGCTGCATATAAAAATCCTGAACTGGCAGTATTTGCAAATTTTTCTGATTGGCAAGTTGTTCAGTTGCATATTTTGTATTGACGTTAAAATAAATAAAAATCCTCGTCTATTGACGCAAGCACCTCTGTCCGGACTATCGAATGTTGCCAAATTTATCAAGAACTGCATCGCTATGCTCTTTTTCCGCCATGACAGCCCTGGTTGCGGCGCTGGTTTCGGGTCCTGCGATCGCGCAGACGCAGGATATTGTGATTGGACAAGTAGCGCCGCTTTCCGGCGTGCTCGCTGATACCGGGCGCGAGATGGTACTGGGCGGCCAGATTTATTTTGATTACATAAATGCGAAGGGCGGCATCAAAGGCCGGCGCATAAAACATGTGGTGAAAGATGATGGGTATCAGGTCGAAAAAACTGTTGCGCTGACCCAGGAACTGCTAGACAAAGACAATGCAGTCGCCTTATTTGGCTATGCAGGCACCGGCAATATAGGCCAGCTGCTGCAAGATGGCGTGCTGGCCAAGGCCAACGTGGCGCTCATTGCACCGTACACCGGCAGCGAGACCCTGCGCAGCCCGTTTAATCCCTACATATTCCATTTGCGCGCCGGCTATGCAGACGAGACACGCGTGATGGTGGATTATTTCGTGAACAACGGGATGAAGCGCATCGCGGTGATGTATCAAGACGACGCATTCGGCAAAGCCGGTTTAGCCGGGATCGAAGTGGCGCTCAAACAGCAAGGGTTGAAAGCCGTCGCCCTTGGCAATTATCCGAAAAACACGGATGACGTGGCGCAAGCCGTGAAAACCATTGCGGCAGCAGACCCGCAAGCGATTGCCCTGATCTCGGTCAATAAATCCTCTGCTGCATTTATCAGGCAATACCGCGCTACCGGGAAATCCCCGCTGATGTTCAATATTTCGGTGGTGAATGCGCAAGCGCTGGCGCGCATCAGCGGCGCCGAAATGGTGCGCGGCGTCGCGATCACCCAGGTAGTGCCTTACCCTTTTTCCGACGTCATACCGGTGGTCAAGGAGTATCAGGCGCTGCTGAAACAGTACGGTCCCAAAGATGCAAAACCGTCCTACACCAGCTTTGAAGAATTTTTAGGCGCCAAGGTCTTGGTCGAAGGACTCAAACGCAGCAAGACGATCAGCCGCGAAGGCCTGATGGCTGCTCTGGTCAGCCTCAATTTTGACACTGGCGGATTTCAGGTGACTTTTGAGCCGAAAAACCGGGTGGGGTCGAGTTTTGTTGACATTACCGTCATCGGGCGGGATGGCAAGTTGATGCGCTAGCCGATGTCGCGCCGAGCCCAATGCTGGCTCCGCACCTACGTAAAAGTCTGAAAAATCGTTAAAGTCATCTCATCTCATCGGTGACCCTAACCACATCCATTCGGAAATTTCACATGAACGACACGTCCCCTTTTCGTCTGGCACTTGAGCACGCACTGAGCCACTCGCTCGCCTATTTGGAAAATTTGGAACATAGTCCGGTTGCGGCGGGTGCGAGTCTGCAAACACTGCGCGAACGACTGGCGAAGCCGCTCAACAGCGCGGGCATGCCGGCCGAGCAGGTGATTGATGAGCTGGTCGCCGACACGGCGGGAGGCATCATAGGTAGCGCCGGCGGGCGATTTTTTGGTTGGGTGATCGGCGGCTCGCTGCCCGCCGCACTGGCGGCAGACTGGCTGACCAGCGCCTGGGATCAAAACGCCGCATCGTATTCCTGCGGACCGGCAGAAGCGGTGATTGAAGAAGTGTGCGGCGACTGGCTAAAGGATTTGCTCGGCTTGCCGCGCGATGCCAGTTTTGCACTGACCAGCGGCTGCCAGATGGCGCACGTTACTGCGCTGGCGGCAGCGCGCAACGCACTGCTCGCGAGCCGAGGCTGGCAGGTTGAACGAGACGGCCTGTTCGGCGCACCGAAAATCCGTATCCTGAGCAGCGATCAATTCCACGGCAGCATCACGCGAGCAACACGCTTACTGGGGCTGGGCACGAGTGCGGTGACAGGTCTGCCGGTCAACCAGGCGGGTCAACTGGACGCGGCAACGCTGGAACAGGCGCTGCAGGAGGCCCCCGACACGCTAACGATCGTCCTGCTGCAGGCGGGCGACCTCAACATCGGCGCGTATGACTGTTTCGCCGAATTGATTCCGCTGGCGCATCGCTACGGCGCGTGGGTGCATGTCGACGGCGCTTTCGGCCTTTGGGCGAACGTCAGCGCGCGCCATAGACATTTGCTGGCCGGCGTTGAGCATGCCGACTCATGGGCAACCGATGGACACAAATGGCTGAACGTGCCGTATGACAGCGGCTTTGCTTTCGTCGCGCATCCACAAGCGCATCGCAATGCAATGTCCTACGAGGCAAGCTATATCTCGCACAACGATCAGGTGCGCGAGCAAAAGGACTGGAATCCGGACTGGTCGCGGCGCGGCCGCGGTGTCGCCGCGTATGCCGCGCTACGACAACTCGGCCGCCACGGTGTCGCGGCCCTGATAGACGCTTGTTGCGACGCCGCGCATAGTCTGGTGACCGGCATCGCGGCGCTTCCCGGTGCAGAGCTGATGTGGGAGCCGCGAATCAATCAGGGGCTGGTTCGTTTTCTCGATCAACGGCCTGCCGCGACCGAGAGCGATCACGACCAATGGACCGATGCTGTCACCAGCGCGGTGCTGGCAAGCGGCGAAGCGCTGTTCAGCAACACGACCTGGCGCGGAAAGCGTTGCATGCGGGTATCGGTGTGCAACTGGCAAACCAATGCGCAGGATGTGGCGCGCGCAGTGGCGGCGGTGGCGCGGGTGTTGCAGGAACAGAACAGGTAAGTCTTTCTGCAAGAAAGACAGCTCACCTGCGATCCGCAACATTCAAGGATAGGTATAGCGAGGGGCCTGCACTACTGCCTTTCGCGAATGACGCTGTTCGGCCAATTGGAGCCATTCATGTCAGTGACGCTCACCGTCGGCTTCAGAATGATTCCGGTCATTCAAGTTTTCCGGGTAACAGCCGGCTCCTGTTAAGGGTTGTCCGATGCCTGCCCGCACGCGCAGGACTTCCAGGATATGACGGACCCCAAAGGACAGGCGTTGGACAAGCCTTAACATTTCCGGTCATTTCACCAGAGTAGTAGTGATCTTTTGCGCCTATAACTCATTTACGCACGAATCCTTACCGTCCCCCTATTAAGCTTTTTATGTCCCCGAAATTCCCCACAAGTCTGTGTACTAAAACCGGGGCAGCAGGTTCGTGCCGTTCCTCCACCGTTGCGGTCAGCTTATCCGCGGAGTCAGAAAAAAGAGACCGTCAGCAAAGGCGCTCGGTTGATTGTCGTGTCGTCTATTTCGATAAGTCCCGGGAAAACGAACCCATCATCCTCCAATATGCGGATCTGGAAGTCGGTCAATCCACTGCGCTGGGCTTGTACCATCAACGAGGTTACGTCTACCGTAACATGGCGACTGACGTCGGCTCGGGATATCGGAGGTATGATCGTCGTTAATGCCAAGGCCGGTTGGATAGTGCGGTTAAAATCTGATGCAAGCAATGTCTGGGGTGGAAAGGTGACAAGTTCGATTCGAATTGGAATTGAACTGGCCACCGGTTGGATAGAGATGCTGTCGATGAATATATCGAGTGTCGCCGAATTGATGATTGCGCTACCAGGAACACCGCCTGCACCTGTCAAAGGGAAATCCAGGAAAGCACGGAATTCAGATCCAGTGACAGGATGTACGCCAGCAAACACACTTGGGGTGTTGCCCTGCACTATAGTAAATAGGTTGGGGGGATCAAACTGGATATCACCGTCGAATGCTGCGCGACTGTGTATCTGCGTCACAATCGGGGTCGGTGGGTTGCTGCTATCTCCACCGCCGCACCCTGACATTGTCAGTACGAGGGACATCATAACTGCGGCAAAGAGTATCTTTTTCATAACAACCTACCATTTTTCAATTTACATGCTCGCTTCTCATCTTGCCTGCATATCTATTGCAATAGTGCTGTGAATCAGCTTTAATTTTGACCCGTATCAACAAAAAAAACTTTATTCCATCACGTCCAAAAATTCCGCGCGATCCGGCGTCAGCTTTGCGGCCACCACACCTGTCATGTAAGTCATTCCGCAATTGACCGCCGCGCCAGATGCCACTCCTGTCCCATGCTTGCCTGCTGCATCGACCAGTCCTGACGGTGCCGACTTCTGACGGCACCGACTGTCCGGTATCGCTGCTTGACAGACGTCTAAGAAATCCGACTGACCGGCCGCACTGGGTCGACTTCGGACACTCCCTGTCATCGACTTCATATCCAAAGCGAAGGTCCACGAATATGCTCGCTTGCTATTGTACGGCGCACCACTCGCAGCCAGCGTTGAACCGAGTTGACTCGACCGCACATAACGCGGGTCCACGCATTACGACAACAGCTTAATTAATCCCGTGGGATGGAATGACCATTCCAGCAAACCGGACAATCCCATCACGACTCCCGCACCGGTAGGAATCAGTGCGGCAAAATACAGCCAGCGTTGGTGGGTCAGCGCTGTCACCGCCAGGAGCGCGATCGCGATTGCGATCAAGGCGTCGGACAGGTCAAACTGATCGTCGCGAAAATTGGCCGCATCATAATCTTTTTGATCTTGATCGGCTTGCTGCTTGAGCTCATCTTTCTTCCTGGCCTGCTCGAGCGCAATCGATTCGTAGCTCCGAAGCGCTTCTTCATATGCGGTCCTTTCCTCTGCGCGGCGGCCTATCATTGCCAGTCTGATCTGCACCACGGAGGATTTTGCGATCTCCTCTCGAATGTTTCGCGCCTGGTAAAACGCCCAGTGGTCGATCTTGTTAGCCTGTGCCTGCTGCATGCTTTGGACGATATTGTCATCCTTGACCTTGCAGATGCCCATGAAAGTCGCCAATATCGCAACGGTAATAGCGACCAACATGTTCAGTCGCGCCGACGCGCGATCCTTGGCGCCAGCCGGTTCTGTTGATTCAACTACACTCATAGGGTCGATGTCCATATTCATCCATAATATTTTGAATTTCGCAATCATCGCATATCCGGTGCGCAGACCACGCGGTAACACCGTCAGAACAAGACGCGCAAAACACGTTGCGCCGAATGCGGAAATCGGTCGCATGCGCTATCCGTCCGAACAGGGATAGAATTTAGCATCGCTCGCATTTCCACATTCCTGCAAGGCGTCAGGAGATGGTGCCAAAGATCATCTGGGTGCTGTTGCCGCTGTCGATGTACGCGGTGTACGTTGCTGTGCTGGTGTGGCGCGGGCGGGCGCCGTCGCAGCTTGCGCTCAATGTGCAGACCAGCCTGCTGTTGATTGCCTATCTGCTGACGACCGCGAGTCTGGGCGTGTTCTGGGTGGCCAACCAGCAGTTGCCGGTGTTCGACTGGCACTACCTGTTCGGCTACTCGACGCTGCTGCTGGTCTCGGTGCATCTGGTGTTCAACCTGCCGCTCGTGCTGCGCTGGCTGCGGCACCAGCCGCAGCAGCCGGCCGGCAACGTCAAGCGCGGCGGTGCGTTGACGCTGGGCAAAGCGGCCGCCCTCGTCGCTGCTCTCGGGGCGGCATTCTTCCTCGGCACGCGCCAGGGCGCCAGCGAGTTGTCGTTCCGCTGGACCGAAGCCGCCGACGCAAAATCGGGACCGGCGGATGCGGTGATCCGGTATCACGAGTTCTCGTCGGAGTCGCGCAGCAGCGTGTTCAAGCGCGCACCGGGAGTCGAATGGGGGACGCCGCCGCCGACCTTCAAGCATTACCCCGACGTGCCGCGGGTCGCCCTTGAGCGGGGAAAATCCGGCGCGCACGGTCTGAGCGACGCGCTGCGCGCTGCCGTGCCGCGCGAGCATCGCCTGCGCCTCGCCGAGCTGGGCGAATTGCTGTACCTGACGGCCGGGATTACGGAGCGGCGCGGTGGCACCGCGTTGCGTGCCGCGCCCTCCTCCGGCGCCTTGTTCCCCAGCGAGCTCTACCTGCTGCTGCGCGCGGTCGACGGCTTGCCCGCGGGTCTTTATCACTACGATCCCGAGCACCACCGTCTCGACCTGCTGGGTCCGGTGCCGGCCACCGCAGCTGCCACCGCAAGCGCCACCGCAGTTACCACCGCAGTTACCACATTCGGCGCGCCTCAGGCAGACGACGCCGACGCGGTCGTGGTGCTGACTGCGGTGTTCCGCCGCACCGGCTACAAATACCGCAACCGCGCCTATCGCTATGCGGTGGCGGACGCCGGCCACTTGCTGGAGAACCTGCGGCTGGCGGGGCACAACGCGGGAATGCAGGCCAGGCTCGTGGCGCGCTTCGACGAGGCGCTCGCCGCCAAGACCATCGGGGTCGACGGCGTCGAGGAAGGCGTGCTCGCCATCATGGATCTGCGCCGCGCGGCAGCCCGCGCACCGTCCGATGCCGGGCCATCGCGCGAGCGCTTCGTCGCACCGCCGGCCCCGGCTGACACCTCGATCGGCGTGACCGGCATGGTGCAGCGCGCAACCTCGCTGCGGCTTGCCCCCGATGATGTCGAGGCCAATAGCATTGCGCTGCCGCCACCCGAGCCGGCAGCCCAGGATGTGCATCACACCATCACCCACCGTCGCAGCAAGCGGCGCTTCCTGGCCGAGCCGGTGCCGCTGACCACGCTGTCATCGATGCTGGCCGACATGGCGCTGCCGCCACAACTATCAAACGCGGTCCGCATCAACCTGGTGGTCAATCGCGTCGCGGGCCTGCAACCGGGCGTCTATCGCTACCTGCCGCAACACGCGCTGGTCCGCGTGCGCGACGGCGAGTTCGCCGCAGCGGCGCAGTCGGCGGCCTTGTCCCAGGACGTGATCGGCGACGCTGCGGTGGTGTTGATATTGTCAGCCGACCGCGAGCGCATGCTGGCGGAAGGCCCGCGCGGCTATCGTCATGCCTATCTCGAAGCCGGCATGATCGGGGAACGCTGGCTGCTCGGCGCGGTGGCGCGCGGTTTGGCGGCCTGCCCGGTCGGCGCGTTTTACGACGACGAGGCGGCGGCGCTGATCGGCGTGGATAGTCGGCACCAATGGGCGCTGCACTTTGCGGCGCTGGGCTGGTCGGCGGAAGACAGGAAGTGAGCCGCGGTGGTTCCCAGCTGATGGCAACTGGCTGATGGAGGAAAGCCCTGATGCGACCATCGCGCTGATCGGGAAGTTCCTCGGTAACGGGCGCTAGCGCCGATCGCGTTTGGCGGGTCGGTGGCGGACGCAAACGCCACGCTTACTGAAACGCCACCTCCGCAAAGCTGCGCAACTTGCGACTGTGCAGCTTGTCCACCCCTAGCGCGCGTAACAACTCTACCGCTCGGATGCCGATGCGCAGGTGCTGATCGACCCGCTCACGGTAGAACTGGTTGGCCATGCCAGGCAGCTTGATTTCGCCGTGCAACGGTTTGTCGCTGACACACAACAAGGTGCCATAGGGAACGCGGAAACGGAAACCGTTGGCGGCAATGGTGGCGCTCTCCATGTCGAGTGCAATCGCGCGACTCTGGCTGAAGCGGCGTTCGGGGGTGCGTTGCGGCAACAGCTCCCAGTTGCGGTTGTCGGTACTCGCTACCGTCCCGGTACGCATCACCCGCTTCAGGTCATAACCGGTGAGCTGAGTGACTTCGGCCACGGCGGCTTCAATGGCCACCTGCACCTCGGCCAGTGGCGGAATCGGTACCCACAGCGGCAGGTCCTCATCCAGCACGTGGTCTTCCCGCACATAGCCGTGGGCTAGCACATAGTCGCCCAATTGCTGGGTATTGCGCAGCCCGGCGCAGTGTCCCAGCATCAGCCAGGCGTGCGGACGCAACACCGCGATGTGGTCAGTGATGGTTTTGGCATTGGCCGGCCCCACCCCGATATTGACCATGGTGATGCCGCTGCCGTCGGCGCGCACCAGGTGATAACCCGGCATTTGCGGCAGACGCGGCGGCACTGCGCCCAGGTCGTCACCGGGCTGCGCGCTGTGACCGACGCGTCGCGTGATCATGTTGCCCGGTTCGATAAAGGCGATGTAAGCGTCTTCATCCGCAGGGGCCAGCGGATCGGCGGCGCGGTTCATGATCTCGTGCCCCAGGGACATGAACTCGTCGATATAGAACTGGTAATTGGTAAACAGCACAAAATTCTGAAAATGTTCGGGTGCCGTGCCGGTGTAGTGGCGCAGTCGCTGCAGCGAATAATCGACCCGCGGGCCGGTGAATAGCGCTAAGGGTTGCGCCTCCCCGGGACGCGTCTCGTGGGTGCCGTTGGCAATGCCATCGTCCATGGCGGCCAAGTCGGGCAGGTCGAACAGGTCACGCATCGACAGGCGCCGCTGGGCGCTCATACTGCCTTCAATGTGGTCGTGCTCGGCAAACGAGAAGTGCACCGGGATCGGCTGCGAACTGGTGCCCACTTCCAGCTGCACCTGCTGGTTACGGCCATGGTTCTTCAGCAGCAAGCGAAACTGCTCCAGGTAGTAATTCGAGAACAGGTCCGGTCGCGTGAGCGTGGTTTCAAACGTGCCCGGTCCGGCCACGAAACCGTAGGACAGGCGGGAATCGGCCCGTACCACCGTGTCGGTATGCACCCGCACAAAGGGATAACAGGCGCGTACATGCCCCGCAAGATGGTCGCCGCTGACGAAGCGCTGCAGCGACTCGCGCAGGTAGTTGATGCTGCGCTCGTAGATGACACGCACCTGATCCAGTGCGGCGGCGGGATCGTCAAAGCGGACGGGGGCGATGAAATGGGGGGTCTGCACCGTGCAACTCCTTGAGTTTGAGGGCCTGGACAATCCGGAACGGCCTGTTACGCTATTGTAAGGGTTGCACGTATTTCTGGCGGACATTAGGGCAGTACGCGATGCGATTGACGCGAGTCATTCAAATCGGCTATGACCTGTCATGCGATCAATTCTCTGCAAAGACGCAATGGGCTGCGCGGTCATCAGGGAATCGAACTTGGGAACTTGTCTCGAAGCAATGCGTCATAATGCGGCGTCTTGCGCATTCACCAACAAAACAATCGGATCGCCCCAACATGAAATCACGTCATTTACTGCTCGCCGTCGCCCTGGTCTGCATCGCCCTGCTGGCGGCCGCGATGTACATGCAACTCGGGTTGAACATGCAGCCCTGTCCACTATGCGTGCTGCAGCGCTATGCCTTCGTCGCGATCGCGATCTTTTGCCTGATCGGCGGGCTGGGTGGCTTCACCAAGCCGAATGCCGGGCTGGCGCTGATCGGCGCACTGAGCGGGGTCGGCGTCGCCGGCTACCATTTGTACGTCAAGGCGCATCCGGATTTTTCCTGCGGCATCGATCCGCTGGAAACCTCGCTCAATACGATCCCGACCGCGCGGCTGTTTCCCAGCCTGTTCAAGGCCAACGGTTTTTGCAGCACCGACTATGGCCCGATCCTGGGACTGTCGATTCCGATGTGGGCCATGGTCTGGTTCGTGATCTGCTCCGTGGTGCTGGTGGCCGTGCTGCGCAAGCGCGACTGAGCGCGGCGGCGGCGATGATGGTGACGGTGACGGTGATGCGATGATTTTGCCCTTGTTTTCAGCCGGCGAGACGCTGGCGCACGCGCAGCAGAATTCTCCGCTGTCGCCGCTGGAGACCCGCATCCTGCTAAGCCATGCGCTGGGGCTGACGCGGATCCAGCTGATCACGCAGTCCGAGCGCGTGCTGGATGCGCTTGAGGCGGCGCGGCTGTCGGAGCTGTTCGGGCGGCGCCTGATGGGCGAACCGATCGCCTACCTGGTCGGCCAGCGCGAGTTCTACGGCCTGCCGTTCGAGGTCACGCGCGACGTGCTGATTCCGCGACCGGAAACCGAATTGCTGGTGGAACTGGCGTTGCAACGGCTGCCCGAGAACGGCAGCGTGCTCGACCTCGGCACCGGCTCCGGCGCAGTCGCGATCGCGATTGCGCACAGCCGGCCCGACGCGCAGGTGACCGCAGTCGATGTCAGCGACGCCGCTTTGGCGGTGGCGCGGCGCAATGCGCAGACCAATGCGGTGCGCGTCGATTTTCTGCAGGGCGACTGGTATCAGGCACTGGGCGCGCAAGATGGCCGGCAGCGCAATTACCAGTTCAGCCTGATCGTCGCCAACCCGCCCTACATCGTGGCCGGCGATCCGCACCTGAAGCAAGGCGATCTGCGCTTCGAACCGCTCGGCGCGCTGACCGATCACGGCGACGGCCTTGCGGCGCTGCGCAGCATCGTGGCTGGCGCCGCGCCGCGGCTGAAAAGCGGCGGCTGGCTGTTGATGGAACATGGCTACGACCAGGCAGCATCGGTGCGCGAGTTGCTGATCGCACAGGGTTTTGGCGCGGTCCAAAGCTGGCGCGACCTGGCCGACATCGAACGCGTCAGCGGTGCGCTGCGCACATAATTACTCGTGCATGGGTCCTGATCGGGGCCCGATCTGGTCCTGAGCTTGTCGAAGGGAAAAAAGGGCGAAAAGCCTTAGCCAACCACGATTTTCATGCAATCGCCCGACTATCTTCCCCCAGGCCTATTTCCGAACGATGCGATACACGCTGCCGTTGTCGGATAGCAGGTAAAGCTCCTGCTGCGCATCCTCCCCAAATGACAAAATTAATCCCACGCCTTGATTGCCCCAGTCCATTTGATGAGTGGCAGCGCCATTGAGGTAAGCAAAGCTCTTTAGCCAACCCGCGCATAAATCGGAATACAAATAGCTACCTCGCAATTCCGGAATGGCACTGCCGCGATAGACATAGCCCCCAATAATGGAACAGACGCTGTTGCTGACTGTGTCGTCGTGGGCATATTCCAGCACTGGCAAGCGTAGTCCTTGCTGGTTGCATGCGCCGCTGGGATAGCACAGCGTGCCTTCCATGATGTTCCAGCCGTAGTTCAAGCCACCTGCATTGGCGCTGGCGACGTCGACCTCCTCGCGCCGCTCCTGCCCGACGTCAGCGATATACAGCAAGTTGGTGGCCGCATCAAACGCGTAGCGCCAGGGGTTGCGCAAGCCATACGCCCAAATCTCCGGGCGTTTGCCGTTCTGATTGATAAATGGATTGGAGGCCGGGACAGCGTAAGGCTGCACCGCGGTAGAGGCGGATACGTCGATGCGCAGCAGCTTGCCAAGCAGGGAGTTGGTGTTCTGGGCATTGCCATGGGGGTCGCCGGCGCTGCCGCCATCGCCGGTGCCGATATACAGGTCACCATCGGGACCGAAGGCGAGCAAACCACCATTGTGATTCGAGAAATCGGGATGGGGAATCGACATTATCCGCAGGCTGGAAAGCGGGTCGGCCACATTGGGATTGAGGACCGACGTGCTGAAACGCTCGATGGCGATATTGCCGTCGAGGTCGGTGAAATAGACATAGAAAAAGCCATTTGACGCGTATTGCGGATCGAACGCCAAGGACAACACGCCGCGTTCGCCGTCCACGGTGGTGCGATTGCGAATGTCAAGGAACGCAATCGGCAACAGCGCACCATCTTGCACAATACGGATACGCCCCGGGCGTTCTACGATAAACAGCCGGGCATCCGCGCTCGGCGCCGTCAGAAAAAGCGGGCTCGATAATCCCGTCGCCACCGTTTGCAGCGCCAACGCGGGCATCGTATTGCTGCCTACCGCAGGCGGGCTACCGGTTTGATCGATTGGACTGCTGCCGCCACCGCCTGATCCGCCGCCGCATCCGACCAACATGGCTAGAAACACAACCGTTCGCAACGTACGCAAAGAATTGATTGGCATGGCATCTCCAAATCAAAAAGACCAACATGAACACAGGACTATGGAGAAAACTGGCCGAATGTGAATGTCTGAAGCGTGCCCGTTCTTGAAACGGTGCATCGCTGGCTCTAGCCCGCCAAGCTTTGCGGAGGCATTTCGAAGGAATAAAAATGCGAAATGTCAGCCATTGGCCAACAGTCATTCAGCGCATTTGCCCTCCATTGCCAAAGTTTTGCCGATGGCTACATCTCAGCCTAAACTCGCCATGAGTTGGTGCTTGGAATGGAGCTTCAGTCTAGCGCTTACAGGTAGTGCTGGATCACGATCGGCGGCGTTAATAGCGGAAGAGATTGATGGTGGTCAAATTGATTGGGTGTCGGTACCCAGTGTGGCCCTTTTAGGGTATCCACCAAACGTGGGTAAGATCAGGCAGCGGCGGTGCGCGACCTGCTGACGGCACCGGGTTTTGACGCGCTGCAAAGCTGGCGCGACCTGGCCGACATCGAACGCGTCAGCGCTGCGCTGTGCGCATAATTACTCGTGCATGGGTCCTGATCGGGGCCCGCTCTGGCCCTCATTGCACGAGGTTTGATAATAAATACTCCCTCTGTTTTTAAATAAAATCACCCGCTTACGCCCGCCTTTATTGCGAGGTTGAAATATACATAGGTAGAGTATATTATCTTAACGACAAGTAGGATGGGTGTAACCCATCATTGCGGAGGTGGATGATGGGCTACCCCCATCCTGCGGTGCGCATCGCACGATCTTCAAGAACAAATACTGTCACCTGTATTTTTTAAGCCCGTTTGAATTCAAGCGGGAGTGGCGCTAATTTCACCTATACTCCCCAAAAATAACGAATGCCGGATGAACCCAGCGCCATGAAACTCACTCCGCAAGAACTCAGCGACATCGCCGCGCGCACGCTGGCGCATTACGACCAGCGCGCGCAAGCCTTCAGCGCCGGCACGCTCGATCATGACGTCAGCCAGAACATCGCCGCGTTGCTGCAATTTATCGAGGTGCCGGCGCCGTTCACAATCCTCGATTTCGGCTGCGGGCCGGGGCGCGACTTGAAGCAGTTCGCGGCGCTCGGCCATCGCGCGATCGGACTGGACGGCGCGCCGCACTTCGTGACCATGGCGCGTGCGTATAGTGGCTGCGAGGTCTGGCAGCAGAGTTTTCTGGCGCTCGATCTGCCGGACGCATACTTCGACGGCGTGTTCGCCAACGCGTCGCTGTTCCATGTGCCGCAGCAGGAATTGCCGCGCGTGCTGCGCCAGCTGCAGGCAACCCTGAAGCCGGGCGGCGTGCTGTTCAGCTCGAACCCGCGCGGCCACAATGAAGAAGGCTGGCACCAGGGCCGTTACGGCGCCTTTCATGACCTGGACAGCTGGCGCAGTTACATGACCGCGGCCGGCTTCGTCGAACTGCAGCACTACTACCGCCCGCCTGGCCTGCCGCGCGCACAGCAGCCGTGGCTGGCCAGCGTCTGGCGCAGCACGCACGGCGCCTGAAGCCGCTCCGGCGGGCCGCGCTTTGGCCCCGATCTTGCCGCACCGCGCCAACGCGCGCACCCGACCTAGCGCAAAACACAATCTTGCAATTTCGGTTACTCTCGCGTAAATCCAGCCGGTCAAGGAGTCTGTCGGGCTTACGGAATCGAAGCGAAAAATTAGCTGAACGAGGACAGATTTTGCCGGGTTTGCAGCGTCAATAGCGAGCTATTGACCAAGAAGCCGGTGAAATATGGACCGTTCAGGTAATTTTGCAGCCGATTCTCCGGGGGCGCCGAGCCGTAAGTCCGGCAGGCTCCTAACGCTGATCTGCACCAGAAAACGAGAGTAAAAGGACACCCCCATGAGCCATCTTCTGACCCGCCGCCTGGCACTGTTTGGCAGCCCGGAACATCGCGCCCTGCTCGGCCAGGGGCTGCGCGGCATCGAGCGCGAAACGCTGCGCGTGACGGCGGCGGTCGACCGGGCCGGCCACGGCTATGGCGCGCTGGCACGCTCGCCGCATCCGCACGCGCTCGGCGCGGCGCTGACGCATCCGCAGATCACCACCGACTATGCCGAAGCCTTGCTCGAATTCATCACGCCGGCGGAACCCGATATCGCGACCGCGCTGACCGAGCTGGAGGCGGTGCACCGCTTCGTGTATCGCGAGATGCCGGACGAAATGCTGTGGAGCCAGTCGATGCCGTGCGAATTGCCGTCGGAGCACGAGATCGAGATCGGCTGGTACGGCCGCTCGCATATCGGCATGCTCAAGCATGTGTACCGTCGCGGACTGGCGCTGCGTTACGGCAAGACCATGCAATGCATCGCCGGCATTCATTACAATTTTTCGCTGTCCGAAGACTGGTGGCGCGCGCTGCAGGCGGCCGAACAGGCCCCGGGACAAACACCCGTTTCCGCGACGGATTTCCAGTCGGAAAGCTATATCGCGCTGATCCGCAACTTCCGTCGCTACAGCTGGCTGCTGATGTATCTGTTCGGCGCATCACCGGCGCTGTCGACCAACTTCCTGCGCGGCCGTCCGCACCAGCTCGACACGCTGTCGGGCGATACCTTGTACCTGCCGTATGCGACCAGCCTGCGCATGAGCGACCTCGGCTACACCAGCAAGGCGCAGGCCGGGCTGGCGCCAGCCTACAACAACCTCGACAGTTATCTCAGGAGCCTGAAGCGCGCAGTCAGCCAGCCGTATCCGCCGTATGTCGAACTGGGCACCCACCGCGACGGCGAATGGATCCAGCTCAATACCAACATTTTGCAGATCGAAAACGAGTATTACTCGTCGATCCGGCCCAAGCGTGTGATCCGCAGCGGCGAACGACCGATCCAGGCGCTGGCGGCGCGCGGCGTGCAATACGTCGAGGTGCGCTGCATGGACATCGACCCGTTCGAGCCGATGGGCATCAATCTGGAAACCTCCCGCTTCCTCGACGCTTTCCTGCATTTCTGCGCGCTGGAAGAAAGCCCGCTGACCGAGGGTGACGAGGCGTGCGAAAACACCGGCAATTTCGCCCGCACCGTGAAAGACGGTCGGCGCCCCGGCCTGCTGCTGCAACGCGACGGCGGCACCATTGAGTTGCGTAGCTGGGGGCTAGAACTGCTGGAGCGGATCGGCGCGGCGGCGGCAGTACTGGATGCGCAACGCGACGACCAGGCGCACGCCAAGGCGCTGGCGGCGCAACGCGCCAAGCTGATCGACCCGGCGCTGACGCCATCGGCGCGGGTGCTAAGCGCGCTGCGCGAACACGGCAACTCATTTGCGCAGTTTGGCTTGCATCAGAGCAAGGTGCACGCCGCCCATTTCCGCGCGCACCCGCCAACGGCCGACGAGGCTGCACACTTCAACCGGCTGGCCCAGGCGTCGCTGGATGAACAACAGGCGATCGAACAAAACCAGAGCGGAACGTTCGAGGAGTTTGTCGCGGCCTACCAGTGCAGCCAGTTGTGCGCGGAGCGTGCCTGAGCACACCAGGTATTCGCCGCGCTCGATCGGTCGCGTCCTCGCCGCGACTGAAACGGCATGCCTGCCTGACCTGTCTCCGCCACAAGCTGGTCGCGGCAGGTGTCGATGCTTTCCTGCAATCTTGCCGTCGCTGCCGCCCGCCGCCTATTTGATCGTAACTTTGATCGCAACTTTGATCTAAAGGCCGGATCCGGCGCCGCGGACTTACCGCAACCTGAAGCCCAGTGAACAGGTAATTCTTGCCGGTCGCCGTTACCGTCTTACCGGTGCGCCGCTGGCCAGACTGCCGACGCGCCAGCAATGCCCCGGCCAAGCGGATGGCACATGTCTTGCAGGCAGATTGTAGCCAGTCCGCTGCGCGCGATCAGGCGTGGCCTCTGCCGCCACGGTCATTGCTACCCCGTCGATGCGTCGATGTATTGATGCATTGATGCGACCGCGGCGGCATGCGTGCCGATCCCGCAGGCCGGGCTGGTTCATTGTGAGGCCGATATCCCGCACACGGCTGTGGCGGAGATCAATGCCCGGGAGAAACAAATGGCAGATGCCGAAAGACCGGCGCTGGTCGCCGCCCGCGTGTACCAGCTTTACCCCCGCCAGCGTGTTGCCGGTACTGGGCCGCGCCACGCCCTGAGCGCAATACCATGCGCCATCAAACCGCAAATTCCGGCAGATATGCAGCCGCTACCTTGCGCAACTGACCAACAATTCAGAGCCAACAGGAGCGCCATGATTTCGTCACAGTTGAGCGCCGGAATGCATTCCTGCCTGACTCACAGCCTGGCCTGCCACCGGCGCTGTACCGAAACCGCCGCCCACGTGTTGCATGGCGCCAATGTGCATAGCGAAGCCAAGCATCTGGTGGCGCTGCTCGATTGCGCGCAGATGTGCATGGTCCACGCCGACTTCATGATGCGCCGCTCGCCGCATCATGTGCATCTGGCCAAAGAATCCGCTGAAATCTGCGATGCCTGCGCCGCCTTGTGCGAGCAGCATCCCGAGCCGGACGGTGAAATGGCACGTTGCGCCGAAGCCTGTCGCAGCTGTGCCCAAAGCTGCCGCGAGATGCGCACCTGAACCCCGTCAACCCTGAGCCATCATCAAAGGAGACCACCAATGAGCAAGGCTAAAACCAACGGCGCTGCCAGCTCGCCCAAGCGCCAGGCGGGTAGCGCCAATTCGTACGGCGAAGGTCAGCTCGGCGCCGGCGGAGAGTTGCACCAGGCCGCCGGCGCCAGCCATCCCGAGATGACCACCAACCAGGGTCTGCCGCTGTCCGACAACCAGAATTCGCTGCGGGCCAATGCGCGCGGCCCGAGCCTGCTGGAAGACTTCGTGCTGCGCGAAAAGATCACCCATTTCGACCATGAGCGCATCCCGGAGCGCGTGGTGCACGCGCGCGGCACCGGCGTACACGGCTACTTCGAACTGACCAAGTCGCTCAAAAAATATACGCGCGCCAGGATATTGAGCGAGGTCGGTGAAAAAACCCCGGTGTTTGTGCGCATCTCGACGGTCGCCGGCGGTGCCGGCTCGGTCGACACGCCGCGCGACGTGCGCGGCTTCGCGGTCAAGTTCTACACGCGCGAGGGCAACTGGGATCTGGTCGGCAACAACATCCCGGTGTTCTTTATCCAGGATGCGATCAAGTTCCCGGATCTGATCCACGCCGTCAAGATGGAACCGGACCGCGGCTTTCCCCAGTCCGCCACGGGGCACGACACGTTTTGGGACTACATGTCGCAGACGCCGGAGGCGATGCACATGGTGATGTGGATCATGTCGGACCGCACGCTGCCGCGCTCGCTGCGCATGATCGAAGCGTTCGGCATCCATAGTTTCCGGCTGGTCACTGAAGGCGGCGATTCGGTGTTCGTCAAGTTCCACTGGCGGCCGAAGTTGGGACTACAATCAACGCTATGGGACGAGGCTGTCAAGATCGCCGGCGCCGACCAGGACTTCCATCGGCGCGACATGTTTGACGCGATCGCGGCAGGCAACTTCCCGGAATGGGAGTTGGCAGTGCAGATCTTCACGGCGCAGGAAGCTGAACAATTTCCGTTTGACCATCTCGACGCCACCAAGCTGATTCCTGAAGAGCTGGTGCCGCTGCAGGTGATCGGCCGCATGGTGCTGGACCGTTGGCCCGACAATTTCTTTGCCGAAACTGAACAGGTCGCGTTTTGTCCTTCGCATATCGTGCCGGGCATTGATTTTTCCAACGATCCCTTGCTGCAGGGCCGGCTGTTTTCCTATCTCGATACCCAGCTGTCGCGCCTCGGATCGGCCAACTTCCATCAGATTCCGGTGAATGCGCCGAAGTGCCCGTTCGCCAACCAGCAACGCGACGGCCACATGCAGATGGCGCAGCCCGCCGGCCGCGTCGCCTACGATCCCAATACGCTGTCCGACGCCGCGCCACGCGAAACGCCGACCACGGGTTTTCGCAGCGCGACAGCGACCGAAACCGGCGACAAGGGCCGCATCCGGGCGGCAAGCTTTGCCGACCATTACAGTCAGGCTCGCCAGTTCTACCGCAGTCAGACCGGGCATGAACAGGCCCACATCGCGTCGGCACTGGTGTTCGAGCTATCCAAGGTCGAACAGCCGCACGTGCGCCAGGCGATGGTCGGCCATCTGCGCCATATCGACGAGGACTTGGCCCAACGCGTCGCCGCCGGACTGGCCATGACGCCGATGCCGGCAGCGCCGCCGGCCGCCGCGACTGTGAAGGACATGGAACCGTCGCCGGCGCTGCAGATCATCGGCAAGATGCAGGCCACTTTGAGCGGGCGCTGTATCGGCATCCTAATCGCGGATGGCTCCGACGGCGCCGTGATCGCCTCGTTCAAGGCCGCCGCCACCGCTGCCGGTGCCGGCGTCAAGCTCGTCGCGCCAAAAGTGGGCGGTGCCAAGCTGGCCGACGGGTCGATGCTGGCGGCCGACGGTCAGCTGGCCGGCACGCCGTCGGTACTGTTCGACGCCGTCGCGATCGTGCTGTCCGAGGACGCCGCCAAGCTGCTGTCTGAGGACGCGGCGGCGGTCGACTTCGTGCGCGATGCCTACGCGCACCTGAAGGCGATCGCGGCCACCAGCGCGAGCAAAACCTTGCTGCAAAAAGCCGGCATCGCCAAGGACGACGGCGTGCTCGGCAGCAGCGATACCGGCGGATTTATCGCCGCCGCCAAGACGCGGCAATGGGTCCGCGAAAAATCGGTGCGGACGCTGGCGTAGACCGATCTGCACCCACACAGGAAACCGGTGTAATCAATTTTCAACACAGGAGGACAACACGATGAGACACCGCACAGAGCATGGCCAGAAACACGAGCCGGTCCGGCGCTTGTTGGACGAGGCCGACATCGGTAGTGGCGAAGAGAGTGATGCAGACCGCGAGACGCAACGGCAAATCGAGCAACGGTCCGAATCCGATCAAGCCAACCCGGATCAGGCACTGGACGAGGCACGGGCGCGCCAGCAGATGATCGAGGGCAATGCCGATGTATCGGGCACACTGGAACGGCTGGAAAAAAAGCGTTCCCTTGGAAAGGATGACCCCGACAGCCTGATTAACGATACCGACCCGGTACCGCCGAAGGGCAATTGAACGATTCAATTCGGCTTTGGCACTGCGGCGTGCCGGAGGGCGCTGCAGTGTCAGGTGGCCTGAGGCGCGGCCGTAACGGTTCGCAGGTGCCTGATGTATAGCCTACCCGCTAGCCGCGTTGGCCACCGCTAAAGGCGCACGTGTTCATATACTCCTTCACAATAAATCTCTGTGCGCTTATTTTTATTGCACATATTTTATATACTCCATCTATTTTTCCGCTCTGTCGACGATTTTTCTATACGCGCTGCGTGCTTGATTACTGTCAGAGTCATGCGCAAGTCGTCGCGCTGTCCGACATCCCGCGCTTCCAACAGCTCGGTGTATTGCCGTCGATGCAGCCGACTCATGCGACAACCGGATCGGCCACGAGCGCATCAAGGGCGCGTATGGGTGGCACAGCTTGCTGCAGCAGGGCTCGATCATCCCCCTGCGGCTCCGATGATCCCGATATCTGGGATATGCTGTATTCGCGATCCCCATTTTAAAAAATGCCGTTCGATGGCTTAACCGAACGGCATTGCCCGTTGACCTGTGTCTGCCGCAAGCAGCTGATACCGTACTGTTTAGTACCCCGGCCGTGAGAGACGCCCCATCCAACGATTACTTGTTGGTAGCGCGGCGGGTCGTCTTTTCAACGGCTTGCGAAAACTGGTTCGCTGCCGTCGTCAAGTGATTGTCCAGCGCGTCAACCACTTGGTGCGTTGTCTTGGCCAACTGCTCATACCCCGCGTTCGCATTGCCGATTGCGGATTTCACTAGCGCAATGGCGTTTTCCGAACCAGCCGGTGCGTTTTTGGTCATTTCGTCGATCAGCACCGTTAATTTTCGATTGCTTTCAGCGATTTGCGCTTCCGCTGCTTTGGTAAAGTCGGCTTGCGCGCTGGACGCGATACTGGCCACATGGCGACCATAAGCGAGCGTGAGCGTCTTTTCAATATTCGGCTGGACATGGCCGGCTGTCAGCAAGAACCATTCTTGCAGATCTTTGGCAGACAGGAGTTCTTTGGCTGCAACGGTCGATTCTGCGAAGGAGGCTTTGGCCGCGCTCATGTTCAGATCGACCATTTTTTGTACGCTTTCGAATGCTTTATTGGTCAACGCGGTGGTGCTCGCGAGGTGCGCATCGACATTGGCTTTGATAAGTGCTGAAAACTGTTCGGGGATAAAAAACATGGATTCCTCCTTAGGGGTACTTCGGTAATGTGCGAGCATTTTTCGCTAGTTCGATTAAGCATTTTCTCTTTTTCGAGAGTCTGTTGCCGCCGAGCATCGTGTCACAAGGGCGAGTTTCTCGTCCGCCCTGCCTGACACGGTACCCGCTTCCCACAACGACAATAACTATGTTGCCCGCTAGTACATGTGTTGGCCGCCGTTGATGGCGATATTCGCCCCGGTCAAGAATGCCGCCTCATCCGACGCAAGATAGGCGACCAAGCCAGCGACTTCTTCCGGTTTGCCCAAACGCGCCATCGGAATCTGCGAAATGATCTTACTGTCGAGCACTTCCTGCGGAATCGCCATCACCATCTTGGTGCCAATGTAGCCCGGCGAGATCGTGTTGACCGTCACCGCTTTGCGCGCCACCTCCAGCGCCAGCGCTTTCGTGAATCCATGCATGCCGGCTTTGGCGGCTGAATAATTGGTTTGGCCGAATGCCCCTTTTTGCCCATTGATCGACGAGATATTGATAATCCGTCCCCAGCCGCGCTCGACCATGCCGTCGCATACCGGCTTGGTCATATTGAAGACCGAATCGAGATTGGTATGCATCACCGCATCCCAGTTGAGCTTGTCCATTTTCTTGAAGCTCATGTCACGGGTGATGCCGGCATTGTTGACGAGCACATCGATCGGGCCAATGTCTTTTTGAACTTGGGCCACGCATTGTTGTGCGGAATCATAATTGGCGACATCGCAGGGAAAGGCGCTGAAGTCATGATCCAATTTGCCCATCGCAGCTAACCATTCCTGGGCTTTGGTATTGCCGGGGGAATACGTGGTAACCACTCGGTAACCCAGGGTCGCGAGCTTGATGCACACCGCTTCCCCTAAACCACCCATGCCGCCGGTAACCAATGCGATTCTCGTCATTTACTTGTCTCCATATATTGAATGAACTGCGACTAAAAAAATGATCGGGCCAGCCAGCACAAAGCGGATGTGCCATTACTGTATTACTGGATTACTGGATTACGGATGTCAGGTTGGCCGGCTGAGGGTGTTGAATGGCCTTACTGGAATGGGCCCCATTGGATACCACACTGCATGCGCGGATCGTTTGCGCGCATCATTTTCTGCGTCAAGCGACAGAAATTGGGCGCATATGGCAAACCACTCTTCGTTCGGTATTACGCGTCGCGCGATCAGGAATAGCTCCTCTTCTTCTTTCGCCAGTCTTTGCAGCAGACTCTGGCAATAGAGTTCCATGGAGCAATACAACTCTCTTATTTGAACCATCCCTTGGACGCAGACCTGCCGCGATTGCGCCACAACGGACCTGAGAATACTCGCCCCCAGCGTACTTAAAGATTCAAGCTCGGCAAGCAGAGAATCCGCTTCGCGCGTGGCCTTTCGGATGGCTGGAATCACGTACACCTCGACTTTACGCTGATGACAGGAGTCATCAATCTGAACGAGTTGATTCACGACAGATTCAAGACCAAGCGGATCAATGGCCTGTCGGGCCTTCGAACTGCTTTGCAAGTATTGTTGGAGCGTGGAAGAGGTGGCCCACGTTTTTTTGTGTTCGACTGCAATAGCGACAAGCGCATAAGTGGCGGTTAGCATTTCGTCTCCTGGAATGCATCTCTTTGGATGCTAGTCTACGATTGAGAATTTGATTGAATCAGTTTGATTTAAAGCAACAGTAGATGGGAACCGGTTGACGATAAAAACGAATTGAATAATCAAGAGGAGGCTAGGCCACAAGCCGTGAGTTAGGCCCCACGGTCGGTCCAATTGTCGTCGCAATGACATTTCATTGTCAAGTATTGACAATTCATGTCGCGTACTGACAATTAATTGTCGTGTGTTGACAATTCATTGTCAACACATTGATCTAGCCAAACGTCCAAGATGGACCGCTATCATCGCTTTTTGCAATGCTGCTTCAAAGCGATTGCGAATGATCTTGATGAAATGAGGCCATAAGTAACAATTGGATACGATGCAAGTTGCTGCGTTAGATTGCGTATGGAGATGGCGTCGATAAGCGTAAGGATGAGGATAATACCGGTGCGGCTATGGTGACGATGCCATTAGTCGCCCCCCCCTTTTGCGTTGCCAGGGAAAATGCTCAAACGGAATTACGGCACAACTCATTGATTTGTAGTGAAAGCAGCTTGCAGTAATTTCGATTGTGCTCAGCATGCCGGGTTTTCGGCATTGTCAAGACTGGCGGATTCGCCTCAAGTGCGTATCATCGTGCGCTTGTCTTCATTTTTACTGAATCCTCATGTTGCCATCGATTGAACAACGTCTCGCCGCTGAACTTGCGGCCAAAGCGGCGCAAGTCGTCGCCGCCATCGCCCTGCTCGATGAAGGTGCCACCGTGCCCTTCATCGCGCGTTACCGCAAGGAGGCGACTGGCGGACTCGACGATATCCAGCTGCGCTTGCTGGAAGAGCGCTTGCGCTACCTGCGCGAGCTGGAAGAACGGCGCGGCGCGATCATCGCGTCGATCGAGGAACAGAACAAGATGACGCCGGCATTGCTCGACGCCATCAGCCACGCCGAGGACAAGACCCGGCTGGAAGACCTGTACCTGCCATACAAACTGAAGCGCCGCACCAAGGCCCAGATCGCGCTGGAGGCGGGACTGCTACCGCTGGCAGATGCGTTGCTGGCCGACCCGAGCTTGAATCCGGAACAGGAAGCGAGCAACTATCTGAAACCGGCGTTCGCCACCGACCACGGCGACAATCCCGGCGTGGCGGACACCAAGGCGGCGCTGGACGGCGCCCGGCAGATCCTGATGGAGCGCTTCGCCGAGGACGCAACACTGCTGCAAGGCCTGCGCGATTACCTGCTGGAGCACGGCGTGGTCGAATCGAAGGTGGCCGACGGCAAGCAGGACGCTGGCGAAAAATTTGCCGATTATTTCGACTACTCGGAGACGCTGTCGACCATCCCGTCGCACCGTGCACTGGCCTTGTTCCGCGGCCGGCGGGAAGAGATGCTGAACGTGGTGCTGCGGCTCGACACCGAAGAGGAAAAGCCGAAATGGGACGCGCCGCACAACCCGTGCGAAGGACGCATCGCGGCCCGCTTCGGCATCAAGCACCAGGGCCGTGCGGCCGATAAATGGCTGGCCGACACGGTGCGCTGGACCTGGCGCGTCAAGAGCTTCATGCACCTGGAAACCGAGCTGATGGGCGCACTGCGCGAGCGCGCCGAGGTCGAGGCGATCAATGTGTTCGCCCGCAACCTGAAAGCCTTGCTGCTGGCGGCGCCGGCCGGTCCGCGCGCGACCATGGGGCTCGATCCCGGCCTGCGCACCGGCGTCAAGGTCGCGGTCGTCGACGCGACCGGCAAGGTAGTCGATACTCATACCATCTACCCCCATCAACCGCGCAACGATTGGGACGGATCGCTGCATACTCTGGCAGGACTGGCGGAAAAGCATAGGGTAGCCTTGATCTCGATCGGCAACGGCACCGCGTCGCGCGAAACCGACAAGCTGGCACAGGACCTGATCAAGCTGCGGCCGGAGCTGAAGCTGACCAAGATCGTGGTGTCGGAAGCCGGCGCGTCGGTATATTCGGCGTCCGAATTCGCGTCAAAGGAATTGCCCGACATGGACGTGTCGCTGCGCGGTGCGGTCTCGATCGCGCGCCGCCTGCAAGACCCATTGGCGGAGCTGGTGAAGATCGATCCGAAGTCGATCGGCGTCGGCCAATACCAGCACGATGTCGGCCAGACCCAACTGGCACGCTCGCTCGATGCGGTGGTCGAGGATTGCGTGAATGCGGTCGGGGTCGACGTCAATACCGCGTCGGCGCCGCTGCTGGCGCGCGTTTCGGGCCTGTCATCGAGCGTGGCGCAAAGCATCGTCAGCTATCGCGATGCCAAGGGCATGTTCGGCTCGCGCGCCGAACTGAAAGCGGTACCGCGCCTGGGCGACAAGACCTACGAGCAGGCCGCCGGCTTCTTGCGCGTGATGGGCGGCGCCAATCCGCTCGACGCCTCTTCGGTGCATCCGGAATCGTATCCGCTGGTCGAAAAAATCCTGGCCGATATCAACAAGGACATGAAGGCTGTGATTGGCGACGAGCGGCTGCTGAAGTCGCTCAATCCGGCCAAGTATGCCGATCAGCGGTTCGGCGTGCCGACCGTGACCGACATCCTGAAGGAGCTGGAAAAGCCCGGCCGCGATCCGCGACCGGAATTTACCACCGCCACCTTCAAGGACGGCGTCGAGCAGATCAGGGACTTGCGTCCCGACATGATCCTGGAAGGGGTGGTCACCAACGTCGCGGCGTTCGGCGCATTCGTCGACATCGGCGTGCATCAGGACGGCCTAGTGCATATTTCGGCGCTGTCGAACAGCTTCGTCAAGGACCCGCACACGGTGGTCAAGGCCGGCCAGGTAGTCAAGGTCAAGGTGCTGGAAATCGATGAGAAGCGCAAGCGGATCGCACTGACGATGCGGCTGACCGACAGCGCGCCCCAGCCCGGTGCACGGCCGGAACAACGCGGCGACCGCAACGACGGCAAGCGACTGGCCCAGCACCAGCAACAGGCGAGCCAGCCGGTCGCGAACGGCGCGATGGCATCGGCGTTTGCCAAGCTGAAGGGCTGAGACCGCAGGCGGGGCGGCCCAAGTCTTGGGTGCGTCCCGTCTTATTTCATATACTGTCAGTAATGACAGTGCAATACGAAATACTCATTTGCGGAGTTGACACATACTCCAAAACAATTGAAATTTTACCGGCGTTGCCGACGCCGGCGCTGCCTGCCACGCGACGGGACCCCGGAGCGACCGCAAGCATTGCAGCGCCATTCTTCTTATAATGGCGGTATTCATCCCTACACCAATCGAAGGACAGCATCAATGAGCGACGTACAAGCCTGGATCAAGGAAACCGTGACGAACAACCCGGTCGTGTTGTTCATGAAGGGCACCGCGCAGTTTCCACAATGCGGCTTCTCCGGTCGCGCAGTGCAGATCCTGAAGGCCTGCGGCGTGCAGGATCTGGTCACGGTCAACGTGCTCGATGACGCCGACGTGCGCCAGGGCATCAAGGAATTTTCGAACTGGCCGACCATCCCGCAACTGTATATCAAGGGCGAATTCATCGGCGGCTCCGACATCGTCGGCGAGATGTATGAAAATGGCGAGTTGAAGGCGATGCTTGAAGCCTAAGTCTTCTTCGGATACGCATCACGTGGTCGCTGGGCAGCGCCGATGAGCGTTGCGGCACAGGATCGCCCCCAGCGTCTGATCGTTGCGATCACCGGCGCCAGCGGCGCGATCTATGGCGTGCGCCTGCTGCAAGTCTTGCATGAGTTGCCCGGCATCGAAACCCATTTGATGATTTCGGAAGCCGGCGCGTTGAACCTGCATCACGAGCTCGGCATGAAGCGCAAGGATGCCGAGGCATTGGCACACCAGGTGCACAATGTGCGCGATGTGGGCGCCGCGATTGCCAGCGGCTCGTTCCAGTCGGACGGCATGATCGTTGCACCGTGTTCGATGAAGACCCTGGCCGGCGTCGCCCACGGCCTGTCCGACAATCTGATCACGCGCGCCGCCGACGTGGTGCTGAAAGAGCGCCGCCGCCTGCTGCTGATGGTGCGCGAAACACCGTTCAACCTGGCGCACCTGCGCAACATGACGGCGGTGACCGAGATGGGCGGCATCATCTTCCCGCCGGTACCGGGCTTCTATCAACGACCGCAGAGCATAGAACAAATGGTCGACCACAGCATCGGTCGCGTGCTCGACCTGTTCGAAGTGCCGCACGCGTTGGCGCCGCGCTGGCAGGGTCTCAAGCAACGCGACTGAATTGTCGCCCCGGCAATACGTTCCTACTGGCTGGCCCGCAATTGAGGTCAGCGAAATAAAAAAGCCCGCGATCAGCGCTGACCGCGGGCTTTATTTGTCTGGTGCCGATCATTCATCAAACAACACCAGAACTTACACAATCCAGAGAATGTAGGGTGCGCCATGCGCACCATTCCCGATACCGACGCTACAGTGGTGCGCAAGGCGCACCCTACTTCTGCCCGTTTTGCGCAAATCCTGAATACCTAAAGTGCTGGCACCCAATGAAGAATGGTCCCCACATGGCACCGATTGGTCAGTGCAGCCGCAAACTCCCCAGCCCGAACAAACCGATCAGCCCGACCGCGATCAGGTAGATGGCGATGATAAAACTCAGCAGGCGCGGCATGACCAAAATGAGAATGCCGGCCAGCAGCGAGACCAATGGAACAATGGTGATATGAATATTCAAGATGATGATCTTCCATGAGGTGAGATTAATCAACGCCGGCAATCACCGAAATGACTTGTCGGAATTCCGCAATATTGCCACTCCGATGCTACCAAAAAAACAAAAAGGATTAGCAACCGCTAGGTGCTAACCCTTTTCTTTACTGGTGCCGACTGCCGGTTTCGAACTGGCCACCTGATGATTACAAATCAACTGCTCTACCAAATGAGCTAAGTCGGCGAAACTTTTGAGAACGAGATTGTACTCTATTTTATTCGCGTCAGGGTAGGCCGGCCGCCGGATTTTGGCGCGTCCGGCGAATCGTCCGGTGGCTTCGGCGCCTCGGTCGGTTTGCTGTCTGGCGCCTTCGATGGAATCGAGGTCAGGCGCGGTCCGCTGGTGCTGGCGGTGGCACTGTCGTTCGGCGCGCTGTCCGCCGGTGCTTCATGCTGCGCTGGGTCGGATGACGCGTCGTCGTCGACCGCGCCGGCGACCGGCATCTCGAATGCCATGCCCTGCCCATTTTCGTTGGCATAGATCGCCAGCACATTGTCGATCGGGACATAAATTTCACGCGAGACACCACCGAAACGGGCGTTGAAAAGCACCGCATCGTTGTCCATTTTCAAGCCGCTGGTGGCGCCAAAGCTGATGTTGAGCACGATCTGCCCATTCTTGACGAACTGCATCGGCACCCGCGTGCCGGCGTCGACGGCGACTGCGATATGCGGCGTGAAGCCGCTGTCGGTGCACCATTCATAGATGGCGCGCAGCAAATAGGGCTTGGTCGAGGGAGTGGACGGTGCTGACATGATGTGACCTGCTTGGGACAAACGACGATTCAATTCGGGGATCCGGCGCACGCCCCGTTGCCCCGATCCGGGATCAGTATACATCCCGGTACCGGATCAACGGGGCGCGGCCTTGCTGCAATCTACGATAAATTGCGGGCAGGCGCAATTAACGGCGCATGACCTTTTCGGACGGGGTCAGCGCCTCGATATAGGCCGGACGCGAAAAGATGCGTTCGGCGTATTTCATCAGCGGCGCTGCGGTTTTCGACAACTCGATACCGTAATGATCCAGACGCCACAATAGCGGTGCGACTGCGACGTCGAGCATCGAAAATTCGTCACCCAGCATGTACTTGTTCTTCAGGAACAGTGGTGCCAGCGTGGTCAAGCGGTCGCGGATCTCGGCGCGCGCCTTGTCGTGGATCTTTTCCGAACCTTTCGATTTGTCGTTCTCCAGCGTGTTGACATGGATGAACAATTCCTTCTCGAAATTGAACAGCATCAAACGGGCGCGTGCGCGCATCAGCGGATCGGCCGGCATCAGCTGCGGATGCGGGAAACGCTCATCGATGTATTCGTTGATGATGTTCGATTCATACAGCACCAGATCGCGTTCGACCAGGATCGGTACCTGGCCGTAGGGATTCATGGTCGAGATGTCTTCCGGCTTGTTGAACAAGTCGACATCGCGCACTTCAAAGTCCATGCCTTTCTCGAATAGCACGAGACGGCAACGCTGGGAAAATGGGCAGGTCGTGCCCGAGTAGAGAACCATCATTTTTATAGTTCCTTAGAAACGAAAGGGTGAGGCGCAGCGTTCATCATTGCGGCCCACCCCAAAACACACATTCACATCCGTGAACGAAATAATTGAAGCCAGGAAACCGGTCGGCCGATCACTCCTCGATCATGCAAACCGGGTGCCAGACATCACTTGATGTCTTTCCAATAAGCTGCGTTCAAACGCCATGCCAGTACCGAGAACAGGCCGAGAAACAGCAGCACCCAGACGCCGAGGCGTTTGCGGGTATTTTGTGCCGGTTCACCCATCCATTGCAGGTAGGCAACCAGATCGGCCACCGCGATGTCGTAGTCGGTGCCCGACAGCTTGCCAGGCTTGACCTGCTCGAAGCCGACGAATTTGTGCACGATCTTGCCTTCTTCGTGCTCACCCTTTTCTTCGACGTACTTGACGTTGCGCACGCCTTGCAATTCCCATAATGCATGCGGCATGCCGACGTTCGGGAACAGCATGTTGTTCCAGCCGGTTGGGCGGCTGTTGTCCTTGTAGTAGGTTCGCAGATAGGTGTAGATCCAGTCCGCGCCGGAACCCGCCTCCGAGGCCTTGGCGCGCGCGATCACGGACAGGTCCGGCGGTACCGCACCGAACCATTCCTTGGCGTCCTTGGCAGTCAGCGTGTTCTTCATCAGATCACCGACCTTGTCGCCGGTAAACAGCAGATTGTTCCTGATCTGGTCTTCCGACAGGCCGATGTCGCGCAGGCGGTTGTAACGCATCGCCGACGCCGCATGGCAGTTCAGGCAATAATTGACGAACAGCCTGGCGCCGTTTTGCAAGGCCGCCATGTCCGTGCCGCGCTCAGGCGCGCGATCGAGCGGGAAGCCGCCCTCGTTAGCGAACGCCAGCGCCGGTAGCAGCACCAGGGTTGCGATCAGTTTTTTCATAAAAGTCATGTCTTATATCCCTTTGAGCGCTTAGTGCGGATGGAAGGTCACACGCTGCGGCACGGGCTTGAACCGGCCCATCGCACTCCACCACGGCATCAGCAGGAAGAAGCCGAAGTAGATGAAGGTGCCGATCTGCGCCGTCAGGGTACGACCGACGGTCGGCGGCAAGGTACCGATATAACCGAGCACCACGAAGGCGATGCCGAACAGGATGTAGACATACTTGTGCCAGTCAGGACGATAGCGAATCGATTTGACCGGCGATTGGTCGAGCCATGGCAGCGCGAACATGATCATCACCGAGACGCCCATCAGCACCACGCCGAAGAACTTGGCGTCAAACACGAACATGCTGGCGATGATCAGCAGACCGACCACCGCAATCGCCATCTTGATGCTGGCAGCCAACCTGGTCCTCAGGAAGATCAGGCCGACATAGGCGGCGATACCGGCAATCAGCGCATAAATGAATTGCGAAGTGGTGGCACGCAGGATCGAGTAGAACGGCGTGAAATACCAGACCGGGGCGATATGCGGCGGCGTCTTCAGCGAATCGGCCGGGATGAAGTTGTTGTACTCCAGGAAGTAACCGCCCATTTCCGGCGCGAAGAACACGACCGCGCTGAAAATCGTCAGGAATACGATTACGCCGAAGATGTCATGCACCGAATAGTAAGGATGCGATGGAATCGAGTCGAGCGGATGACCGTCCGGGCCGAGGTTTTCCTTGACTTCGATGCCGTCAGGATTGTTGGAGCCGACTTCGTGCAACGCGATCAAATGCGCCACCACCAGGCCCAGCAGCACCAGTGGGATGGCGATCACGTGGAACGCGAAGAAGCGGTTCAGGGTCGCATCGGACACCACGTAGTCACCCCGAATCCACAGCGACAGATCAGGACCGATGAACGGGATTGCGCCGAACAGGTTGACGATCACCTGCGCGCCCCAGTACGACATCTGGCCCCATGGCAGCAGGTAGCCGAAGAAGGCTTCGCCCATCAGGCACAGGAAAATGGCGACGCCGAAGATCCAGATCAATTCGCGCGGCTTGCGGTACGAGCCGTACAGCAGGCCGCGTGTCATGTGCAGGTAGACGATGATGAAGAATGCCGAGGCACCGGTCGAGTGCATGTAACGCACCAGCCAACCCCAGGGCACGTCGCGCATGATGTATTCGACCGAGGCGAACGCGAGGTTGGCATCCGGCTTGTAATGCATCACCAGGAAAATGCCGGTAACGATCTGTATCACCAGCACCAGCATCGCCAGCGAACCGAAGATGTACCAGAAATTGAAGTTTTTCGGCGCGTAGTACTGGCCCCATTGATCGTTCCAGAGCTTGGTCAGCGGAAAGCGCGAGTCGACCCAGTTCAGTGCCTTGTCGGCCATCGGCGCATTGGCCGGGAGTTTCTTTTCAGTGAACGCCATGATTACGCCTCACCTTTCTCATCTTTGCCGATCAGGATCTTGTTCTCCGACAGATACATATGACGCGGCACGTCGAGGTTGTTCGGTGCCGGCTTGTTCTTGAATACGCGACCGGCCAGGTCGAAAGTCGAACCGTGGCAAGGACACAGGAAGCCGCCTTCCCAATTATCCGGCAGCGAAGTCTGCGGACCGGGGGTAAACCGCGACGATGGCGAGCAGCCGAGGTGCGGACAGATCCCGACCACGACCAGGTTTTCTTCGTGACCGGCGTGCGAACGGGTGTTGTTCTTGTTCTTGCAATAGTCCGGCAGGTCCATCGTATAAGGCTTGGTGGACTCCGGATCGGCCACTTCGGCCGTCGTGTCCGCCAGCGTCTTCAATTGTTCCGGTGTGCGCTTCATGATCCAGACCGGCTTGCCGCGCCACTCGAACACCTTCATTTCGCCCGGCTTCAGGTCGGAAATATCGGCCTCAACCGGCGCACCGGCGGCTTTCGCGCGCTCGGATGGCTGGAAAGTACTCACAAAGGCCCCTGCAGTGGCCAGTCCAGCCACACCGCCCGCCGCGCACGTAGCGACGAGCAAGCCGCGTCGGCCGGAATCGACCTGCTTTTCGTTACTCATACCACCCCAATCAATCAAAATGCGAAATTTTTTCGAAGCCAATCGTGACTTCTAGCAACCTTAAATTATAGCGGAGCCGGCCCCCGTTTTAAAGTGAAAGATGCGTAGCGGCCGATATTTGGCCGTATTTTCGGGATTTTTAGCTGAATGCGGCGAGATTCTGCACCGCCCGACGCGGATTGCCGATGCCATGCCCGACTGCATTTGCTGGTAATCCGCTTGTCATTTGCCATTCTGCAGGGCAAGGGGTTAGAATCAATTTGCTTTTTTTACAATACAGAGGGATGCCATGTCGATGATGGGAGAATTCAAGAGCTTTGCGATCAAAGGCAATGTGATGGACTTGGCGGTCGCTGTAATTATCGGTGCCGCGTTTGGCAAGATTGTCGAGTCGTTGGTCCAGGATCTGATCATGCCGGTGGTCGGTACGATTTTCGGGGGCCTCGATTTCTCGAATTACTACCTGCCATTGCACGGTCAGGGCACCCAACTGGCACTGGTCGAGGCGAAGAAGGCCGGCGCCGTATTGGCCTATGGCAATTTCCTGACGATCCTGATCAACTTCGTCATCCTCGCCTTCATCATTTTCCAGATGGTGCGTATCGCCAACAAGACACAAAAGCCGAAGGTCGAAGCGGCGCCGGTGACACCGGAAGACGTCATATTGCTGCGCGAAATTCGCGATGCGCTGAAAAACAGGCCGTAAGCCGGAATCTGCACACCGACCAGCCAGTCCGTCGGGCTGGCTTTTTTTTTGTCGACAGCTCACGACTGAGCTTGCGCGAACTTATATACTCCATGACATGCATCAATCTGCCGTGCATAATAAAATCAAAATCTGCATATACTCGTCTATCATGCCGACGATCGTAGCGCCGGTGCGGATCCCGGCCGCAGCAAGAAGGTCGGCACGCCCTTCCACCGGCTGGCTGTTTAGGCAATAATCGTTTGGATGCAACGGGGTCGGCACTGGATATTTCGCCGTTTCGCCCTTATTTACCAATAACTCATTCAAAACTCATTCAATTCCAATCCCTATGCGACGTCTCTGGCTGTTATTTGCACAAACCATCACGGTCGCCCTTGCGCTGTGGTTTATCGTGGCCACCCTGAGGCCTGAATGGGCGCCACGGTTGCTGGGCGGCGCGCACAGTGTCCAAGTCGCGAGTTCAACCGTCATGCTGAAGGAAGCGCCGGCCAACGCGACCGGCCAGGCCTCGTACCGCAACGCGGCCATGCTCGCGATGCCGACCGTGGTCAACGTATTCACCACCCAGGAAGCGAAGCGGGCCACCAATCCGCTGCTAGAAGATCCGTTGTTCCGCAAGTTTTTTGGCGATCAGCTGGGGCCGCAAGAAGAAAAGCAATCGAGCCTCGGCTCCGGGGTGCTGGTCAGCACGCAAGGCTATATCCTGACCAATAACCATGTGGTCGAGGCCGCCGACCAGATCGAGGTGGCGCTGGCCGACGGTCGCAAGGCGTCCGCCAAGGTAGTCGGCACCGATCCTGAAACCGATCTGGCCGTGATCAAGATCGACTTGCCGAATCTGCCCGCAATTACCTTGGGCCATGCGGAACAGGCGCGGGTCGGCGACGTGGTGCTGGCCATCGGCAATCCGTTTGGCGTCGGCCAGACCGTCACGATGGGCATCATTTCTGCACTTGGGCGCAACCATCTGGGCATCAATACCTTTGAAAACTTCATCCAGACCGATGCCGCGATCAATTTCGGCAATTCCGGCGGCGCGCTGATCGATACCAACGGCAACCTGCTCGGTATCAACAGCGCCATTTATTCACGCACCGGCGGCTCGGTCGGCATCGGCTTCGCGATTCCGACCACCACCGTGAAGACCGTGATGGATTCAATCATCAGTACCGGTCAGGTGGTGCGCGGCTGGATCGGTGTCGAGCCGCAGGACATCACCCCGGAACTGGCGGAAAGCTTCGGTCTGTCGAAAAAATCCGGCGCCATCATTGCCGGCGTCATGAAGAATGGCCCGGCCGACAAGGCCGGCATGCGCCCGGGCGACATTCTGGTCGCGGTCGAAGGCAAGCCGGTGGCCGACACCACCGACATGCTGAACCTGATCGCTCAATTGCAACCGGGCAAGGCGGTCAAGATGACGGTGCTGCGCAAGAGCCAGCAAACCACGCTCGAGGTGAATGTCGGCAAGCGGCCGAACATCAAACGGCTTGAACCTCACGAATAGAACGAGAACGCGACCAGAATCCCAGATGCACATCCGCGACCTGACCCGCTTTCTCGCCGAATTGGCGGAGAACAATAACCGACCGTGGTTTGTGATGAACCAGCCGCGCTATGATATTTTGCGCGCCGAATTCCTGACGCTGGTCACGCGCCTGATCGACGACCTCGGCCGGTTCGACCCGGCGGTGGTTGACTGCAATCCGAAGAAGGCGCTGTTCCGGATCAATCGCGACATGCGGTTTGCGCATGACAAGCGCCCGTACAAGACCACGTTCTCGGCGTCCATCGTGCCGCTCGGCCGCAAGAAGCCGAGCGAAGGCGGCGGGCCGGCTTATTACTTCCATATCGATGCCGCCGGCAAGCTGCTGTTAGCGGCCGGCGAATATATGCCGCCGGCCGATCGCTTGCGCGCGATCCGCAACCATATCGTGGCCGACGCGGCCGGATTTACCAAGCTGATGAACACCAGGAAACTGCGCGCCGGATTCGACGGCCTGCTGCAGGAAGGCAAGCTGAGTCGCCCGCCGAAAGGCTTCGACCCGGATGCGCCGCACATCGATTATCTGAAGTTGAAGAGCTTTATCGTGGTCCGCGAGCATTCCCTGACCGAGCAGATTCCAGACGATCTGGGTGCTGAGTTGGCGCTCGGCTTCAAGGCCGCCTACCCGTTCGTCAGCTGGTTGCGGGGCGCGACCTAAGCTACAGATCAGGTTGACTCTTCCGGCGCCCGTGTCGCACGCGCGAAGATCGGTGCCAGCAACAGGCCGATCTCATACAGCAGACACATTGGCACCGCCAATGAAAACTGGCTGACCACATCGGGCGGCGTGACGACCGCCGCAATCACGAATGCGCCGACGATCACATACGGCCGGATCGCCTTCAGCTTGTCGACCGTCACCAACCCCATCCTGACCAGTACCACCACCACCACCGGCACCTCGAAGGTCATGCCGAATGCGAGGCACATCGTCATCACGAAATCGAGGTAATTTTCAATGTCCGGCGCCACCGTGATCGAGGTCGGCGCGAATTCGTTGATGAATTTGAAGACACGGCCGAACACCAGAAAATAGCTGAATGCGACGCCGGCCACAAACAGCAGCGACGACGAAATCACCAACGGCATTACCAGCTTCTTTTCATGTGCATACAGGCCGGGCGCGATGAAGGCCCAGACCTGGTACAACACCCACGGCAAGGCCAGGATGAAGGCCAGCAGCAACGTGACTTTCATCGGCACCAGGAACGGCGAAATCACGCCGGTCGCGATCATCTTGGCGCCGTTCGGCAGCGACGCCATCATCGGCCGCGCCAGGAAATCGTAGATGCGGGCCGGCCCCGGCCACAGCAGCAGCGCAGCGCACATCAGCGCGACCCCGATCGACGCGCGTACCAGCCGGTCGCGCAGTTCAATCAGATGCGAAACGAAGGTGTCTTCGACCGAAGTCTGGTTCGGATCTGTCATTTAACCTGGAACCGGCAGTTGACCGCTTGTTAGTTTCGATAAATTCATGAATTGATTGAAGTTTTTCATGGTTAAGCAGTTCACCCTTTGGGTGAGAAAACTAGCGGCGCGATTGCCGTTGCCAGGTTTAAAAGAACGAGTGGGCAGATTTGCGGCCGGGCCGGTGCTTGGCGACGCGCGCCGCGCCAGACGTTACCCGCATCTTGGTGCCATGTTGCTGCTTATACCAGGCCGGGATGGCCGAGCTGCGCGCCAGCTTCTTGCGACGAAAATTCTTGGCTTTTTGCGCCAGCCGGGAAGGCTCGGGGACCGCGACCTCGTCACCATGCCAGGCCGACTGCAATTCCCGTTGCGTCTGCGCCAGGTCTTGCGCGATCGACTGCCCGATGTCCTGCGCCGCGCTCTGGACTTCTTGCTGCATCTTGCGCAACTCATCCAGTTCGATTTCTCGGCTGACTTCCGATTTGACCTGATTGATGTAGCGCTGTGCGCGGCCATATAGTGAACCGGCCATGCGTGCCACTTTCGGCAGTTTTTCAGGGCCGATCACCACCAGCGCAACCACGCCGATCAGTGCCAGTTTTGCGAGTCCAAGGTCAATCATGCTGTGCGGGCGCGGGGCGCTTCGGTGCCGCAGCGGGCTGCATCAGCTGCGGCATGGATGACGGCGGGATCACGGCGCGACCGCGGTGGGAAGCGGCGCTCAATGCCCGTTCTTCTCTTTCGCGTCGACGTCGATGGTGGTCTTGTCGGCGGGCTGGGCGGTCTTTTCATCCTCGCCCTTGACCCCGTCCTTGAAGCCCTTGACTGCCTTGCCGAGGTCGGAGCCGATATTGCCGATTTTCTTGGTGCCGAATACCAGCATCACGATCACCAGCACGATCAGCCAGTGCCAAATACTGAATGAACCCATGTCTTCTCCTTGCGGACGCTTACGTCCTGATGTTAATTTATTGCCGCGCTCCGCTCTGCGGCTCCGCGCTCAAGCCAGCTGCTTGCCGTGCCAGGGCCGTGGGCCACCGATCACGTGTATATGCAGATGGTACACCTCCTGCCCGCCGTCGGGTCCGGTGTTGATCAGCGTCTTGTAGCCGCCCGTTTCCCTGCCATTGGTATCAGTGGTCACGCCGCAACCCTGCTCTGCCGCGAGTTGCGGCACCAGGGCCAGCAGCTTACCAAGCATTTCTGTATGGGAATTGTTGCATGCCGACAGGGTCGGCACATGCTGCTTCGGGATGATCATGAAATGTACCGGCGCCGCCGGATTGATGTCCTTGAAGGCGAGGAAGCTATCGTCTTCGTAGACGACGCTGGCCGGAATCTGCTTCGCGGCGATCTTGCAAAAAATACAGTGGTCCAAGTGCGCTCCGTTGTCTGATTGATGTTGTCTGGTTCTATCGTCGCGCGCGGCTCGCGTTGACGCCACCGAGCGGAATCAAAAAGTTGATTTTCCTTCGTCGGCGTCGCGCAACATATCCTTACGCGCCGCTTTTTCTTCGATGCCGGAAATGCCTTCGCGCCGCGCCAGTTCCGCCAGCACATCCTGCGGCGTGAGCCCGAACTGCGCCAGCATGATCATCGAATGGAACCACAGGTCGGCGCACTCGTACAAGACCTTCGACGTGTCGCCGTCGACGCGGGCATCTTTCGCCGCCATCACGGTTTCGGTCGCTTCTTCGCCGATTTTTTTCAGGATGGCATCGTCGCCCTTGGCAAACAGTCGCGCCACATACGAGGTGGCCGGGTCGCCGCCATTGGCCGGCTTGCGCGTTTCGATCCGCTCGGCCAGACGCTTTAAGGTGTCGCTCACTTCTTGGTCTCGCTTCTTGGTTTCATTTGTAAAAAGTTTCAGGATCCTTCAGCACCGGTTCGACGGTCAGCCATTCGCCGTCCTTGGCATCGCCCGCGAATTGCTGGAAAAAGCAGGAATGACGGCCGGTATGGCAGGCGATGCTGTCGACTTGCTCGACTTTCAGCAACACCACATCCTCGTCGCAATCGAGCCGGATTTCATGCACTTTCTGGATATGGCCGGATTCTTCGCCCTTGTGCCACAGCTTCTTGCGCGAGCGGCTCCAGTACACCGCCTCGCCCAGTTCGACCGTGCGCGCCAGTGCGTCGCGGTTCATCCAGGCGAACATCAGCACGTCGTTGCTGCCGACTTCCTGCGCGATCACCGGCACCAGGCCAGACTCGTCCCACTTGATTTTATTCAGCCATTTGCCGTTCATCTCAGCTTAGCCTCATCGGTATACCCTGGGCGGCCATGAAGCGCTTGGCCTCCTGCACGGTATGTTGCCCGTAATGAAAAATACTCGCCGCCAGCACCGCATCGGCCTTGCCAAGCTTGATGCCGTCGGCCAAGTCCTGCAGGTTGCCGACGCCACCCGACGCAATCACCGGAATCCCGACCGCATCCGACACCGCGCGCGTCAGCCCGAGGTCGAAGCCGACCTTGGTGCCGTCGCGGTCCATGCTGGTCAGCAGGATTTCGCCGGCGCCCAGGCTTTCCATCTTCTGCGCCCATGCGATCGCGTCCAGTCCGGTCGCGTTGCGGCCACCGTGGGTAAACACTTCCCATTTGCCGGGCGCGGTCTGCTTGGCATCGATCGCGACCACGATGCATTGCGAACCGTGTTTCTGCGATGCATCGAATACCAGTTGCGGGTTAGTCACCGCCGAGGTATTCATGCTGACCTTGTCGGCGCCGGCATTGAGCAAACGCCGGACGTCCTCGACCACGCGCACGCCGCCGCCGACGGTGAGCGGAATGAAGACCTGCGACGCCACCGCCTCGATGATCGGCAGGATCAGGTCGCGTCCGTCACTGGAGGCGGTGATGTCGAGGAAGGTGAGCTCGTCGGCGCCCTGTTCATCGTAGCGGCGCGCGATCTCGACCGGGTCGCCGGCGTCGCGCAACTCGGTGAAATTGATGCCCTTGACGACTCGACCGGCGGTCACGTCGAGGCAGGGAATGATACGTTTTGCAAGCATGTTTTACCTTGGTCCGGCAACGCGCCAGCCCGCAAACTGCGGCGCGGGCTGCATGGCTGTCATTGCTGATTTTCCTGATTCGTCAACTCATCGGCGCGCAACTGCGCCGATTGCAAATCAATCGTGCCTTCGTAAATCGAGCGACCGCAGATCACCGCCTCGATGCCTTCGTCCTGCACCGCGCAGAGCGCCTCGACGTCGGCCAGATTGTGCAGACCGCCGGATGCGATCACCGGGATCTTGACCGCTTGCGCCAGCTTGACGGTGGCCTCGATATTGACGCCGCCCATCATGCCGTCGCGGCCGATGTCGGTGTAGACGATCGATTCGACGCCATAGGCTTCGAATTTCTGCGCCAGATCGATCACCTCGTGGCCGGACAGCTTGCTCCAGCCATCGGTCGCGACCTTGCCTTCCTTGGCATCCAGACCGACGATGATGTGGCCCGGGAACGCGCCGCAGGCGTCGTGCAGGAAACCGGGACTCTTGACCGCCGCGGTACCGATGATGATGTAGGTGATGCCGTCGTCCAGATAGCGCTCGATCGTGTCCAGATCGCGGACACCGCCACCCAGTTGCACCGGGATCTCGTCGATCTCGTTGGCCACGGCGAATTCCTGTACCACCTTGATGATCGATTTGACCGCCGCCTCGTTCTTCGGCTTGCCGGCAAATGCGCCATTCAGGTCGACCAGATGCAGCCGGCGCGCGCCGCGCTGCAGCCAATGAAGGGCCATCTGGGCCGGGTCTTCGGAAAACACGGTGGCTTGATCCATGTCGCCCTGTTTCAGGCGAACGCAGTGACCGTCTTTCAGGTCGATGGCAGGAATGAGCAGCATGGCGGGCTTGGCTTGGTTGAGTTAAGAGAGTATCGACAGTATGACGTCAATGTGGCTATGGGTGTGGCTATGGGTAGGAGCAAATTGATGACCGATCTGGTGTCCGGCTATTCTGCCGGAATCACGGACTCCAGTGCACGAAATTTTTGTACAGTTGCAAACCCGCGCCGGCGCTCTTTTCCGGATGAAACTGGGTCGCGAAAATATTGTCGCGCGCCACTGCACAGGAGAATGGTGCGCCATACAGCGTCTGGCCTACCGTGTGCGCCGGGTTTTCCGGCACCGCGTAATAGCTGTGCACGAAATAGAAATAACTGTCGTCGGCGATGCCGTTCCACAACGGATGCGACACGCTTTGCTGCACCTGGTTCCAGCCCATTTGCGGCACTTTGAAGCGCGAACCGTCCTGCTGCAGCTGACCGTCGAGACGGAAACGGACCACCTTGCCTGGCAGCAAACCCAGCCCGGCAGTGCCCTGGCCGCTATCGCCTTCTTCGCTCCAGTCGAACAGCATTTGCTCGCCGACGCAGACGCCAAACAGCGGCTTGCTGCGCGCCGCCTCCAGCACCGCATCCTGCAGGCCCGACTCGCGCAGGCTGCGCATGCAGTCGCGCATCGCGCCCTGGCCCGGCAACACGATGCGTTCGGCGGCGCGGATTTCGGCGACGTCGCTCGAAATCCGCACCTCGATCTCGGGCGCGACATGGCGCAAGGCCTGCGCCACCGAGCGCAGATTCCCCATGCCGTAATCAACAATTGCAATCATTTTCATCTTTTATCTCGCTAATACGGGTAACAGCCGTTGCAAGCCGTCGGCGATGATTTCCACCGCCAGCGCCGCCAGCATCAGGCCCATCAGGCGGGTCGCGATATTGATGCCGGTACGGCCCAGCAAGCGCGCGATGCGACCGGCCATCGACAGCGCCATCACCACCAGCACCGCCATCGCGACGCCGGCCACCAGCAGACCGACATACTGGGTCCAGCCCTTGATGTTATGCGAATACACGATCACGGTACTGATTGACCCTGGCCCGGTCAGGAACGGGATGGCGAGCGGCACCACGCCGATATTGGGCTTGGTTTCGGCCTCCGTTTCTTCTTCCGGCGTACTGCGCGAGCCGCTCGCCTTGGCGTTCAGCATGTTCAGCGCAGTCAACAGGATCACCAGGCCGCCGCCGACCTGCAGTGAGCCGACCGAGATCCCGAAAAAATCGATGATCTGCTGGCCCAGCAATCCCGACACCACGATCACCACCGCGACGCTGATCGCCGCCGTGATGATGGTCTTGCGGCGCTCTTCGTGCGTCATCTGTTCCGTCAGCGAAATGAAAATTGGCACCGCACCCAGCGGGTTGACCAGCGCCAGTAACGCGACGAACAGCTTGGTACTGTCCACTACAGGCTGCCCTTGGTCGACGGAATCGTGCCGGCGGCGCGCGCATCGAATTCGGCCGCCATCCGCAGCGCCCGGCCGAAAGCCTTGAATACGGTTTCACACTGATGATGAGCGTTGTCACCACGCAGGTTATCGATATGCATCGACACCAGCGCGTGATTGACGAAGCCCTGGAAGAATTCGTGCGTCAGGTCGACATCGAACGAACCAATCATCGAGCGCTTGAACGGCACATGGAATTCCAGCCCCGGGCGCCCGGAGAAGTCGATCACCACCCGCGACAGTGCCTCGTCCAGCGGCACGTATGCATGGCCGTAGCGGCGGATGCCCTTCTTGTCGCCGATCGCCTTGGCAAATGCCTGGCCGAGCGTGATGCCGACGTCTTCCACTGTGTGGTGGGCGTCGATATGCAGGTCGCCGTGGGCCTCGATATCGAGGTCGAACAAGCCGTGGCGCGCGATCTGGTCCAGCATGTGGTCCAGAAACGGCACGCCGGTATTGAGCCTCTGCTGTCCGGTGCCGTCGATGTTGATCGCCACGCGGATCTGGGTTTCATTGGTGTTGCGGGTGATTTCGGCGGTGCGGGGAGCGAGCATGGTCGGCATGGGTTTGGGTAGGGCTAAGGATTACAAGATTACAAAAACACAAAATTACAAAACGAGCGAAGCTTGCAGCGCATCGAGCAGCACGCGATTCTCTTCCGGGGTGCTGACGGTGATGCGCAGGCAATTCGCCAGCAGAGCATGCATTTTACCCACATTTTTGATCAGGACTTTGCGTTCCAGCAGGCGCGCGAACAGCTGGTCGGCATCGGGCTCCCGAATCAGCAGGAAATTGGCGGCCGACGGGAACACCTCGATCCCCATGCCGGCCAGTGCCGCCGCCACGCGGCCGCGCTCGCTGCGCAACTGCGCGGCTTGGGCGTCGAGCACGGTGATGTGCTCCAGCACGAATTCGGCCGTGGCCTGGGTCAGCACATTGATATTGTATGGCGGCCTGACTTTGTCGAATTCCGCCAGCAGCGCCTTGCTGGCCGCCATGTAGCCGAGCCGGATGCCGGCCAGGCCGAGCTTGGACACGGTGCGCATTACGACCAGGTTGGCAAATTCCGGCAGCCGCGGCATGAAACTGGCCTGCGCGAACGGCTGGTAAGCCTCGTCGGCGATCACGATGCCGGTCTCGCCGACCGCACGGATGATCTCGACCATCGCATCGGCATCGAACAGGTTGGCGGTCGGGTTGTTTGGATAGGCCAGATACACGATCGCCGGCCGGTGTTGCGCAATCGCGGCCAGCATCGCGGCCAGGTCCAGCGTGAAATCGGGTTGCAGCGGTACACCGACAAATTCGAGCCCGGCAAACTGGGCCGCCATCGCATACATTACGAAACCCGGCACCGGCGCCAGCACCTTGGCGCCGGGCCTGGCACAGGCCACCGAGATCAGCGAAATCAGTTCGTCCGAGCCATTGCCCAGCATCACGTCGAAACCGGCCGGCACTCCGAGCGTGGTGCAAATCATCGCCTTCAGCGCGGCGTAGGTCGGCACCGGATAGCGATTCAGCGCGACGTCGCCCAAGCGCAGCGCCAGCGCAATGCGCAGCTCGTCCGGCAAGGTGTACGGATTTTCCATCGCGTCCAGCTTCACCAGCCCGCTCGGGTCGGGCACGTGGTAAGCCGACAGCGCGCGAATGTCGGGACGGATGACGGTTTCGATTAAGGACATGAGGATGGTGGTTTCAGGTGATGCGCGCCGGCTGGCGCAAAAATATACTCTTGCAGTGTCGGCTTGTTTCCGCAAATAAATAAAGGGGCACAGTCACATACTCCTCATTTCTTAAAAATCTCGGGCGTTATCCAGTGCCCGCAACAGTCCCGCAAAATGCTGCCTTCGGGCGGCGCGTTACAGCGCCAGCGCGGTCTGGCCGTAGCCACAAGCGTCGCCACCCAGCGCGGCCAGCCGCTGCTCTATGATTTCACAATATTCGGTATTCAGCTCGAAGCCGACATAATCCCGGCCGCAGCGGCGCGCGGCCACCGCCGTGGTACCGCTGCCCATGAACGGGTCGAGCACCACGCCCCCCGGCGGGCAGGAGGCCTTGACCATGCGCTCGACGATTTCGAGCGGCTTCTGGGTCGGGTGGTCGGCCCGCTCCCGATGCTCGCGATGCAGCCGCGACACGCTCCACACGTCCTTCGGGTTGTAGCCGAGTTCCAGCCATTTGGAGCCGACAAAGATCGAGCGCGAACGGGCTTTCTTGGTTTCGGCATCGTACGGAATCCGGATCGCATCGAGGTCGAAATAATAGCCCTTCTGACGCACGAAAAAGCCGATGGTGTCGTGCACTGAGCTGAAGCTGCGCGTGCTGCCGCCCATCGACGGCACCCGCCGGTCCCAGATGATTTCGTTCATCATCGTCATGCGCTGCTTGAGCATCACGAAGATTTCCGGCGCATAGCGCCAGGTCAGGAAAATGTACAGGCTGCCGCTCGGCTTCAGCTTCGGCAGCGCCGCGTCGACCCAGTGCTGCATCCAGCGCAGATAGGCGTCGGCATCGAGCTTGTCGGAATCATTGCCGTAATCCTTGCCCAAGCCATACGGCGGGTCGGCCACGATCAGGTCGATCGCGCCGTCCGGGATGCGCGCCAGTCCATGCAGCGCGTCTTCGCAATAAATCCGGTTGCGCCAGTCGGTCCGTCCGTTCTGCATGCTGTGCTGATCCATGCGCTCTACTTCAGCCGCAATTCGGCGCTGCGCGCGTGCGCCTGCAAGCCTTCGCCATAGGCCAGTTCGGCGGCGACACGGCCCAGCGTTTGCGCGCCGGCCTGGCTGACATGAATCATGCTGGAGCGCTTCTGGAAGTCATACACCCCAAGCGGCGACGAGAAGCGCGCGGTGCGCGAAGTCGGCAGCACGTGGTTCGGGCCGGCGCAATAGTCGCCCAGTGCTTCCGACGAAAAACGGCCAAGGAACATGGCGCCGGCGTGACGAATCTTGTCGGCCCATTGCTGCGGGTTGTCGGTGGAAATTTCCAGATGCTCGGGCGCGATCAGGTTGGCGATCTCGCAGGCCTGGTCCATGTCGCGCACCAGGACCAGCGCGCCGCGATTGGTCAGCGAGGTACGGATCACGTCGCGCCGCGGCATCTGCTCGATCAAGCGGTTGATGCTGGCTTCGACCCGCGCCAGATACGCGGCGTCCGGACACAGCAGGATCGATTGTGCCAGCTCGTCGTGCTCGGCCTGCGAAAACAGGTCCATCGCGATCCAGTCCGGATCGGTGCTGCCGTCGCAGATCACCAGGATCTCCGACGGGCCGGCGATCATGTCGATGCCGACCGTGCCGAACACGCGGCGCTTGGCGCATGCGACATAGGCATTGCCGGGACCGACAATCTTGTCGACCGGTGGCACCGTGGCGGTGCCATAGGCCAGCGCGCCGACTGCCTGCGCGCCGCCGATGGTAAACACGCGGTCGACGCCGGCAATCGCGGCCGCCGCCAGCACCAGTTCGTTGCGCACGCCATCCGGGGTCGGCACCACCATGATGATTTCCTGCACTCCGGCCACCTTGGCCGGGATCGCGTTCATCAGCACCGACGACGGATAGGCCGCCTTGCCGCCCGGCACATAGATGCCGACCCGGTCGAGCGGCGTGACTTTTTGCCCGAGCACGGTGCCATCCGGCTCGGTGTAGCTGAACCCGGCCGAGCCGCATTCCAGCTTTTGCCGCTCGTGATACAGGCGCACGCGGTCGGCGGCGGTCTGCAGTGCCAGCCGGCGCTCAGGCGCCAGGCCGGCCAGCGCGGCCTGCAATTCGGGCTGGCCGATTTCGAGCTGTGCCACGCTGGTGGCGCCGCCTTGCGGACGCTGCTGCAGGCGGTCGAACTGGTTGGTGTAATCGAGCACCGCGGCGTCGCCGCGGGCCTTGACGTCCGCCAGGATCTGCGCCGCGGCCTGCTCGATGGCGGCATCCTCGCTCGCCTCGAACGCCAGCAGCGCGCTCAGTTGCGCGCGAAAATCGGCATCGGCCGAATCGAGTTTGCGGATGGTGATCGCCATGCGGCTGCCTTTTCAGAGCGTCAATATCGATCCATGGGAGCAATATCGACCAGTATATTCAAATAACGCTTATTTAAGCGCGGCATTAAGCCTGGTAACCGAGGAGTATCATGATAAGCATGGCCTCTTGCGCAAACGTGCCAAGCCGGCTCAGGCCAGCCCGGCCTGGGTGCCTTTGGACGCGTTTTCAAACGCTTCCAGTATCGGCTGCAGCCGTTCGCGCTTCAGCTTCAGCGCCGCCTGATTGACCACCAGGCGCGATGATATGTCCATAATATGCTCGCATTCCACCAGGTTGTTGGCGCGCAAGGTATTGCCGGTGCTGACCAGATCAACGATCGCGTCTGCCAGACCGACCAGCGGCGCCAGCTCCATCGACCCGTACAGCTTGATCAGGTCGACGTGCACGCCCTTGGCGGCAAAGTGTTCGCGCGCGATCTGGAAATACTTGGTGGCGACGCGCAGCCGCGCACCCTGACGCACCGCGCTGGCGTAGTCGAACCCGGCCTGCACCGCGACCGACATCCGGCATTTGGCGATCTCCAGATCGATCGGCTGGTATAGGCCTTCGCCGCCGTGTTCCTGCAAGACGTCCTTGCCGGCCACGCCGAAATCGGCGGCGCCGTACTGGACGTAGGTCGGCACGTCGGACGCACGCACGATGATCACGCGCACGTTCGGGTCATTGGTCGGCAGGATCAGCTTGCGCGAGGTTTCCGGATTCTCGGTGACGGTGATGCCGGCCGCTTCCAGCAAGGGCAGCGTTTCGTCGAAAATCCGGCCTTTCGACAGCGCCAGGATCAGTTGTGAGTTCGACTGTGTGTCCATCATTTGATCCGCTCGATGTTGGCGCCGACCTTTGATAACTTCACTTCCATCTGGTCGTAACCGCGATCCAGATGGTAGATGCGGTCGACCACCGTCTGGCCCTGTGCCGCCAGGCCGGCGATCACCAGCGACGCCGAGGCGCGCAGATCGGTCGCCATAACCGGCGCGCCGACCAGCTGCTCGGCGCCGGTGACGAAGGCGGTATTGCCTTCGATCTCGATGCCGGCGCCGAGCCGGTTCATTTCCTGCACATGCATGAAGCGGTTTTCAAAGATCGTTTCGGTGACGTGGCTGGTGCCGCTGGCGACGCAGTTGACCGCCATGAACTGGGCCTGCATGTCGGTCGGAAAGCCCGGATATTCGGTGGTGCGAAAACTGATCGCCTTCGGCCGCGACGCCATCTGGACCCGGATCCAGTCGGCGCCCGAGGTCAGGATCACGCCGGCTTCGCGCAGCTTGTCCATCGCCGAATCGAGGATGTCGCTGCGGGTATTTCTCAGCGTGACGTCACCGCCGGTGGCCGCCACCGCGCACAGGAAAGTGCCGGTCTCGATCCGGTCGGCGATCACTGCGTGCGACGCCCCGTGCAATTTTTCGACGCCCTGGATCACCAGCCGATCGGTGCCGATGCCGGCGATCTTGGCGCCCATGGCGACCAGCAGATTGGCCAGGTCGGTCACTTCCGGCTCGCGCGCGGCGTTTTCCAGGATCGTCTCGCCTTCGGCCAAGGTCGCCGCCATCAGCAGGTTTTCGGTGCCGGTCACCGTGATCATGTCGGTCACGATGCGGGTGCCCTTCAACTTCTTGGCCTTGGCGTGGATATAACCGGCCTCGATCGTGATCTCGGCGCCGAGCGCCTGCAGGCCTTTGATGTGCTGATCGACTGGACGCGAGCCGATCGCGCAACCGCCCGGCAGCGATACTTTCGCCTCGCCGAAACGCGCCAGCATCGGGCCGAGCACCAGGATCGCGGCGCGCATGGTTTTCACCAGTTCGTACGGCGCTTCCAGCTTGTCGATCGCGTTGCCCTGCAGGCGCACGCGATCGCCATCCTGCTCCGCGTGCAAACCCATCTGGCGCAGCAGCTTGAGCATGGTCGCGACGTCGTGCAGGCGCGGCACGTTGGAGAGGTCGACCGTGTCGGCGGTCAACAGGCCGGCGCACAGAATCGGCAGCGCCGCATTCTTGGCGCCGGAGATGGTGATTTCGCCGGCCAGACGATTGCCGCCGGTGATGAGCAGTTTATCCATTATTGTTGGGCAAATTCTTCAGGGGTGAGCGTCTTCATCGACAGGGCATGGATTTCTTCGCGCATGCGATCGCCGAGCGCGGCATACACCAGCTGATGGCGCTGGATCGGGCGCTTGCCGGCGAAGGCGGTCGAGACGATGACGGCGGTGAAATGCTGGCCGTCACCGTCGACTTCGAGATGGCTGCAGTCGAGTCCGGCCGCGATATAGGTTTTGACGAGTTCTGGAGTGGGCAACACGATAGTTCTTCCTGATACCGGGGGTATGTTGATTGAATTTACAAATAATTGACAGATAGTGCAACAGTGCGCGGATCAATGACGCAGCTTGTAACCGCTCTGCAACAAGCGCAGCGCCGCCGTCGCCATCACCACGAAGGCCAGCAGCACGACCGCAAAGCTGTGCCACGGACTGACATCGGACTGGCCGAAGAAACCGTAACGGAAGCCGTCGATCATGTAAAAGAATGGATTGAAATGCGACACCGCCTGCCAGAATGGCGGCAGCGAATGGATTGAATAAAACACGCCGGACAGGAAGGTGGCCGGCATGATCAGAAAATTCTGGAACGCGGCCAGCTGGTCGAACTTTTCGGCCCAGATCCCGGCGATCAAGCCCATGGTGCCCATCATCGCCGCGCCCAGCAAGGCGAAGATCACGATCCACCACGGCGCCACGAACGACAGGCTGGCGAACCAGGCGGTGACCACGAACACGCCGAGCCCGACCACCACACCGCGCACTACCGCGGCCAACGCATAGGCGGAAAACAGTTCCCAGGGCGACAGCGGCGGCAGCAGTACGAACACCAGGTTGCCGGTGATCTTGGACTGGATCAGCGATGACGATGCATTGGCGAACGCGTTCTGCAGCACACTCATCATCACCAGGCCGGGAATCAGGAAGGCAGTGTAGCGTACCCCGGGATAGACTTGCACGTGCGCTTCTAGCACATGGCCGAAGATCAGCAGGTACAGCATCGCGGTCAGGATCGGCGCCGCCACGGTCTGCGTGGCCACCTTCCAGAAACGCAGCATCTCCTTGTAGAACAGGGTCTGAAAGCCCTTCGAGATCAGGCGCGCACGCACGCTCGGCGTGACTGCAGCGTTTGCCACTGGGTGTGTCATTATTTCATTCTCCCGTCCATGATTTGCAGGAACACGTCTTCCAGATCGGCTTGCTGCAGCTGCATCTCTTCGATCGTCGCGCCGCTCTCACGCACCCGCGCCAGGATCGGTTCGACCTCGGCATAGTCGTTGATGCGCAAGGTGTATTTATTGCCCGACTGCAGCTCCTGCGGATGCGACACCAGCGGCTTCAGTTGCTCCGGCAGCGTGGCGCCGGCCAGTTGCAGCACCAGCTGCGAGCCCGAAATGCGCTTGATCAGCGCCGCCATCGTGTCGAGCGCTACCACCTGGCCATTTTTCAGCATCGCGACGCGATTGCACAGCGCCTGCGCCTCTTCCAGATAGTGTGTGGTCAGCACAATGGTGTGCCCTTCGCGATTGAGCCGCGCGATGAACTTCCACAGCGTCTGCCGCAGTTCGACGTCGACGCCAGCAGTCGGCTCATCGAGCACGATCACCGGCGGCTTGTGTACCAGCGCCTGCGCCACCAGCACGCGCCGCTTCATGCCGCCCGACAGCGCGCGCATATTGGTATCGGCCTTGTTGGTCAGGTCGAGGTTGTGCATCACCTCGTCGATCCAGCCGTCGTTGCCGGACAGGCCGAAGTAACCGGACTGCAGGCGCAAGGTCTCGCGCACCGTGAAGAACGGATCGAACACCAGCTCTTGCGGCACCACGCCCAGCATCTGGCGCGCCTGACGGAAGTCGCGGACCACGTCATGGCCATGGACGCTGACGCTGCCGGCATCGGCGCGGTTCAGGCCGGCGATGATCGAGATCAAGGTGGTCTTGCCGGCGCCGTTCGGGCCCAGCAAGCCGAAAAACTCGCCCTGCTCGATCGACAGCGATACGCCGCCTAGCGCCTTGAGCGACTTGTAGCTTTTTTCGACATTGCTGATCTGAATGGCTGTCATGCTGTTGATCTAGGTTGTAGAGCCGGGTACGCGGTTCGGGGCTCGCTGCTGGCAGCGTGCCGATTCGGGGCACCGATGCCGCACTGCGTCGCGTTGAGCGCCCGCCGGCCGGCGAAAACCTTTGATTATATGGGAATTCCGGTCGATTGACCGGCACGGCCCGGGATTGAAACTACGACGGAATCGTGGGAGGCAGGGTCAATGGTGCCGGTGGTCGACGTGGTCGACACGGGTTGCTGGGTGCAGCAACTCGGTCACACCGTACAGCTGCGCCAGGCTTTGCAGATTGACGGGCAGGTTGCTGAAGACCAGCGCGGTGCCACGCGCCAGCGCGGCCCGCTGCCATGCCAGGAGTGTGGCGACGGCAGCCGAATCGACCGCGCTCACGGCAGCCAGATCAAACTGCGTCTGGCCGCTTGCGATGGCGCCAAGGCCCTCTGCCAGCGCCGTTTTGGCATTCGCGAAGATCAGGGTTGTACTCGGTTTGAACATGTGGATCAACGATACCGGAGATTAATTTTAAGCGCCGTATGAATCAGGACGCCTTCTCAACTTTAGCAGCGGTGCCGGCAGCCAGCTTCTTGTTCTTTTCCGCCAGCACCTTGATCAGTCCATCGACGCCGGACTTGCCGATTTCCGCTGCAAAATTGCCTTTATAGGTCTCGACCAACCATGCGCCGAGCACGTTGATGTCATAGATTTTCCAGCCGGAAGGCAGTTTTTCGAGGCGATAACTGAGCTGGATCGGCTCGCCGCGCGGCTGCATCACTTGCGAACGCACTTCGACCTCGTTGTCCGCCGCAGTGCCGCGCATCGGTTTGAATTCCAGTTGCTGGTCCTTGACCTGCGCCAGCGCGCCGGAATACGTATAGACCAGCAGGGTGCGAAATTCATTGGCCAACTGGGTTTGTTGCTCCGGCGTGGCCTGACGCCAGAAACGGCCGGCCGCCAACGCCGTCATGCGCTTAAAATCAACATACGGCAATATTTTGGCTTCGACCAGATCGAGAATGCGGCGCTGGTTGCCGGCCTGGATATCCTTGTCGGCCTTGGCGGTGTTTAATACTTCGAGGCTGATACGCTTGACTAGCACATCCGGCGCTTCGACCGCGGCCTGGTCGGTCTGCGCCATCGCGGAACCGGCGAACGCCAGACTGGCGGCACTCAGCGCTATGGCAAACAGTTGTTTGAGTTTATTCATATTGTTCTTTCGGTAGTCGATCGAGGTTACAGGTCACTTGATGGCTTGGCTTCTACCATTAGCGTTTGATCGGTAGTAACGGATGACGCCGGCAACACAACCGGCGGTTGTCGTACCTGCCGTTCCCGCCCGGAAACTTGCTCCTGTCCATCTTTCTTGACGGCAGCATCGGCCGGTTTGGCTGGGGTGACGGATTCGACGCCTGATCGGCCGCGAGGTTCCGTCGCAGCCGCAGTTGCACGTGCAGTTGCCGCCGCGGCTTCCGATGCCGCTGCGGAAGTTTCTGCCGCTTCCGCTTCCTGCTGGGTATACGCCGAGTCATCGTCCTGGCTGTCGTGGTTCAGGCTCGATTTGTCCTTCGGTGCGGATTCGCCGTCATAGATCTGGTTGGCGCGGCGCTGCAAAAACGCATCACGCACAAATTCATATTTGTCCAGCGCAGCTTCTTCGATCAGGCTCGACGCATCCAGCACTGCGGCGCGCTTGTCGACCAGGCGCAGCACGGTGCCGACATTGCGCCAGCGCACCGGCGTCTTGTAGCCCCAGGGATCGCCCTTGAAATCGAGCGGGAATGCCAGGCTGTCGCGCAAGGTGAACGAGCCGAAAATGGGCAGCACCACGTAAGGACCGCCTTTGACGCCCCATTTGCCGAGCGTCTGGCCGAAGTCTTCCTTGTGCTTGGCCATGCCCGCTTCCGAGCCGATGTCGAGCACGCCGCCTAGACCGAGCGTGCTGTTGACAGCCACCCGCATCATGTCCGACAGGCCGTCCGCCATCTTGCCCTGCAGCATGTTGTTGACCATGGTCCAGACGTCAGCCAGATTACCGAAGAAATTGCCGACGCCAGTCTGCACGAAGCCCGGCACCACCTTGCTATAGATGGTCGCGGCCGGCTTGAACGCCACCTTGTCGACCGCGTCATTGAAGCCAAACATGGCGCGGTTGAAACCCTCGAACGGATCCTTGGGGTTGGTCGCGGTGGCGCATCCCGACAGTGTGGTTACTGCGAGTAAGGCCGCCAGTGCGCCGGAGCGCATGTGCGTTTTCATTTACTGTCCTTTCCGTCGGCCGCTTTGCTATAGAGGAACTGACTGATCAGGTTCTCCAGCACGATGGCCGATTGGGTCATGCTTATTTTGTCGCCGGTCACCAGATTCTTGGTGTCGCCGCCCGGCTCCAGTCCGATGTATTGCTCGCCCAACAAGCCTGCGGTCAGAATCTTGACCGAGCTGTCCTTGGGAAAATGATAGCGCTGATCGAGGCTGATCGTCACCAGCGCCTGAAAAGCCTTGTCGTCGAAGGTGATGTCGCCGACCCGCCCGACCACCACGCCGGCGCTCTTGACCGGCGCACGCGGCTTGAGGCCGCCGATGTTGTCGAATTTGGCGACCACCGAATAATTCTTTTGGAACGACAGCGAACTCATGTTGCCCGCCTTCAGCGCCAGGAACATCAGTGCCGCCGCTCCCAGCAGCACAAACAGGCCGACCCATAGATCCAGTGATTTTCTTTGCATAGTGACACCTAAAAATTGGGGTGAATCCGCTCTTTTCAAGCTCGGAGTCTGTCGAAGTTACGGAATCGAAGCGAAAAATTATCTGACCCAGGACAGATTTTGCCGGATTTGCCGCGTCAATAGCGCGCTAAATAGCGAGCCATTGCGCAAAAATCCGGTGACACTGTACCGATCAGAGACTTTAACAGCCGATTCTCCGTAAGTCCGGCAGACTCCTGGAGTCGAAATTGCAGGGAGTATTGCCATAAATACCCCGTTCTCCGCACAGATTTAAACGGGGTTTAAAAATACAAGCCCCAGTATCTGCGCAGTCAAATATTATTGATTAAACATTAACGCGGTCAGCAGGAAGTCCAGCCACAGCACCGCCAGCGATGCGATCACCACCGTGCGGGTAGTCGCGCGCGCCACGCCTTCCGGCGTCGGCTGTGCCTCATACCCTTGGAACAACGCAATGAAGGTGACGGCAATGCCGAACAGCACGCTCTTGATGACGCCGTTCGCAATGTCTTTCCAGATATCGACGCCGGCCTGCATCTGCGACCAGAATGCGCCTTCGTCGACGCCGATCAGCAACACCCCCACCACGTAACCGCCGAAGATACCGACCGCACTGAAAATCGCCGCCAACACCGGCATCGCGATCACGCCGGCCCAGAAACGCGGCGCAATCACGCGCTGCAGCGGGTTGACTGCCATCATCTCCATCGCCGCCAGTTGTTCGCCCGCCTTCATCAACCCGATCTCGGCGGTCAGCGAGGTACCGGCGCGCCCCGCGAACAGCAGCGCGGTGACCACCGGCCCCAGTTCCCGCGTCAATGACAGCGCGACCAGCAAACCCAGTGCTTGCTCCGAGCCGTACTTATTGAGTGTATAAAAACCCTGCAAGCCCAGCACGAAGCCAACGAACAGCCCCGATACCGCGATGATCACCAGCGAATAATTGCCAATGAAATGAATCTGGTCGGTGATCAGGCGCGGCCGCCGCCACAATCCGCCCGACGCGCGCAGCAGCGCGAAAAAGGCGTTGGCCGCGAAACCGACGCCGCTGATGAGTTCGCGCACCCAGCGCCCGAGCGCCTCGATCCAGTTCAGTATCATGTCGGCGCTCCCAGACCCAGATCCTGGGCCAGCGACTTGCCGGGATAATGGAATGGCACCGGGCCGTCGGCCTCCGCGTGCACGAACTGTTTTACATAAGGGTCGCTCGACGTCAGCATCTCGGCCGGCGTGCCCTCTGCGACGATCTTTCCCTGCGACAGGAAATATACATAGTCGGCGATCAAGAACGACTCATGCACGTCGTGCGACACCAGGATCGACGTCGAGCCCAGCGCCTGGTTCAGGTTGCGTATCAGGTTGGCGGTCACGCCCATCGAAATCGGATCCAGGCCGGCGAACGGTTCGTCATACATGATCAGAGCCGGATCGAGCGCAATCGCCCGTGCCAGCGCGACCCGCCGCGCCATGCCGCCGGAAATCTCCGACGGCTTCAATTGCGCCGCGTTGCGCAGTCCGACCGCCTGCAGCTTCATCAGTACTAAATCGTGCAGCAATTCTTCCGGCAAATCGGTATGTTCCCGCAACGGGAAAGCGACGTTCTCGAATACGGTCAGGTCGGTAAACAAGGCGCCATGCTGGAACAGCATGCCCATCTTGCGCCGTAGCAGATACAGCGCCTTGGTCTCTTGTGGATGGACGGTCTGGCCGTCCACCTGGATCTGCCCCGACTGCGACCGCAACTGACCGCCGATCAGGCGCAAGATCGTGGTCTTGCCGGAACCGGAGCCGCCCATCACGGCGACCACCTTGCCGCGCGGGAAATCCATCCGGAGTCCCGTCAGGATCGGGCGGTCTCCATAAGCAAAGTGTAGATCGCGGATTTCGACGAGATTAGGCACGGCGTTGGGTCATTGTTGCGATGCCGTATTGTAGTGCAGAAACGGGACTCCTCGCTCGTGACAGCCCGGATTCGCCCTGTGCCATGCGGCGCAAATGAGACATTACTGAACCGTGCGTCAGATATTGTCGACCGGTTTCCAGATCGTCTCAGTGCGCGGCCACAGCCAGAAATCGAGCGCGACCGTACTAAAAATAATGTAAGGATGAAACAAAGATGCGATGGTATTTCATTGCCCGCAATCATTGTTTCCCCTACTCAAATTTTTAAAAATCACGTTAGTTATTCAAACTGCAACTGGCGCTGAATTTTGCAATCCCGACAAACGGACTTTTGTGGGCCAATCACGCAACCCCGCATAGTGGGCTGAATAGTTACAGATCACGCTCGATTACCACTTGGAACGACCTTGTCCGCCGCGCCGCGGGATCACCGTCTGGATCGGTGTCCATAAAAAAACCGCCCGGTCTCGCGATCGGGCGGCGTTTTTTTAGCAGCACGCATGCTCAACGCGGCAGCGTCGACGCTCCCATCAGGAATTCATCGACTGCACGAGCGCACTGGCGGCCCTCGCGGACGTGAGCCGGATCAGCCGGACAGGCCTGCGCCTGTCCGGCCCGGCGAGCGCTGCGCCGGCTTGCAAGCCGGTGCCGGGCGATCCGCTATCGCGGCAGTGTCGACGCTCCCATCAGGAATTCATCGACCGCGCGTGCACACTGGCGGCCCTCGCGGATCGCCCACACCACCAGCGACTGGCCGCGCCGCATGTCGCCAGCGGCAAATACCTTCGCAGCGGACGTCAGATAGCTCGATTCACCCTCGGTGCTTGCCTTGGCGTTGCCGCGACTATCCTTGTCGACGCTGAACGCATCGAGCACCTGCGCCACCGGCGACACGAAACCCATCGCGAGCAGCACCAGGTCGGCCTTCATTTCGAATTCGGAGTTGGGCATTTCCTGCATCTTGCCGTCCTTCCATTCGACCCGGCAGGCGATCAGCTTTTCGACCTTGCCGCCCTTGCCTTCGAGACGCTTGGTGGCGACCGCCCAATCGCGCTCGCACCCCTCTTCATGCGACGACGAAGTGCGCAGCTTGGTCGGCCAGTAGGGCCAGACCAGCGGCTTGTTTTCCTGCTCCGGCGGTTGCGGCATCAGTTCGAACTGCGTGACGCTGGCCGCGCCGTGGCGGTTCGAGGTGCCGACGCAATCGGACCCGGTATCGCCGCCGCCGATCACAATGACATGCTTGCCGCCGGCCTTGATCTGGTCCTTGACCTTTTCGCCGGCATTGATCTTGTTCTGCTGCGGCAGGAAATCCATCGCAAAATGCACGCCCTTCAGCTCCCGACCCGGCACTGGCAAGTCGCGCGGCTGCTCGGCACCGCCGGCCAGGATCACGGCGTCGAATTCTTTATCCAGGTCTTCCGGGAAGATGGTTTCCTTGGCCCAGTTGTTGACGCTCGCCGGAAAATCCTTGCCGACCAGCACGCTGGTGCGAAATACCACGCCTTCGGCCTGCATCTGCTCGATGCGGCGGTCGATATGCGATTTTTCCATCTTGAAGTCGGGGATGCCGTAGCGCAGCAAGCCGCCAATGCGGTCGCTCTTCTCGAACACCGTGACGTCGTGACCAACCCGCGCCAGCTGCTGCGCCGCCGCCAGACCGGCGGGGCCGGAACCGACCACCGCGACCTTCTTGCCGGTCTTCACATCCGACGGTTGCGGCGCGACCCAGCCGTTTTCCCAGCCCTTGTCGATGATGAAATGCTCGATCGATTTGATGCCGACCGGATCTTCGTTGATGCCAAGCGTACATGCCGACTCGCACGGTGCCGGGCAGATGCGGCCGGTGAACTCGGGGAAGTTGTTGGTCGAATGCAGGGTATCGAGCGCGGCGCGGTAGTTGCCGTGATACACCAGGTCGTTCCAGTCCGGGATGATGTTGTTGACCGGGCAGCCGCTGTTGCAGAACGGGATGCCGCAATCCATGCAACGCGCGCCCTGCAGCTTGGCCGCGCCGTCTTCCAGCCGCAGTATGAATTCCTTGTGATTCTTGACGCGCTCGACCACTGGCAGATAGCTCTCCGGCTGCCGCTCGATTTCCATAAATCCGGTTACTTTACCCATGTTTTACTCACATTCCTGGCAAATTAAATATTCGTTGCTGCCGTTGCCTGCAACGGTCTTTTGTGCTGCATCGGCGTCAAGGCCTGCGACCGGCTCCTTCCCCCTATGAGGGGGAAGGTTGGGATGGGGGTGCGGCGCTCGATTGCGCAGTGCAGCCAGTTTGACCGCACTACCCCCACTTGCAGTGCGCGTATCCGCTTGCAAGTGGATACCGCTGCTCAGGCAGGAGGCATGCCTCCTGAATTCCCTGCTCCGCCCCTAACCCTCCCCCTGCAAGGGGGTGGGAACGAGTCCGCCGTTATTTGGACCGTCCGACGCCTATCGTCGGTGCCGACATACCGTCACTACGCCGCGATCTTTTCCAGCTCCTGCTCATCGACGCCCGCATTCATCTCGTCCAGCGCCCGCTTGTATTCGGTCGGGAACACCTTGACGAACTGCTTGCGCGACTCGCTCCAGTTATCGAGCAACTGGCGGGCGCGAGTCGAGCCGGTGTGCTTGAAATGGCGCTCGAGCAGGCCCTTCAGGATCGCCTCGTGCGTCTGCGGCTCGCCGCCGCGCACCGTGCTGTGCCAGATGGCGCGCTTGACCGTGGCTTCCTGCTCGGCCGACGACAGCACCGGATGCAGATCGACCATCGCCAGATTGCATTTGCTTTCAAACTCGCCGTCCGGATCGAATACATAGGCGATGCCGCCCGACATGCCGGCCGCGAAGTTGCGGCCGGTTTCACCCAGCACCACCACAGTGCCGCCGGTCATGTATTCGCAGCCATGGTCGCCGGTACCCTCGACCACTGCGATCGCGCCCGAATTACGTACCGCGAAGCGTTCCCCGGCGACGCCGTTGATATAGGCCTCACCGGCAATCGCGCCGTACAGCACGGTGTTGCCGACGATGATATTGTCGACCGCCCAGCCGCGGAATTCGGTATTCGGACGCACGATGATGCGGCCGCCCGACAAGCCCTTGCCGACATAGTCGTTGCCTTCACCGACCAGATCGAGCGTGATGCCATGTGCCAGGAAGGCGCCGGCCGACTGCCCTGCGGTGCCTTGCAGCTGGATATGGATGGTGTCGTCCGGCAAACCCTGGTGGCCGTATTTCTTGGCGACCTCGCCCGACAGCATGGTACCGACGGTGCGGTTGACGTTGCGCACTGGCGAGATGAACGAGACTTTCTCGCCTTTTTCCAGCGCTGCTCTGGCCTGCGCGATCAATTTATGGTCGAGCGCCTTTTCCAGACCGTGGTCCTGCTCTTCGACATGACGCACCTGCACGTCGGCAGCAACCGCCGGCCGGTAGAATATCTTGCTGAAGTCCAGACCCTGGGCCTTCCAGTGCGAGATCGCCTGCGATTTGTCGAGCAGGTCGGCGCGGCCGATCAGTTCGTCATAGGTGCGGATCCCGAGCTGGGCCATCAACTGGCGCGCCTCTTCGGCCACGAAGAAGAAGTAATTGACCACGTATTCCGGCTTGCCGGAGAACTTGGCGCGCAACACCGGGTCCTGGGTGGCAACGCCGACCGGGCAGGTATTGAGATGGCATTTGCGCATCATGATGCAGCCTTCCACCACCAGCGGTGCGGTGGCGAAGCCGATTTCGTCGGCGCCCAGCATCGCGGCGATCACCACGTCGCGGCCGGTCTTCATCTGGCCATCGGCCTGCACCCGCATGCGGCCGCGCAAGCCGTTCAGCACCAGCGTCTGCTGGGTCTCGGCCAGGCCGAGTTCCCACGGCGTGCCGGCATGCTTGACCGACGACAGCGGCGATGCGCCGGTGCCGCCGTCATGACCGGCGATCACGACGTGATCGGCCTTGGCCTTGGTGACGCCGGCAGCCACGGTACCGACCCCGACTTCCGACACCAGCTTGACCGAGATCGAGGCGCGCGGATTGGCGTTCTTCAAATCGTGGATCAGCTGCGCCAGGTCTTCGATCGAGTAAATATCATGATGCGGCGGCGGCGAGATCAGGCCCACGCCCGGTACCGAGAAACGCAGCCTGGCGATGTATTCGGATACCTTGTGGCCCGGCAGCTGGCCGCCCTCGCCCGGCTTGGCGCCTTGCGCCATCTTGATCTGGATCTGGTCGGCCGAGTTCAGGTAGGCCGCAGTCACGCCAAAACGGCCGGACGCGACCTGCTTGATGCGCGAGCGCATCGAATCGCCGTCCTGCAGCGGAATGTCGACTTCCACCTGCTCGGCGCCGATCACCGACGCCATCGTGTCGCCGTTCTTGATCGGAATGCCCTTCAATTCGTTGACGTAGCGGTTTTCATCTTCGCCGCCTTCACCAGTATTCGATTTGCCGCCGATCCGGTTCATCGCGACCGCCAGCGTCGAGTGCGCCTCGGTGCTGATCGAGCCGAGCGACATCGCGCCGGTGACGAAGCGCTTGACGATTTCCTTGGCGGGTTCGACTTCATCGAGTGGAATCGCTTTGGCCGGATCGAGCTTGAACTCGAACAGGCCACGCAGGGTCAGGTGGCGACGGCTCTGGTCGTTGATGATCTGCGCGTACTCCTTGTATGAGTTGAAGTTGTTGGCGCGGGTCGAATGCTGCAGCTTGGCGATCGCATCCGGGGTCCACATATGCTCCTCGCCACGAACGCGGAACGCGTATTCGCCGCCGGCGTCAAGCGCCTGGGCCAGCACCGGATCGTCGCCGAACGCCAGCTTGTGCAGGCGCAGCGCTTCCTCGGCGACTTCAAACACGCCGATCCCTTCGACATTCGATGCGGTGCCGCGGAAATACTTGTCGATCAGGGACTTGTTCAGGCCGATCGCCTCGAAGATCTGCGCGCCGCAATAGGACATATAGGTCGAGATGCCCATCTTCGACATCACCTTCAGCAAACCCTTGCCGATCGCCTTGGTGTAGTTGTAAATCGCCTTCTCGGCTGACATGTCGCCACGCATGCCGTGCGCCATCTCGGCCAGGGTCTGCATCGCCAGATACGGATGCACCGCTTCCGCGCCGTAGCCGGCCAGCAATGCAAAGTGGTGCGTCTCGCGCGCAGAGCCGGTTTCGACCACCAGGCCGGTCGATGCGCGCAGCCCCTTGCTGACCAGATGCTGGTGGATCGCGGAGGTCGCCAGCAACGCCGGGATCGCGACCTGCTCGGCATCGATCTTGCGGTCGGACACGATCAGGATGTTATGACCGGACTTGACTGCATCGACCGCTTCCGCACACAGCGATGCCAGGCGTGCCTCGATGCCTTCCTTGCCCCAGGCGACCGGATAACAGATGTTCAGCTCGTACGATTTGAACTTGCCGCCGGTATGCGCGCTGATGTTGCGCAGCCGCACGATGTCGGTGAAATTGAGCACCGGCTGCGACACTTCAAGCCGCATTGGCGGATTGATGTTGTTGGTGTCGAGCAGGTTTGGCTTCGGTCCGACAAAGGACACCAGCGACATCACCATCGCCTCGCGAATCGGGTCGATCGGCGGATTCGTGACCTGCGCGAACAGCTGCTTGAAATAGTGGTACAACGGCTTGAGCTTGTTCGACATCACCGCCAGCGGCGAGTCATTGCCCATGGAACCGATCGCCTCTTCGGCCGACTGCGCCATCGGTGACATCAGGAACTTGAGGTCTTCCTGGGTATAGCCGAACGCCTGCTGGCGGTCCAGCAGCGAAGTCGTCGCTTGTTCCGTGTTGGCCTCGGCCTTGATGCTGTCGAGCTTGATCCGCACCGACTTGATCCAGGCCTTGTACGGCTTGGCGTTGGCATAGGTATCCTTCAGCTCCTTGTCGCCGATGATGCGGCCGGCTTCGAGATCGATCAGGAACATCTTGCCCGGCTGCAGGCGCCATTTCTGGATGATCTTCGATTCCGGGATCGGCAGCACGCCCGATTCCGACGCCATCACCACCAGATCGTCGTCGGTGACGATGTAGCGCGCCGGGCGCAGGCCGTTGCGATCGAGCGTACCGCCGATGTGGCGACCGTCGGTGAAGGCCATCGCGGCCGGGCCGTCCCACGGTTCCATCATCGCCGCATGGTACTCATAAAATGCGCGGCGGTTGGGGTCCATCGTGGTGTGGTTTTCCCATGCCTCCGGGATCATCATCATCATCGCCTGCGCGATCGGGTAGCCGGCCATCAGCAACAGTTCCAGCGCGTTGTCGAAGCAGGCGGTGTCGGACTGGCCCTCATAGATCAGCGGGAACAACTTGTGCAGATCGTCGCCCAGCACGGCCGACTTCATCACACCTTCGCGCGCGCGCATCCAGTTGAAGTTGCCCTTGACGGTATTGATCTCGCCGTTGTGCGCGATCAGGCGGTACGGGTGGGCCAGCGGCCACTCGGGGAAGGTATTGGTCGAGAAGCGCTGATGGACCAGGGCCAGCGCGCTGATGCAGCGCGGATCCTGCAGGTCCTTGTAATAGACGCCGACCTGGTCGGCCAGCAGCAGGCCCTTGTAGACCACGGTGCGCGCGGACATCGACGGCACGAAGAATTCCTTGCCGTGGTTCAGCTTCAGCGCCTGGATCGCGTGGCCGGACGACTTGCGGATCACATACAATTTGCGCTCGAGCGCATCGGTCACCATCACGTCCGGGCCGCGGCCGATGAAGATCTGGCGGATCACCGGTTCCTTGGCGCGCACCGTCGGCGACATCGGCATCTCGGTATCGATCGGCACATCGCGCCAGCCGAGGATCACCTGGCCTTCGACGCGGACCGCGCGCTCGATCTCCTGCTCGCAGGCCAAGCGCGATGCGTGCTCCTTCGGCAGAAACACCATGCCGACCCCGAATTCGCCCGGCGGCGGCAGCTCCACGCCCTGCTTCGCCATCTCTTCGCGATAGTACTGGTCCGGCATCTGGATCAGGATGCCGGCGCCGTCGCCCATCAGTTGGTCGGCACCGACCGCGCCGCGGTGATCCAGATTTTTCAGGATCAGCAGCCCCTGTTCGATGATCGAATGGCTTTTCTGGCCCTTGATATGGGCGATGAAACCGACGCCGCAGGCATCGTGTTCATTGGACGGGTCGTACATACCTTGCGCGTGCATAGCCTTCTCCACTGCTTTGATGAGTTTGAAGTTGGAGAATAGTGCAGTGCAGCAGCAAGTTCAACAACAATAAATAGGGTCGGAGTCAATTTAAAATATTTTAAATTTAATTATTAGTTAATTGGGGACATAGTAAATAAAGAAGACTGCCCGTTGGCACGGCGCAGCCTACGCACATGATCATTGTGACGCCCCTCGACATTGTCGCTACCCTGCTTCGGTCGCCCGCAGATCCTGCGGTCGCCTCCGTTGGAGGGCTTCATTTTGTTCGGGCAACCACTCTCTTGCCGCCGACTCCGTGTTGAACACCTCGATGGTAAACGCGCACTTTTTGAGCCGGACCACTCATGACCTGATCACTCGCAAGCGTACCAATTACAAGCTTGTGAGAGCGACGAAATCGCGAGTTATTTGCCATTTGACGAGTTGCCCCAGATATAATCCGAGATGCTCGCCGGGGGCTTCCGATCTCATTTCCCTAACCGGATGCAAGGAGGTGCGGCATCGTGTCGCATTACTTTGGCACAGGAATTTCTCTGTCCTTCCAAGACAAAAAAAGAAATGAACGATGAACGCCAGATCAGGAAAACCATGAAGCACAAGCTCATCGGCAGTTGCATTGTTGCGGCGCTCATCCAGGCACTATGCGTGGCCCCCTCCCACGCCCACGGTTTCGTCGGCAAGCGCTTCTTCCCCGCCACCATCGCGATCGACGATCCGTTTGTGGCCGATGAACTGAGCTTCGTGGCCGGGCACCGCAAGCTCCCGCCGGAAGACAACGGCGGCGGCGATGAAGCGGGTCTGCCCGCTGGCAATCCGGGGATTCATGCCACGACGTTTTCCACCGAACTCAGCAAGCGGATCACGCCAGACTTTGGCATCTCGCTCAGCGCCACCTATCAGCGCGTCAGGCCGAGCGATGAAACTACCGCCCAGCACGGCTTCGACAACCTGGGGCTGGGGTTCAAGTACCAACTGATCAAGAATGCCGAGCATGAGGGGATCCTGTCGCTCGGGCTCGATGCCGACCTGGGCGGCACCGGCAGCAGCCGTGTCGGCGCCGAATCGTTTTCCACCATTTCTCCCGCGCTGTTCTATGGCAAGGGCTTCGGCGACCTGCCGGAAGGCGCGAAATATCTGCGGCCGCTGGCGATCACCGGGATTTTGTCGCCGGAACTGCCGACGCGGCGCTCGGAACCCGATAGACTGAACTGGGGGTTTACGGTGCAGTACAGCCTGCAATATCTTCAATCCACCGTAAAAGACGTGGGGCTGGGCGCGCCGTTCGACCGCATGATCGCGCTGATCGAAGTCCCGGTGAAGACCTGCCTCAACCAGGATTGTGCCGGTCAGACCACCGGCACCGTGAATCCGGGCTTCATGTGGGTTGGCAAGTACGCGCAGGTCGGCGTGGAAGCGGTGATCCCGCTGAACCAGCGCTCGGGTCGCGACATCGGCGGGTTGATTCAACTGCATCTATTCCTGGACGATATGTTTCCCAAGAGCTTCGGGCAACCGCTGTTCCATTGATCCGCATGAAGCACAGACCGATGCGCACCTGCCTGGCCGCTGCCGCTCTTGGGGGGTTGCTATGGGCCCAGCAGGTTTTGGCGCACACCTTTCCCGAGCGGGCGGAACCCCGGGTCGGGGCCGTCATCGACAGTTCCCCCAGCCAGGTTCGGATCTGGTTCGATGGGCAGATTGAACCCGCATTCAGCACCTTGCGCGTACTCGATGGCCAGGGGCGACAGGTCAATCAAGAAGCCGGACAAGTCGATCCCGCGCAGCCGCGCTTGCTTGAGGCGCGTCTGCCGCCGCTGAGTCCCGGCGCCTACCATGTTTTCTGGCGGGTGATCGCGCGCGACGGGCACGTCACCGAGGGCGACTACGTTTTTACGGTGAGGCGATAGCCCGCCATGGACCACACCTTGATGGCAGCAAACCTTGATGGCATCGTTGTCACTGCGGTCGACCTGCTGGCGCTCACCACTTGCATCGGGATTCTGGGCTTCCGCAGGTGGGTGGTCCGGTTCCAGGATCCGACGCCGCATCCTTCTACCGATTTGCTGGTGCCGTTATGGTGGACGCTGGGCATCTGCCTGGCGCTGCTCACGCTCAGCAGCAGCGGCGAACTGGTTCGGCGCGCGCTCGAGATGAGTGGCCGGCCGATCGGGGAACTCGCGCTGGTGTTGCCTGTGGTCTTGTCCAAGACCCATTTTGGGCGGGTCTGGCTGCTCCGCCCCGTTGCACTGGCAGTGTTATGGCTTGGCTGGGGACGAAGGCGTCGCCTCGACTCGCGCGGCGTGTCGGCCGCAATGCTGGCTGCGGCTTGCGCGATTGCAGCGAGCAGAAGTCTTTCCGGCCATGCGGCCGACTGGGGCGATATCACCCTCCACGAGTTGATGGACTGGGCGCATCTATTGGCCGCATCGGTCTGGGGCGGCAGCCTGATCGCGCTGACCGTGACCGGCTTTCGCGCCTTCACCGAGCGCGCCGACCAGCGGCGACAGGCCGTGCTAGACATGGCGGGCCGCTGGTCGGCGCTGGCCGGCGCGGCTTTGGCGGTGGTGATCCTGACCGGCATCTACAACGCATGGTTCGAGCTGGAGCGTCCCGAAGCCTTGTGGGAAACGGCCTATGGTCGACTGTTACTGGTCAAAGTGTCGCTGGTGCTGATCATCGTCACGCTGGGCGCTGCGAACCGTTACCTTGGCCTCCCTTCGTTGCAGGCTTGGTGCAACGGCCAGGCCCGCAAAGAACAAGCTTCAGGCGCATTGGCGATTATGCTGTCTTTCCTTACCCTGGAATGGATGCAACGGGGAACGCACCGCCCACTGATGCGGTTTGTGCGCAAAGCGGCGCTGGAAGGATGCCTGATCATCGCCGTCATACTCTGCGTGGCGGTGCTCGTCGGCCTGATGCCCGCCCGCCACCTAAGCCGGATGCCGGCCAGCCAACCTATGAATAGCAACGGTATGCTGCATTGATCCTCGGTTGGCATCGCTGGGTCGACTTACGCCCCCGGGTTTCAAGACCCTAACTCTTCGCCGCGACCTCGTCGTGCGTTCGCAACAACTGCGCAAAATTTTCCAGGTCACGCATCCCGGCGTCCGAGATCGCCCAGTAGCTCATGTTGCCGTTTTCCCAGTGAATCAGGTGGTAGCCTTGACGTGACCATTGCTGCGCAGCCTTGCGGTACGCCACGTTCGGCCAGTGTTCGGGCTTCGGCCACACATAGACGCTGATGCGATGCTGATTGCGGCCGTAGACCAGTGCGGCGACCGGACGGCCGTCGAGGTAATCCAGGCGCCCGCCCTGCAACGGGAAGCCTTGCGCCGCGAGATCGACCACCGCAGGCGAAAAATCGAGTTTCCCGCTGAGCCAAGGCTTGACCGTATGCTGGTCGGAAGACACGACATCCATCGGCCGGTTCGACATCAGGGCCCGAACGTGGCTGGAAAGCACTTGCTCTGCCAGCAGATCGTCCGCCGTCGGTCGAGACAGGAACAGGCCGGCGCTGAGCGCGATTGCGCACATTGCCGCCAGCGCCGATCCAAAGGTGAACCAGTGACCGTGCCAGATCGATCGGGTCGGACGCCGTTCCACATCTGGTCGGGTCGGCAATGGCGGAAGCGCGGTCGCGATGCGGCTTTGCAGATCGGGCGGCGCCTGGTGATAAATTGCGTACTGCCTGAGGCCCGCCCCCAGCGTGCGCAATGATGCATATTGACGCCGACAGGCTTCGCACCATTCGAGATGGCGCTCCAGTGCGATGGTCTGATCCAGAGGCAATTCGCGGTCCGCATGGGCGGCCAGCACGGCGCCGGCTTGCTTACAATCCATGGCACGCTTCCCTTTCCAGCAAATAGGCCGCCAGCAGCTTGCGCCCACGCGCCAGGCGCGACATCACGGTCCCGACCGGAATGCCGGCGATATCGGCGATTTCCCGATACGACAGATCCTCCAGTTCGCGCAGGATCAGCACTTCCCGAAACGCCGTCGGCACGCGTTCCAGTGCCCGATGCACGCGCCGCGATTCGTCGCCGCGCTGCAGGATCGCCGCCGGATCATTGTCGCCGCCAAAATGCGCGTGGATCTCGGCAATCTCGTCCGCACTCAGATGATCTTCGTCGAATTGCACTTCACGCAACTCGTGCTCATGTTGTTTCGCGCCGCTGTAATACGTGTTTCTGACGATCGCCAGCAGCCAGCTGCGGCCGTCGTGCCCGTGAAATGCATCGAAGTACCGGAAGGCCCGCAAATAGGCTTCCTGCACCACATCCTGCGCGTCGCCGTCGCTGCGAGTCAGCCAGCGTGCGAGATTGTAGGCCGCATGCAGGTGCGGCAGCATGGTGTCCTGAAAACGCTGGCTTCTTTCTTGATCGGTCACAGGTAATCCTGGCTGGCAATACCTCGGTATACCGAGAGTCGTCCCATTTTATTCCCGTCTTGCGCTGGTTGCCGGATTCGTTACGAGCACGGGAATAAACGGCGCCTGTTCATGGTACTGCTTGATACCGACATCAGGTTCGGGAATATTCCGAGGAGAAGGCGATGCGCAAGGACAGCAAGGACGTTAGCCGGCGAGATTTTCTCAAACTGGCGGGGCTGGGCGGCGGCGTGGTGTTCGCGTCCGGACTCAGCGGCTGGTCGCTCGCGGCCGGCACTTCCAGCACCGGCGGCAAACCGCTAGGCGACTTCTATTTTGTGCAGCTATCGGACAGTCACTGGGGTTTTCAGGGGCCGCCTAATCCCGATGCCAGGGGAACGCTGGCAAAGGCAGTCGCTGCGGTCAACGCGCTGCCGATCCAGCCCGACTTCATCGTGTTCACCGGGGACCTTACCCACACCACCGACGACCCCGCCGAGCGGCGCCGACGCATGGCGGAATTTCGCGACATCGTCTCGAAACTGACGGTACAGCAGCGTTATTTCATGCCCGGAGAACACGATGCATCGCTCGATCGCGGCGCAGCGTTTCAAGAGTACTTTGGCAAGACCCACTACAGCTTCGATCACAAAGGCGTGCATTTTCTGACGATCGACAATGTCTCCGATCCGCGCGCCACGATCGGCGACGAGCAATTGTCCTGGATCGAGGCCGATCTGAAACAGCAGCAGACAGACAGTCCGATCGTGGTGCTGACGCATCGGCCCTTGTTCGATCTGTATCCGCAATGGGACTGGGCGACGCGGGATGGCGACAAGGCGGTGGCGTTATTGATGCCATATCGCAATGTCACGGTGTTCTATGGTCACATCCACCAGGAGCACCACCACATGACCGGCCATATCGCGCATCATGCCGCCAAATCGCTGATGTTTCCGCTGCCGGCACCCGGCTCGCAGCCGAAGCGCGAGCCGATCGCATGGGATCCGGCGCAGCCATACCGTGGCTTGGGCGTGCGCACAATTGAAACAGGCGCAAGGCGGGGTGACCCGGTCATTACTGAACTACCGATTATGAAGAGCTGAACATGATGATCAGCCGAAAACGCCGCAGCATGCTGCTGGCGACCATCCTGCTCGGCATGGGATCGGTCGCCGCCTATTCCGCCGGCAATGCCAGCCCGCGGGTCATCAGGGTGCAGGCGAGGAGATTCAGCTTCACGCCGAACGAGCTGCACCTGCAACTAGGGCAGCCGGTCGTGCTGGAACTGACGACGGCCGACGTCGTGATGGGGTTCAACATCCCTGACCTGAAAAAACGCGCCGACATCATCCCTGACACGGTTGCGCGGCTCGAGTTGACGCCCGACCGGATCGGCACGTTCAGCCTTTTCTGTGACATTTTTTGCGGCGACGGGCACGAAACGATGACTGGCAAGGTCATCGTGACCGCGTAAAGCGAACCTGCCAGCGATGCCTTCAGCCGTAGCTTGGACTACGGCGGCAGGATGCCAGGACCTGCGCCGCGCAGCGATGAAGACGCAGCGGATGCCATACCGGCTGCCGATCTGCTGGTGCGCCGCTCACTCCGGCACTGCGCGGACCGCGGTCTTGGCAGGGCGCCCTCGTTTGGCCGGCCCGACTCGGCGGCTGGTGCGCTGCTCAAGCGCGCGCTTGAATTGCTCCGAACCGAGAGCCCACCCCTTCAGCAGGCTCCGATCGAGCTTGTCCAGTTCGGCTGCGCCCGGCATCTCTTCGAGAAATTGACGGTAGACCTGCTCGCGCTGGAACGGCGTGTTGCCGAGCGCCCAGTACATCGCATGGTCGGTGATTAGCGGATCGGATCGCACGCCGGCATGATGGGCATAGCTCGACCACGGGTAATCCGAGGCGGTCGCGACGATTCCGGCGCGCACAGGACCAAGCTCGAGGTAACGGCAGCATGGCATCAAATAACGCTCGGCCTCGATTACCGAGGCCTTGAAACGACCTTGCCACAGGGTGCCGGCGCGCTGGTATTTGCGGTTGTAGTAAGGCACATAATGACGGCCGATCCATTGCATCATGCGACCCAAGCCATCGGCGTCAAGCGGCGTCGCCAGCAGCTGCAAATGGTCGGGCAGCAGCACGTAGGCGTGCAGCGCCACCGCATAGAGTTTGGCCGCATCGCGCAACCACCCGAGAAAAGCCTGGAAATCCTCGGGGTCGCGGAAGATCGGCTGACGGTCGTGGCCGCGCTGCAGGATGTGATGCGCCTGCAGCGGGACAACCAGACGGGACAAACGGGCCATGATGGATGGGCGCGAAGGAATCGGCGCTGATAAAAACAGCGATTGTAGCCGACCAATCGACTCCGACCCTAATTATGGATGCGTAGTCGGTCACCGTTTGCCGATGCCGCTGAAATCAGACCAGCCCGGCCGCAATATTGATCGAGAAGCCAAGGATCGCGGCATTGAACAGAAAGCTCAGTACCGACTGCGCCAGTACCGCCTTGCGCATCGAACGCGACTGGATGTTGATGTCGGCAGTCTGGGCCGCCACCGCGATGGTGAATGCGAAATACAGAAAATCCCAGTAATTGGGTTGCTGCTCGCCTTCCGGAAAAATAATCGGGCGCCGTTCGGACGACGCGCGGTAGAACATGCTGGCGTAGTGAAAGGTGAACGTGACCCCGACCAGCAGCCACGACCCGATCAGCGTCACTGCGGTCAGCAGATAATGGTACGCCCGGAATCCGGTTGTCATCTCCTTCACGGTCGACAGCTCTAGCACGATCGCCGCCAGACTGGCGACTGCCGCGATCGACATGATCGCCAGTACCGCCGCGCCGCTCTTGTCTTCCTGCGCCGCCAGTTGTCGGATCCGCACATGGTCGGCATGCAACATCATCCAGCCGATCAGGGCCAGATAGGCCCAGACCCCGACATTCCAGCCGATCAAGAACCGCGATATAAACTGCCACTGCGACGGCAGCGCAAACGCGATCGCAGCGCCGATCGCAATGGCAACAATCAGGCGTGGGCGGTGCCGGACAAAACGGTGGACTGGGTGCATGGCGTAATGATTAGCGTTGGATCGGAAATTACATTGCTTCCGCATATCGGGAACGATTATGTTTGCGGCAACAATTGGTATGTATGCCAGAAAGATGTGCCTTTTACAAGCAGACCTCCACTTGACCGGTGGCCAGTATTCGCTCCGCCGGCACGTATCTGCTGGCTTGATGAGGCGATCGTCGAAGCCGCCGGATTTTCGCAGCTCAGTCGTGGCCGCTTCGCCCGCGCACCGCGACCGCCTCCGTCGGCAGGGTTATCTGCAGGTTGCCAAGCAACTGTCCCATGCCCGCGAAAATCCGGAATGCGCTTGCAAGCTGGGCATATTGTCCGGTGGTGTAAGCCAGCCGTGCGTTGAAATATTCATTCTCCGCATTCAGCAGATCCAGCAATGTGCGTTGCCCGATGCTGAACTGCTTCGCATACGACTCGCGGGTTGCCGCGCTGGCGTCTACGTATTGGCGCAACACGCCAAGCCGATCGCGCGCGGTGACGTTTGCGTTATAGGCCAGAGACACGTTTTCCTGAACCTGGCGCCGGGTGCGATTGAGCACTTCGCTGGCTTCCTGAACCTGGAATCCGGTTTCGCTGATGCGCGCAAGGTCGGCCCCGCCGCTCGAAAAGTTGTAGCGAAGGCGCAGCATGATGGTGCGATCGTTCGTCACGCCGCGCACGATATCGTTGCCGCGGTTCGCGGCCAGTTCCAGATCCACGCGCGGCGAAAGGGCCGCTTTCGCTCCCGAATTCAGCGCGCTGGCGACCGCAACATCGGCCTCGGCCGACTTCACCGCCGGATGGCCGTTCGACGCAGCATCCAGCGCCATGCCCTCGCTCGGAGGCAGCGCATTGTCGGGTGAATCAGGTATCAGCAGCGCGCGCGGCGGCGTGCCGACCAGGCGCACATAGCTGACTTCGGCATCCCTTAGGCTGCTTTGCTCCTGCCTGAGATTGTCTTTCGCGAGGGCCAGGCGGCTTTCTGCCTGGTCGAGGTCGGCGCGTCGGCCGACGCCGCTTTCGCTGAGCTTCCTGATCTGGTTGTAGATGCGCTGGTGGGCGTCCAGGTTATCGGCCGCCTCTACCACGGTTTCCTGGCGTCGCAAGACTTCCAGATAGGTTCCCACCGTGCGCAGCGCGAGGTCCTCCGCGGTGGCCGCAACGCCGTAGGCGGAAGAATCGACCCGCGCCCGTTGCCGCGCCACCTCGCTCTGCACGGCAAAGCCGTCGAACAGCATCTGCGACAGCGTCACTGAGGTGTCGTGCCGCGCGAAGGTGGTCTCGCTCAAGCCAAGCAGACGCGTATCCGCACTGTCGAGCCGCTCGCGGCCGGTGCCGGCATTCAAATCGATGCGCGGCAAGTAGCCCCCGAGCGCCTGCTTGACGCCTTCGTCGGCGGCAAAGCGGCGATGGGCGGAGGCCAGCACTTCGGGGTTGGTGCGCACCGCCTGCTCGACCGCCTCGCGCAGCGTCTCGGCGCTTGCCGGCGGGGATGCTGCAGCGGCTGCGCATGCGAGCGCGAGCGTCGGCCAGACTGTTCTTCTTTTCATGAAACTCCCTGCAGTTCGTAGCGCTACCGTGATAAAACTCCCTCCCTTTCAACGGGATGGTTGGGGGAGGTGATGGGCTGATGCGGCACTGGTGGCCCTCTCATCCTCAGGAGATTTGATGTGATGGCTTGGCGCTTTATGTGGAACGATGGTACAGGAAGCGAAGTGGCGTTTCAACCTGCTTCGCGGCATGAGGGTGCGGGTGGTTTTGGCGCAAGCGCGAGGCTCGCAAAGATACCAAGTAATGACTTGAAATCCACTGTGGATACATTGTTTTAAGAATGATTTTTCTCCTGCGCCCACGCACCACGCCCGTTCGTCCGGAGTAGCCCCCTTCGATAGGCTGCTGCGCAGCCACGTCCTGAGTAAATCCGTTCGCCCTGAGTAGCGAAGCGTATCGAAGGGAGCGTATCGAAGGGCAGGACGAACGGGGTAAAGAAGCGTATCGAAGGATAGCCGTGCACGACGAGCCCTTCAATAGTTTTTTGCCGTTCGTCCTGAGTAGGCCGCAGGCCGTATCGAACGGGACCTACTCAGGGTGCACGGTCTCGGCAGGATTGACTTTCATAGGTTTTTTTTCTTACTTAGCGCAAGGCGAGCTCCACCATTTTGCAGAGCATCTTGCGCGGCACCCACGTCTCGCCCTGGTCCACCCCGCGTACGGCCCTGACGAGATGAAGCTGAATCTCATCGTGGCCCAGATAGCCGCGCGCGCCGATAGCCAGCGCGTGCATGAGCTGGTCTTCCTCGGTGAGGTCGTCAGCCAACAGAACCACGCGCGTGGCCGGGCACTCCCGGCGCAGTTCCAGCAGCAAGGGAAAATCGGTGTCGGTACAGATCTCGAAGCTGCACACCAAAACGCGCGGTTTGAATTTACGGACAGTGGCCACGACTTCCATGCAGGTCGCCGCCTGTCCGACCACCTCGGTATCAGGCTCCTGCCGCAAGAGGCGCCTGCAAGTCGCCAGTCCCGCTGCTTGTCGACCAGCAATCGCCACCGTGATGGTTTGCATGAATTTAGCTCCTCATTGCGCGGGTCGCATTTACTTGTTCCTTGCCAGTACAGAACCAATGCTTTAGGTACACAACACGAACTCGTCACCCAGGCTCGTATAACCTGGTTCTTTAGACAAAGAGGTTATGTGTATCGGTCGGCATGAGCAATACGTTATTCAATGTCACCAGGGTGACGAAGGAATCGCCGCCGCCATTGCTGTCGACCTGTACCACGGTGTTTTCACCCGAAACCGTAAGCTTCAGAAAGCCTCCCGTAAATGCGTTTGTGCCGTCATAGCCGTCGAATCCCCGCAGCAAATCGTGCAGATCAAGAACGTCCGTGCCATTGGCTCCCGACTTACTGAAGTCAGTCACAACGTCGCCCGCTGCACCGCGATCCGTGATCAGGTTGTAGTCGAATGTATCGTTACCCAGACCGCCGGTAAGTACATCGTCACCTGCGCCACCGACCAAAATATCGTTGCCGCCGCCGCCGGATAATATGTCATTACCGTCTGAACCATATGTAAGCTGATCGCCAGGATTGGCGTTGTAGCTGACGACATTGATACCGCCTTGACCCTGCGTGTCGTGGAAACCGGCGGAGGTATATTGGCCGTTAAGCGTGATATTGGCAGTGTGCACGCCGTCGTTCAGGATCAGCGTACCGCCTGTTCCCGCCGCGTTCGCGGAATATGCGAGCGTCGCTCCGGCACCGACGATATCTCCGAACAGCAGGGAATCGCCGGCGTTGAATCCGGAGACGGCGCCTGTGAAGCTGGCCGAATGATCGAGCATGAGCGTGCCATCGCCGCCAACGGCGAAGGTGGTGGTCTCGTTGACGGCACCGCCGAATTCGAGTGTCGCCGTGCCGCTGATCGTCGCGCTTCCGGTGCCGGTGACATCGCCGTGGACCGTGATATTGCCGCCGTTGGCCCACAGGCTGCCGGAATTGGCGATCCCGCTTTCGATGAGCAGGCCGCCGCTGCCGGTAGCCTCCAACGTGCCGGAGTTTGTGATGACGTGGCTACCTGTGTCGATGACCAGCGCGTGGCTGCCGTCGGCGATGATGGTGCCCGCGTTGGCTAGCGTCATCTGTCCGGCGCCAAGTTGGCCGGCACCCGAGATCGTATTGTCGATGTTAGTGAGCGTGGCTTCGCCGGTGCCGCCGAAGATGACGTTGTGGTCGTTGTCGGACAGCGTGAGATGCCCGCCGCCTTGTAGCGTCACACTGTGGACCAGGATTTCCAGGTTCGTTTCGTTACCGGTCGATGCAAGCGCAATGGTGCCGGTGTTCTCGATGATCCCGCTGAACGGCATGATGGCGCCGTCGCTGATGGTCAGGGTGCCTGCGTTGATGGTGACGGGCTCCTGGTCGAACACGAAATTGCTGGCGTTCAGTGAAGCAGTATCAGCGCCCAATACCGTGATGGTTTCGCCGTTGCCTAGCGTAATTACGGCGTTGCCGTTGGCGTCGTTGACCATGTGGGCCTGGACGTCGGCGAAGGTCGTGAAGCCAGCGAAGCCGATCAGGTCGATCTTGTCTGCTGCGGTGTCGAAGCTGTGGATCGTGTCGTTCGTGATCGGCTGGGCGAAGACAAAGAGATCATGTCCTGAGGAGCCGGTGAGGTGGTCATCTGAAGATAGGGCGAAGATTGGCGAGCCTGGGGCGTAGGCCTCGACATTATCGAAGACGACGGCCGAGCCCGTGCTGCCGTCGGCGTTGGTCCAGCTGGAAGTCACAGTGAGTACCATCGCACCGGCATAGCTGGATGGCGTCGTGATCGTCAGCGCGGAGGGGTCGCTGGTCTGTATCGTCCAGCTGCCGTCACCGTTGTTGGTGCCTTCGCTCAAGGTCCAGTTGGTAGGAACACCATTGACCTTATAGGTAATCGCATCGCCCGGATCCAAAGTGGGATCGTCAAGACCAAGATTAATGGGCGAACCGGCTACGCCTGCGGGGTATTTGCTTGACAAGCTGGTAGGGGCACTTACGTTGCCCGCTGTGTCGGTTGCGGTGACATCGATGCTCTTGTTTCCACTCCAGGATGGTGATAAGACGATGCTGAAGCTCCCGTTCGCGTTGGCGATCACACTACCTTCGGATGTGCCTTGTACCGTCACCTTGACAGTCGCGCCACCTTCAACGCTGCCAACCCCACCGGTGAGCGTGTGCGTCCCCCCCGAGTCCAGCGAACTGTAAGACAGACTAGTCGGCGCAGCCGGCGCTGTGGTGTCTTCCGTCACCGTGAAGGTGTTCGATGCGCCGCTGACATTGCCCGCCGCATCGGTGATCTTCGCGGTCATGTTGTAGGTCGTGCCGTTGGTCAGCGTCCCGGCCTGCAGATTCACCAAGCCAGCTGTGATCTCGGCGCCCGTCAGCACATGCGCGCTGC